>JANXSE010000149.1 GCA_025356695.1 Betaproteobacteria bacterium
CTGCGGCATCGGCATGGTGTTGATCGTCGCCGCGGCAGATGCCATGGCCGCCGCCGACGCGCTGCGTGCGGCCGGCGAAACCGTCTGGCGCATCGGCAGCATCGCGGCACGCAAGCCGGGCGAGGAACAAACCGTCGTCACATGAAAAAGGTCGTCATTCTGATTTCGGGGCGCGGCAGCAACATGCAGGCGATCCTCGAAGCGCGGCTGCCAATTAGCGTCGCCGCCGTAATCAGCAATGACGCCGGCGCGGCGGGCCTCGCCACCGCACGGCGCCATGGTGTGGCGACGCAAGTAGTCGATCACCGCGCCTACCCCGACCGCACAGCATTCGACAGCGCATTGGCGGCGGCCATCGATGCGTATGCGCCGGAACTCGTCGTGCTCGCGGGTTTCATGCGCATCCTCACTGCGGAGTTTGTCGGGCACTACGACGGCCGCATCATGAATATCCACCCGTCGCTGCTGCCGTCGTTCACCGGCCTGCACACGCACCGCCGCGCGCTCGCAGCCGGCGTCAAGGTGCACGGCTGCAGCGTGCATTTCGTGACGCCGGAACTCGACCACGGCCCGATCGTCGCGCAGGCGGTGGTGCCGGTCCTCGACGGCGACAACGAAGACACGCTGGCCGCGCGCGTGCTCGCGCAGGAACACTGCATTTACCCGCAGGCGGTCGCATGGTTTTGCGCCGGCCGCCTGACCATCACGCCGCAGGGCGCAGTACGGCTCGACGGCGCGCGCAAGGCGGCCGGCGCGCTGCTGTCACCGCTGCTCGAACGATGAAGCCCGCCCGCCTGCTGCCGGCCGCACTCCTGCTGTTTGCCGCTGCCGTCGGCGCCGCGCCGCCGCTCGTCGTAAAGGCCGAATACGAGGTCTACAAGGACGGCCTGCATGTCGCCACCGCCAGCGAATCGTTCGAGCGCGGCGAGGGCAAATACAAGGTCATCAGCGAACAAACGCCGGCCGGGCTGCTGGCGGTATTTGTGCGTACCCGCATCCGGGTCAGCAGCAGCGGCACGGTCACTGCGGCTGGCCTCAGGCCCGACCAGTTCGATTACGGCCGGCTCGACGATCCAAGTAAAAATGTGAGCGACCGCTTTGACTGGGAGACTGGCCTGCTCAAGATGTCGTTTGACGGCCGCCATGAGAGCGCGGCGCTGGGCGCCGGTGCCCAGGACCGCCTGTCGGTGATGTACCAGTTCATGTTTCTGGCCGAGGAAAAACTGCGCGATCTGGCCTTTCCGATGACCAGCAACGGCAAAAAAATCGAGCACTACCGCTACCAACTGGCCGGTCAGGAAACACTCGACACCCCCTTGGGCAAACTGCGGACGCTGCATCTGGTGAAGCAGCGCGAAGGCAACGACAACGGTGTCGAAATCTGGCTCTCGCCGGACCACCACCTGTTTCCGGTGAAGCTGTTGATTAGCGAAAATGACGGTTCGAAGTTTGAGCAACTGATTACCCGGTTTGAATCGAAATAACGCGTGGCCGACATCCACACGATGCGCAAACTGGCGATCTTCGCGCTGCTGTCGTTGCTTGCACATCTGCTGATCGTCTCCGATATTTCGCTGCCGGTGTTCCGGCAGGCGGTCGAACCACCGCCCCTGCGCGTGCGGCTGCAGGCCGCGCCGGCGCTGCCGCCGGTGTTGCCGCGACCGTCCCGCGTGGCGCCGCCAGCGGCGACTGCACCGGCGAACCTCACTGACACGGCCACCACAACCAATCCTGTCGCTGCAACAACAACCCCCGCCGCAAACAATGACGCGCCGGGCGCGAGCGCAACGCCGGCGACCGGCGAAGCGCCGGTGCCGGTGGCAAGCACACCGCCCGTCGAAACCAAACTGGCGCCTGCCCTGGCGCGCCGGCTGCCGCGCAACGGCGAGATCAGCTACGAGCTTTATCTCGGCAGCAACCGCTTCAACGTCGGGCGCACCGTGCAATCGTGGACTATCAGCGACGACAGTTATCGCGTGCGCAGTGCCTCCGAAACCACCGGCATTGCGGCAATGTTCGCCCGCCAGTCGATCGAATACATCAGCAGCGGTCGCCTGACCGCTGCCGGTCTGCGTCCTGAAAGTTTCAGCAACTCGCGTGAGCGCCGCGGCGAAAAAGACGGCGCAACCGCGCGCTTCGACTGGAAAACGCAGACCATCAGCTTCGGCGAACCGGTGAAGAGCGCACCGCTCGCCGACAACGCGCAGGACCTCGTCAGCTTCATGTACCAGCTGGGCCTCATGCCGCTGAGTCCCGGGCGCATCGAACTGCCGATCACCAACGGCTGGAAATTCGAGCGTTACGAACTCGAGGTCGGCATTGAAGAGACGCTGCAGACGCCGTTCGGCGAACTACGCGCAGTACCGGTGCGGCAGGTGCGCCGCGCCAACGAAGAATCCATCGAACTGTGGCTGGCACCGGCTTACCGCTGGCTGCCGGTACGCATTCGTTTTTTCGACCGCGAGGGGCACCCTTCGGGCGAACAACTAGTCAGCGATATCAGGGTGGGCGAAGAATGAAAATCACGCAGGGGCAATTCAGGGCGGCGGCGGATGCGCTCGCGCAAATCCTGCCGATGACGCAGCCGGCAGACGCGGTACTCTCGCAGTATTTCCGCCTGAACAAACAACTCGGCCAGGAGGAGCGCGCCTTCGTCGCCGATACCGTGTTCGCCCTCTTGCGACACCGTTACAGTCTCGAATTTCACACCGGCGCCGACACCCCGCGGCGCCTGCTGCTCGCCTATTTCAGCCGCACCGGGGGCGTCAGTCTGCGCCAGCTTGAACCGCTGTTCGGCGCCGATGCGGAATGGGCCGCCACGCTGAAAACACCGCGCGAAGAAGCCGCACCGCTGGCGGTGAATGCCGAATTGCCGCAATGGCTGGTCGAAATGCTCGCACTGCAAATGAGCGAAGACGAAATCCTCGCGCTCGGCCGCGCGCTGCAACAGCCGGCACCGCTCGATTTGCGCGTCAATCCGCTGCTGTCGAACCGCGACGAGGTATTGCAGGCATTCGCGGCCGATGGCATCGGCGCAGCGGCCACACCGCTGTCGCCGCTGGGCGTGCGCCTGGCAGGCAAGCCCGCGCTCAACCGCCATCCCCTGTTTACCTCCGGCAAAGTCGAGGTACAGGACGAAGGCAGCCAGCTGCTGTGTTATCTGCTGGCGCCGAAGCGCCGCGAAATGGTGGTCGATTTCTGCGCCGGCGCCGGCGGCAAAACACTCGCCCTCGGCGCCATGATGCAATCGGCCGGACGCCTCTATGCGTTCGACATCTCGGAACACCGTCTGAGCAAACTGACGCCGCGCCTGCGCCGTTCACAGCTGTCGAACGTACACCCGCAACTGCTCGACTCCGAACACGACCCGCGCGTGCGGCGGCTGGCGCGCAAGATCGACCGCGTACTGGTTGATGCGCCGTGCAGCGGCTTTGGCACGCTACGCCGCAATCCCGATCTCAAATGGCGGCAGAGCGCACAGGGCATCGCCGAGCTTTCCGTCAAACAACGCTCGATACTCGCTGCCGCCGCGACGCTGGTAAAACCCGGCGGCCGTCTCGTCTACGCCACCTGCAGTTTTTTGCGCATGGAAAACCGCGATGTCGTGAGCGACTTTCTGGGCTCGCATCCATCGTTCAAACTGCTGCCGGCGGCGGACGTGCTGCGCCAGCAGCATATCGATCTCGATACAGGCGAGTTTCTCGAACTCACACCGCAGCGCCAGGGTTGCGACGGCTTTTTCGCCGCCGTCATGGAACGCAATCCCGTCTGATCGCGGCGGCTTTCACGCCACCGCGTCAACGCGCCGCGCTATCCGGCCGTTGGATTGGACATGGTTACCGCACGCATCCTGTGCATGGCGCTGGCCTGCGCCGGCGCACCCGTCCTTGCACTGCAGCCAGCGGCGCCGCTCACGCCGTTCGCAGCGGCCGGCACGGTGCAATATGCGTTCACGCCGGGCGATCCGGTCGACAGCATGATCATTGCCGCCATCGACGAAGCGCGCCAGCAGATCCTTGTGCAGGCCTACAGCTTCACGCACCGCCGCATCGCCGACGCGCTGGTGCGCGCGCATCGTCGCGGCGTTGAAGTCGGCGTACTGGTCGATGCCGAGCAGGCGCGCAGCGACCCCGCCGTGCTGCGCGACCTGACGCGCGGCAAGGTGCCCCTGCGCTACGATCACCAGCACGCCGCCGCACACAACAAGACCATGGTGATCGACGCCGGCCTCGAACAATGCGTGGTAATCACCGGCAGCTACAACTTCACGACCGCGGCACAGCAACGCAACGCGGAAAATGCGCTGCTCCTGCGCGGCAATCCACCGCTGTGCGATGCCTATTACAACAACTGGCGGCGCCACTACACGCACGCATCGTCGCGTCGTTGAAGCCGGAATTGCGCGTGCTAGAATAAATTTTTCCGGCCGCCGACGGATCGTCGTTTGACCCCCACCTTCGAATCGCTGCTCGTCAAATTCTGGCAGGAACTGCACGACGTGCAATTCGTCTGGCAGGTTGCCGCGCTGCTGCTGTGCCTCGCGCTGGCGGCAACCCTCACCTGGTACGTGCGGCGCCAGCTGAATCTTGCGGGTGACGCGACCGGCGAGCGGCGCTTCGCCGGCCTGCTGCGGCGCCTGGCGTTTCCGCTCAGCGCGCTGCTGCTGGTGCTGGTGGCGCGCTGGTCGCTGAACGGCTATCACGGCATCAGTCTGCTGAATATCGCAGTGCCGCTGCTCACCGCGCTGGTTATCAGCCGCAGCTTCGCCTATGTATTGCGGCTGGTGTTCACCGCCGGCGGCATCGCCTCCGTCTTCGAGCGCACCATCAGCTGGCTGGTATGGGGCGGCTTTGCCCTGCATGTAATCGGTCTCGCGCCGGGCATCATCGCGTATTTCGACGACATCAGCTTTCACATCGGCAAACAGAAAATATCGCTCCTCGCCGTCGGCCAGGCTGCGCTGTGGATCATCCTCACGCTGCTGCTGACACTGTGGATCAGCCGGCTCGTCGAAGAACAGTTGATGGGCGCACAGCGCCTGCAGATGACGCTGCGCGTGATGCTGTCGAAACTGCTGCGGCCGGTGCTCGTGCTGCTAGCGCTGTTCCTCGTGCTGCCGGCGGTTGGCATCGACCTCACCGCGCTATCGGTATTCGGCGGCGCGCTTGGCGTCGGCATCGGCTTCGGCCTGCAGAAAATCGCCAGCAACTACATCAGCGGTTTCATCATCCTGCTCGACCATTCGGTCAAGATCGGCGACATCGTGACGATCGAAAAAAGCACCGGCCAGCTCAACAAGATGACGGCGCGTTACGTCGTCGTGCGCAGCGGCGACGGCACCGAGGCGATCATTCCCAACGAAACGGTGATCACCTCGACCGTCATCAACCATTCGTACAGCGACAGCCGCGTCTGCGTGTCGGTCCCGGTGCAGGTCAGTTACCGCAGCGATCTCGATGCCGCCACGCGCGTGCTGCTCGACGCGGCGCGCGCGCATGCGCGTGTACTGCCCTCGCCCGAACCGCGCGTCACCATCACGGCGTTTGCCGACAGCGGCATCAATCTGGAACTCGGCGTCTGGATACGCGACCCCGAACTCGGCGGCGCGGCGCTGCGCTCCGATATCTACTACGCAATCTGGCGCGAATTCAAGGCGCAGGGCATTGAAATCCCGTATCCGCAGCGCGAAGTCCGGCTGCTCGGCGAAGGCGCTGTCAAGACCTGATCGACAGACGCGTTTCCCCAGCGCGTACAAGGGCTTGAATGATGTGATCGAAAGCGGTTTCCGCGCCGGCAAAGCGGCCAAAAAATCTCTTTGCAGGGTATCGATAGTTCGGTAGACTGCCGCCAGTCTCCGACCACGGAATCCTCCATGTATTCAGGCGTATTTGATCTTTCTTTGTGGGGCCTGGTAGCTGTTACGCTGGGCATCACACACATCACCATCGCATCGGTCACCATCTATCTGCACCGCCATTCGGCGCATCGCGGAGTCGATCTGCACCCGGTCGTCAGCCATTTTTTCCGCTTCTGGCTGTGGATCACCACCGGCATGGAAACCAAGCAGTGGACCGCAGTCCACCGCAAACATCACGCGCGTTGCGAAACACCGGAAGACCCGCACAGCCCGCAGATCCTCGGCATCAACAAGGTGATGTGGGAAGGCGCGGATCTGTACAAGGTCGAGGCGGTCAATCCCGAGACCCTCGAAAAATTCGGCCAGGGCACGCCCGACGACTGGATGGAACGCCATGTCTACACCGGCCACTCGGTGGCGGGCATTGCCTCAATGCTGGTAATCGATTTTGTTCTCTTCGGCTTCCCCGGCATTACGATCTGGGCAATCCAGATGATGTGGATCCCGATTTTCGCCGCCGGTATCATCAACGGCGTCGGCCACTACTGGGGCTATCGCAATTTCCAGGCGGAAGACGCCAGCCGCAACATCCTGCCGTGGGGCATCCTGATCGGTGGCGAGGAACTGCACAACAACCATCATGCCTACCCCTCGTCGGCACGCCTGTCGAACAAATGGTGGGAATTCGATATCGGCTGGCTCTACATCAGGCTGCTTGAAATCGCCGGGCTGGCGCATGTGAAGAAGGTCGCGCCCAAACTGCTGGTCGGCAATGACGCAGCCTGCGATCAGGATGCACTGCAGGCGATCGTGCTCAGCCGTTACGAAGTGCTGACCAAATACGCGCGTTCGCTGAAACAAACCTGTGCCGAGGAAATTGCACGACTGCGCGCTGCCCACGCCGTCAACGTCGACCGCAAATCGGTGCGCCGCCTGCTCGACAGCGATGCGCGCAAGTTGTCGGCCTTCGACCGCGAACGCGTCAACGAAATGCTGAGCAACAGCAAAAAGCTCGAAACGGTTTATTCGATGCGCGAAGAACTCACGGCGCTGTGGCAGCGCTCGTCGGCGACGAAAGAACAACTGGTGCACCAGCTTGAAGACTGGTGCCGCCGCGCCGAGACCAGCGGCATTGATGCCTTGCAGGAATTCTCCCTGCGCTTGCGCCGCTACCGCCTGGCCCAGAACTAAGCGCTGAAACAGCCAATAAAAAAGCCCGCGCGAGCGGGCTTTTTTATTGGCAAAGATCAGGATTATTTGATCTTCGTTTCTTTGTAGGTCACATGCTTGCGCGCGACGGGATCGAATTTCTTCACTTCCATCTTGTCCGGCGTGGTGCGCTTGTTTTTGGTGGTCGTGTAAAAATGGCCGGTACCGGCGCGTGATTCGAGTTTGATTTTTTCACGCATGATCGGGCCCCTTAGATTTCTTCGCCGCGTGCGCGCATTTCAGCGATCACGACATCGATGCCCTTTTTGTCGATGGTGCGCAGACCCGCGCCCGATACGCGCATGCGCACCCAGCGGTTCTCGCTCTCGACCCAGAAACGACGCGACTGCAGGTTCGGCAGAAAGCGGCGGTGTGTCTTGTTATTGGCGTGGGAAACATGGTTCCCGTA
>JANXSE010000200.1 GCA_025356695.1 Betaproteobacteria bacterium
TACTGTCCGGGCAATCTCACCGAATTGCGCACCACCGCCCGCAACAAGCTCAAGAGCGCTCAGAAGCGCCCTTCGATCATCGCCGCTTGCTGGATGCAGGCTACCCTTTGGTGATGTCATGATTTATGCGAAGATCAATAATACTGGTTAAAGCTCAAAGAGGAAGTACCATGCGCCAATTGACGATAGCTTTTTTGGCAATGTCGTCGATGGTATTCGCACAGAATAGACTCAACTGCGACCCCAATGCGGGGCTTGTCGACGGAGAATGCTTCGCGAAATCTGAGATCCGTAGAGGTAATGAACCTGAGTGCAAATATGACGGCACTCAAACGCAAATGAACGCCTGTGCAGTTCGCGACTACAGAACAGCGGATAGATCGCTTAATGAGGCGTACATAAATGTTATAACCCAGTTGTCCAAGGAAAATCAGCGACTTCTTCGTCAGGAGCAGCGTACATGGCTGAAGAAACGAGATATTCAATGTGACGAAGAAGCCAACGATTCCAGAGGCGGCTCAATTTGGCCGCTCGAGTTTTTTGGGTGCCTCCAATCAGTCACTGAGCGCCGTACCACAGAGATCATGATGTGGCGACTAAAATGATGAGTCCTAACTCACCAGCACGGTAGGTTGGGCTGACGCAGGAAGCCCAACGCTTCGCCGCGTCACATATCGGTACGATTTCACACCGGACATGCGTGCAATCCCGAAACTGAAATTTTCGATGAGCACGATGTTGGGCTTCCTGCGTCAGCCCAACCTACAGACAACAGCGGTTGCAGTTGCGCTGATGTTCTGCGCCGCGTTCGCTGGCGCGCAGCAAGCCGACCGCACCTGTGGCGAAGTCGTCACCCTGCAAACCCACGACGGCACGACCACGCGTTATGCATTGACGCTGCCGAATGACGGCGCACCGCAACCGCGCGCGGCGCTGCTGCTGCTGGCGGGCGGCGGCGGCGATTTGAGACTCGACGAACGCGGCTGCGCGCGCGCACTCGACGGCAATCCGCTGGTGCGCGCGATCCCGGATTTTCTGGCGCATGGTCTGATTACGATGCTGGTCGACACGCCCTCCGATCATCCGGGCGAAGACGGTCTCGCCGGCTTCCGTCTGGCGCCGGCACACGCGGAGGATCTCGGCAGGATCATCGAGGATGTGCGCGCGCGCATAAAAGCGCCGGTGTGGCTCGCCGGCCACAGCCGCGGCACGATCTCGGTGGCGAACGCGGCGGCGCGGCTCAAAGCGCCGGCGGCGCCCGACGGCATTGTGCTGATGTCGGCGATGATGGTCGGCGGTGCGAAATCCTATGTCGTGCAGACCGTGTTCGATGTGGCGCTCGAAGAGATCCGCGTGCCGGTGCTCGTCATCGGCCACGCCGACGACAAGTGCATTCGTTCGCCGGCGTCGGCGATGCAACGCATCACTGCGCGCACGGATGGCGTGCGCGAGCAGGTGGTGACTTTGACGGGCGGCGCGGCCGCGGTGGCGAGCGTCGAAGCCTGCGGCGCGCGCATGCCGCACGGGTTTGCCAATCTGGATGCGGAATTCGCGGCGGGGATTGCGCGGTTTGTGCGTGGTGGAAACTACTAACTGCCCCCGGCGCAGTTGAAGCACCGCGTATCGCGTATCAAATACCGCAGCACCGCTGCGTGTAACGAGTTGCCCACGCTGCGCAATCCGATGAAGTAGAGATACCGTGCTTCTCGCAGGCGAGTCGCCTGCGCCACAAGGTCGAGCGTCAGCGCCCGCCGAACCACTTTCCGCGCAACGTTTTAATGCCGTCGAGAACGCGCTGCCCGATTGATGAGGCGCGCACGCCTTCGGCCCTTTGCACGCGGTGCGCATCGAGCAGCTCGGGCGATTGTTTGTAGGTGAGGTAGCGCTGCTGTGCGGCTTCGACGTGGCTTTTGAGCAGGCGCACGTTTACCGGTTTGTTGAGGAAGCGGAAGATCTGCGCCTGGTTGATCAGCTCGATCACCAGTTCCGAATCGGACGCCGTGGTGACCACGATCGTCAATATCTGCGGATTTTCCTGCTTGAGGATTTTCAGCATCGCCATCACCTGGTCGTAGCCGGCTTCGATGTCGGTGATGACCACCGCGACTTCATGCTGCTGCATGACGGCCAGCGCGCCGTCGAGGTCGGCCGCGTAGTGCACGGGGCAGCGGTTGCCGACGAGTTCGCGCGCGACGCGGTGGATTTCCTCGTCCTTGTCGATGACCAGCACGCCGGCGTCCATTTTTTCGGGCAGCTCGGCGACCGCGGTCTTGGTGTTGGCGAGTTCCAGTGCAATGGTCACGCCCTCGGCGACGATTTTCTGCAGCTCGGCGTTGTCCCAGGGCTTGCTGATGAAACGATAGATTTCACCGTCGTTGATCGAACCGACGATGGAGGCGAGATCGGAATAACCGGTAAGCAGGATGCGCACGCTGCGTGGCGAAATGTCGCGCGACTGGCGCAGCAGTTCGACGCCGGTCATGATCGGCATGCGCTGATCCGAGATGACGACATGCATCTGGTAGCGGCGCAGAAAGTCGAGCGCCTTGTTGCCGTCGGTGGTGGCGAAGACGTGGTAGCGGTTGCGGAACAACGACTTTAGCGCGGTGAGAATGCGCTCTTCGTCGTCGATGACGAGCAGCCGCCCTTTCTTGACGCCGGTATCGAGGCTGATGGCGCTGTCGCCGGTGGCCTCCGCCGGCGGTTCGCCGGACGATGTGAACGTCGGGTCGAGCACTGGCGTGTTGATCATGCGCGCGGCGTTCATCAGTGCCGAGGTGTCCGGTCCACTCGCCGGTGCGGCACCGGTCGGGTTGAGCGACGCGTTGATCGCATCGCGGAAGGCCTCGGCAAATTCGTGGGCACTCTGGAAGCGGTTCGCCGCTTTTTTTGCCAGCGCCTTGAGCAGCACCTTGTCCATCAGCGGCGACAGCTTGGGCTGCAAGTGCGACGGCAGTTCCGGTTCCTGATTGAGCGCGGCTTGCATCACCGCCGCCGTGTTGCCGGTGAAGGGCTTGCGGCCGGTCAGCAGTTCATAGGCGATGACGCCGACCGAATAGAGGTCGGCCTGGGTGTCGATCTCGGCGCCGAGAAACTGCTCGGGTGCCATGTAATGCGGCGTGCCCAGCACGTCGCCGACCTGCGTCAGGTTCGACGCTTCGATGCGCGCGATGCCGAAGTCATTGAGCTTGATGCGCCCGTCGCTGTTGACGAGGATGTTGGAGGGCTTGATGTCGCGGTGAATGACATGCTCGGCGTGCGCGTGGCCGACACCATCGAGTAACTGGCGGATGATTTCACCGACCTCGCGGACTTCATAACTGGTTTCCTGCGCGAGGTGCTCGGACAACGGCTTGCCGTTGACCAGTTCCATGACGATGTAGGCGACCTGGTCGTCTTCGCCGTAGTCATAGATCTGCACGATGCGCGGGTGGACGAGGCGGCCGACCGCCTGCGCTTCGTGACGGAAGCGCGCCACCACGTGCTTGAGCTCTTCGTTGTCGAGCATGGCTTTGCTGATGGCCTTGATGGCGACGTTGCGCGCGATCGCGCGATCGTAGCCCTTGTAGACCACGCCCATGCCGCCGCGGCCCAGGATGCCCTGGATTTCATACTTGCCGATTTTTTCCGGTAACGTGGTCACGTGTGTTTGCGCTTGGCCCTGGCTGTTTTTATGCGTCGAGCGCGGCGTCGGCGGGCGGATTCAGCGGCAGCCAGACCTTGAAGGTGGTGCCGGTGCCGACGACCGAATCAACGGTGATGCGGCCGCCGTGCTGCTCAATGATCTTGAACGAGATCGAAAGGCCGAGGCCGGTGCCCTTGCCGATTTCCTTGGTGCTGAAAAACGGATCGAAAATTTTCTGCAGATTTTCCGGCGCGATGCCCTTGCCGGTGTCGGCGACTTCGACCATTACGCCGTCGCCGTCGGCGCGCGTGGTCAGCGTGATCTTGCCCTGCGCGCCTTCCATCGCCTGCGCCGCATTGGTGACGAGGTTGAGGAAGACCTGGTTGATCTGCGACGGCGAACAGACGATGGCGGGAATTTCCCCCAGTTTGCGGTCGATCGAGACCGACTTCAGGAGGTGTTTGGCCAGCATCAGTGTGCTCGCCAGTCCGTCGTTCAGGTTGAAACGGGTGACCTTGCTGCGATCGAGGCGGCTGAAGTCTTTCAGGTTGCCGACGATTTCCGTCATCTGGTTGGTGCCGAAGAGGCCGTCGTTGACCAGCCCCGTCAGCTCTTCCATCGTCTTGTGCTGCTGCAGCTGCGTGATCAGCCCAGACACCTTGGCGAATTCGCGCGACAGGTCCTGGGGATTGGCACTGTTGCCGGCCTGCAGCAGGGCGAGCAGTTTCTCGCCGTGCGTGACGGTGTCGCTGAGCGCCGGCAGTTTTCCGGCGACCGCACCGAGGCTGTTCTTGACGTAGGCCAGCGGCGTGTTGATCTCGTGGGCGACGCCGGCCACCATCTGCCCGAGCGAGGACATTTTTTCCGACTGGATCAGTTGTGCTTCGGATTCCTTGAGGTGCTTCAACGCGTCGGAAAGTTCTCTGGTGCGCTCCTCGACGCGGTGCTCGAGGGTTACGTTGGCGGCGCGCAGGTTGCCGCCGAGGTAGCCGAGCAGGATCAGCAGCGCGGTGGCGTAAGCAATCAGATAAACGCGGAAGCGCTCTTTCTCGTGCAGCGTTTCCTCGACTTCCTGCGTAAATGCAAAGGTCAGCGCATCGAGCCGCGGCCCCGAGGTCAAACGTCCGACCTGCTTCGCCAGCTCGAGTTCGTCCGGTTTGTTCTTGAGCAGCAGCGCGCCGGCGTTGTAGGCTTGCTCGGCTTTGACGCGCGGAATCTCGGTCAGCGCCAGTGCGGCCGATTGCAGATCGCCGAGCGCCGACTCAAGCGCTTTTTGTTGCGCTTCTTCGGCCTGCCGGTAGTACAGCGGCGCGACACTGGCAAGCCGGGTGAGCGTGGTCTCTAATGTGGCGCCGCGTGCTTTTGGCGTGGCACCCTGTGCCGCCAGTTCGCTGCTGTTGCGCACAAGGCCGTCGAGGCCGGCTTTGGCAGCGGCGCTGGCTGCAGCGAATTTGCCGACCAGCTCGGCTTTTTGCTGGATCGCCTTGGTCAGATCGGGCAGGGCTGCGCTCAGCGCCGGGCTGGTGATCGATTTACTGGCAGCGTCGAGGTTTTGCAGTGCTTTGTGCGCCGCCGGCGCGCGGTCGATCTGCGGCGCGCTGCCGGGATCGGTCTCGAGGCGGGCACGCAGTACGTCAACGTCCCAGCGCACATCGATTTCCTTCAGCTCGCGCAAGGTGCCGAGGGCTTCATTGCGTTCGCGCAAATCAACCGCCTCGGTCTTGTTATAAAGAAAGAACAGCGCGCCGACCAGCGCGGCAGCGCCGAGCGCAAGCAGTACGTTCTGGACGGGTTCGGATATTTTCATGCGTCCTCGCCGAGATAGGCGCGGCGCACCTGCGGATTTGCCAGCAATGCCTGCGCGTCGTCGTGCAATGTTATTTCACCGCTTTCCATTACATAGCCCCTTTGACACACTTCCAGCGCCAGTCTTGCGTTCTGTTCGACCAGCATGATCGTTACGCCCTCTGCGGCAATGGCGCGTATCGTTGCAAAAATCTTCTGCACCATCAGCGGTGCCAGCCCCATGCTCGGTTCGTCGAGCAATAACAGCCGCGGCCGGCTCATCATGGCGCGGCCGATTGCCAGCATCTGCTGCTCGCCGCCCGACAAGGTGCCGCCGGTTTGCCGGCGGCGTTCCGCCAGGCGCGGGAACAGCGCATAAACATGATCGCGATCGGCACGGATCGCCGCAACATCGTTACGGACATAACCGCCCATATCGAGATTTTCCTCGACCGTCAGGCGCGGAAAAATTCCGCGGCCTTCCGGGACCAGGGCAATGCCCATTTTTACGCGCTGATACACCGGTACGGCGACAATATCTTCGCCATTGTAGCGGACGGCGCCCGCGACGGGGCGAAGCAGGCCCGTCAAAGCCTTCAATGTGGTCGTTTTGCCGGCGCCGTTGGCGCCGATCAGGGTCACCATTTCACCGGCGCGCACCGCGAAATCGATCCCTTTGACAGCGTTGATGCCACCGTAGGAAACGCGCAATCCGCTTACTTCAAGCAAGTTCGCCCCCGAGATAGGCTTCTATGACCGCGGCATCCTTGCGTACCGCGGCGGGCGCGCCTTCGGCGATCTTGCGGCCGTAATCGAGAACCGCAATGCGGTCGCAGAGGCCCATCACCAGTTTCATGTCGTGCTCGATCAGCAGGAGGGTGGTGCCATCCGTGCGGATGCGCTCGAGCAACTGGCGCAGCGTGGTGGTTTCGGTGGCGTTCATGCCGGCGGCCGGTTCGTCAAGCGCCAGCAGCTTCGGGTCGGTGGCCAGCGCGCGCGCGATCTCCAGCCGGCGTTGATCGCCATACGGCAGGCTGTGCGCGATTTCGTTACCGCGCGCCGCGAGTCCGACATAATCGAGCAGCGCGCGCGCGCGTTCGTGGATGGCGCGTTCCTCGGCGCGCGTGCCGGCACCGCGCAAAATCGCACCGAAGATGCCGGCATGCGTGCGCGCATGCCGTCCGACCATGACATTTTCGAGTGCGCTCATGTTGGCGAACAGACGGATGTTCTGAAAGGTGCGCGCGATGCCGGCGGCGGCGACCTGGTGCGGTGCGCTGACGTTGAGGGGTGCCCCGTCGAAGCTAAAGCCGCCGCCGTCGGCGCGGTAGACGCCGGTCAGCACGTTGAAAAAGGTAGTCTTGCCGGCGCCGTTAGGCCCGATCAGACCGTAAATTTCGCCGCGCTCAATGGTCAGCGAAATTGCCGAGAGCGCCTCGATACCGCCGAAACGTTTGCCGATGTCACGTGCTTCGAGCAGGACGCTCATTCGTCTGCCAGCTCCCGCTGGCGCACCTTCGATGGCCAGAGGCCGGCCGGGCGGAACAGCATCATCAGCATCAGTGCCAGCCCGAACAGCAGCATGCGCACGACTTCCGGCTCGACGATCAGGCGACCGAACAGCGAGCGTTGCAGCGGGTCGACCGTGTGGCGCAGCAGTTCCGGTACGAAGGACAGCAGCAGCGCACCGACAATCACGCCCCAGATGTTGCCCATGCCGCCTAACACCACCATCGACAGCACCATCACCGATTCGACCAGCACGAAACTCTCCGGGCTGATGAAACCCTGGATCGCCGCAAACATGCCGCCGGCCACGCCGCCAAAGGAGGCCCCCATGGCGAAGGCCAGCAATTTGACGCGCGTGGTGTTGATGCCCATCGCCTGCGCGGCGACTTCGTCCTCGCGGATGGCCTGCCAGGCGCGCCCGATGCGCGAATCTTCGAGTCGCAGATTGATCACGATGACGGCGATCAGCACGAGCAGCAGCAGGTAATAGTATTTGATCGGCCCGCTGAAATTAAGACCGAGCAAAACTTCGTTCTGGCTGAAACTGAAACTACCGATGGTAAACGGGTCGATGCGCGAAATGCCCTGCGGGCCGTTGGTGATGTTGACCGGCTGCGACAGGTTATTGAAAAAGATGCGCACGATTTCGCCGAAGCCGAGTGTGACGATGGCCAGATAATCGCCGCGCAGTTTCAGTGTCGGCGCGCCAAGCAGCACGCCGAAGACGCAGGCGGCCAGCGCGCCGATCGGCAGAATGACCCAGAAGGGCAGATGCAGATTGAATTGCGGCGAGGCGAGTAGCGCATAGACATAGGCGCCGACGCCGTAGAAGGCGATATAGCCGAGGTCGAGCAGGCCGGCAAAGCCCACCACGATATTCAGGCCGAGGGCGAGCAGCGTGAACAGTATGGCGAGATTGGTGACGCGCACCCAGGTCGTGCCCGCCATCGCCAGTGCAAACGGCAGGGCGATCAGGGCGCAGGCGACGAGTATGACGCCGCTCCACAGCGCCGCCGGGCTGGTTTTGAGTTTGCCGGTGAAAGTCATGAATGCGCGGGCCGACCTCAGGCGCGCTCGCCGATGCGTTCACCCAGCAAGCCGGAGGGCCGGAACACCAGCACGCCGATCAAAACCAGAAACGCGAAGACGTCCTGATAATTGCTGCCGAACACATTGTTGGTGAAATCGCCGATGTAACCGGCGCCGAGTGCTTCGACGATGCCGAGCAGCATGCCGCCCAACATGGCGCCGGCAAGGTTGCCGATGCCGCCCAGGACGGCGGCGCAAAAAGCCTTCAGGCCGAGCAGCGAGCCCATCGTGTAATGTGCAATGCCGTAATAGCTACCGACCATCACGCCGGCGACCGCCGCCAGTGCGGCGCCTATCATGAAAGTGGCGGCGATGATCTGGTTGACGTTGACACCCATCAGGCCGGCGATATGCGCGTTTTGCGAGGTGGCGCGCATGGCCACGCCGAGGCGCGTGCGGTACACCACCAGCGTGAGCCCGACCATCAACAACACCGAGGTGACGATGATGGCGATTTGTACTAGCGTGATGGTCGCCCCTTCAAAGTGGTAGACCGTGTTCGGAATGATCTGCGGAAAGCCCAGCGGATTGCGGCTCCAGATCATCATGGCGACCTGTTGCAGCACGATGGAGGCGCCGATCGCGGTAATCAGCGGCGCCAGGCGCGGCGCGTGGCGCAGACGCCGGTAGGCAAAAATTTCCAGTGCGTAGCCGACGCCGACACAGGCCGGGATCGCCGCCAGTGTGCCGATCAGCACGATGACAAGCGGCGGCAGTGCCGTGTTGGCGGCTAGCCAGCCGATCACGCTGAAGGCGACCATCGCGCCGATCATCACCACTTCGCCGTGCGCAAAATTGATCAGCTGGATGATGCCGTAAACCATCGTGTAGCCGAGTGCGACGACAGCATAGACGCTGCCCAGCGTAAGGCCGTTGATGAGTTGCTGAAGAAAAATATCCATGCGGCGTCGTCAGGCAGTGTGACAAGAAAACGGCACCCGCAGGTGCCGTTTTGACTGGAGCGACCCGAATTCGGCCACTATTTCTTTTCCGCTGTCGCGGGCGCCGCGGCCGGCGTAGTTGCTGCCGACTTGACGAAATCCTCGTACTTCACCGACGCGCCGCCCTTAATGATAGCAAGCGGTTCAATCTTGCCGTTCTTCATCATGAAGATCGTCATTTCGGCGTTTTTGCGATCGCCTTTTTCATCGAATTCGATTTTGCCGCTGGCGCCGTTGTGGCTGATCTTCGCCAGTTCCGGCAGATATTTTGCGGGATCCGCGGAGTTCGCTTTCTGCATCGCGGCGATCAACACATGCGTGCTGTCGTAGGTGAACGGCGAGTACTGAATCGGCTCGGTGTTGAACTTCGCTTTGTAGTCGGCGAGAAATTTGGAGCTTGCCGCTTGTACCGGAATGCCCGCCTGCGAGCAGACGAAGCCCTCGGCCGCGTCGCCGGCAAGATCTTTCATCGTGTTGGTGCAGGCGCCGTCGCCGAAGGCGAACACCACTTTGATGCCGAGTTCGCGGCCCTGCTTGAGCAGCGGGCCGGCGGTAGCGTCCATGCCGCCGTAGAACACGGCGTCGGGTTTTTTGCCTTTGACCTTGGTCAGTACCGCCTTCCAGTCGCGTGTATCCTTGCTGCCCTTTTCGCGCGGCAATACTTTGATGCCGGCGGCGGTCAGTGTTTTTTCCACCTCGTTGCCAAGACCTTCGCCGTAGGCGGTGGCGTCGTCAATGACCGCGACCAGTTTCGGTTTGTATTCGGTGGCGAGATAGCTGGCGATGGCCGGGCCCTGCTGGTCGTCGCGTCCGACCGTGCGGAACACGTTTTTCAAACCCTGCTCGGTGAGTTTCGGATTGGTCGAGGAACCGGTCACCATCGGAATGCCGGCCTGCGCGTAAACCGTTGAAGCGGGAATCGAGACACCGGAGTTCAGATGGCCGACCACACCGGCGACTTTGGCGTCGATGAACTTCTGCGCGATGATCGGGCCGCGGTCCGGTTTTTCTTCGTCGTCCTCGGCCAGCAGTTCAAACTTTACTTTTTTGCCGTCGATGACGATATTGCGCGCGTTGGCTTCGTCAATCGCCAGGCGCGCGCCGTTCTCGTTGTCTTTGCCGAGGTGCGCGATGCCACCGGTGAGCGGGGCGGCGTGCCCGATTTTGACGATCAATTCCTGCGGGGCATCCGCTTTCGGTGCGGGCGCCGGCTCGTTCTTGCCACAACCGCTTAAAACGACAACCAAGGCACCACCGATGGCAAGAATCCGGCTTCCGTTCATTGCGTCCCCAGCCCGTTAAATTGTTGTTGTGACAAGATAAATCATTATCCGTAGGCGCATGCGGGTTGTCAATTTGGATGCGCCGGCAACGCGTGCGAACGGACAAATAAAAAGGGCGCAGCAAACGCCGCGCCCTTTTTGATGTGAGGCCTGATTACTTGGCTTTGGCCATCATCATGTCGACCACCGCCTTGACGTCGGCGTCGGACAGATTGGATGCACCGCCCTTGGCCATCATCGCGGTGCCCGGCTTGCCGGAAATCGCCGATTTGTAGAGCGCGTCCTTGCCCGTTTTGATGCGCGGCGCCCACGCGGCTTTGTCGCCTAGCTTCGGCGCACCGGCTACACCGGCGTCGTGACAGGCGGCACAGGTGCTTTTGTAGGTTTCTTCCGGGCCTGCCGCGGAAACGCCGGCGGCGCCGAGCAGACTGGTGACACCGATCAGTGCAACGTAAAACGCTTTCATGAAATCTCCTTAAATTGACCTGCGATAACTGGCGCCGGACGGTGCATCTGCACCCGGCGGTGGCAATGGCGAATCGGCGGCATCATAACAAATTGTTTCCCGCGCTTCCAATCAATGCCACGCGGTGTTGAGCGTCGACAAAAGCTGCTCGAAATCGGTAATCGCCGACAGACATTCAACGCCCCGGCATACCCAGGCGTTGACGCCACGGGCCGGCGCTGGCTTGTCGAGTACGGCTGGCAATCCAGACAAGCCATCCGGAACGCGCACAATCAGCGCCTGCGGCAGGTAATGCGCGGCAAGCCGGCGCTGCCAATCGGCGGCCTCGTCGCCGCGCAGGACGACGACGGCCGGGGGGGCTAGTAGTTCGCCGAGCGCCACGCAAAGGCTGCTGTGGCCGCTGGCCTGGCGTTCCATCGCCGGCTTGAAGGCTTTGAGCGTGCGTTCGGCGGCTTCGCACCAGCGCGGCTCGCCGAGCAGATGGCCCAGACGGTTGAGAGCAAACGCGGCAATGCCGTTGCCCGACGGCGTCGCGTTGTCGTGGCCGATCTTGGCGCGATGGATCAGGCGTTCATGATCGTGGCTGACGAAATAGAAGCCGCCGTTATCGCGGTCTTCGAACTGATCGAGCAGCACCTGCGCGAGCTCGCGTGCCCACGCAATGTCGCCGGCGCGCAAATCGTGTTGCATGAGTTCGATCAGCGCATCGAGCAGAAAGGCGTAATCGTCGAGATAGGCGTTCAGATGCGCGCGGCCGTCCTTGCAGGTCGCCAGCAGGCGGCCGTCGCGCCAGAGAGACGCGCGCAGAAAATCCGCCGCACTGCGTGCTGATTGCAGCCACGCCGGCTCGTTGAAAGCGCGCGCTGCGCGCGCCATGCCCTTGATCATCAGCGCGTTCCAGCTGACGAGGATTTTTTCATCGCGACCGGGCCGCACGCGTTGTTCGCGTCGCACAAACAGTTTTGCCCGCGCGGCATCAAGCAAGGCCAGATTGTCCGCGCCGCCGGCGAGCGGTTGGTTGACGCGCAGATGCCAGAATTCATGCTCGAAGTTCGCGCGCACATCGAGGCCGTAGTGCGGCGCAATCAAGGCGTACTCTTCCGCGGTCACCGTTGCGCGCACCTCTTCGGGCGTCCAAACGTAGTACTTGCCTTCCTCGTGCTCGGAGTCGGCATCGAGCGAGGAGTAATAGCCGCCCTCGGGCGATTGCATTTCGCGCAACACCCACGCTGCGGTGTCGGCGACGCTGCGGCGGTAGAGCGGTTGCGGGTCGAGCAGCCACAAATCGCTGTAGAGACGCAGCAGCGGCCCGTTGTCGTAGAGCATTTTTTCGAAATGCGGAATGGTCCAGGTCTGGTCGACGCTGTAGCGGCAGAAGCCGCCGCCGACCTGGTCGTAGATACCGCCCTCGGCCATTTTGGTCAGCGTCAGTCGGACCATCTGCTGCGCGTATTCATCGTCCTGTGCCGTGCCGAAGCGCAAACACAATTCCAGTTCCGACGGGTGCGGAAACTTCGGCGCGCTGCCGAGGCCGCCCTCGGCGTCGTCGAAGCTGTCTTTTAGTTCGCGCAGTGCGGTGTCGAGCGGCGCCGGGGTCAGTGTCGCCGCGGTTGCCGGCGGCGGCAGCGTGCGCGCGAGCGCGGCGCGCAGTGATTCGCTTTGTTGGGCGATTTCGGTTTGCTGATCGCGAAACGCCGCGGCAATCTGCGGCAGGAGTTCGACGAAGCCGGGCATACCGTGACGTGCGGTTTTCGGAAAATAGGTGCCGCCGAAATACGGCGTCTGGTCGGGCAGCAGAAACATCGTCAGCGGCCAGCCGCCGTTGCGCTGTGTCAGCATGGCATGCGCCGTCTGATAAATCTGGTCGAGGTCGGGGCGCTCTTCGCGGTCGACCTTGATGTTGATGAACAGCTCGTTCATGATCGCGGCGACAGCGGCGTCCTCGAACGATTCGTGCGCCATCACATGGCACCAGTGGCAGGCCGAATAACCGACCGACAGCAGAATGGGCTTGTTCTGCGCGCGCGCGAGATTCAGTGCTTCTTCGCCCCACGCGTGCCAGTCAACCGGGTTGTCGGCGTGTTGTTGCAGATAGGGACTGGTTTCGCGGGCAAGACGGTTCGGCATGTTTTTTCGCAGGCAGATCGACGGGTGGCGTGGCTGCCGGAAGGCAGAGCGCGATCATCGCCGCGGCGCGGAATCTTTTCAACCGCGTTGGCGGTGGGGCTTACGCGATCGCGTGTTGTGCGGGCCTAGTGCGTCGAGACCGACCACGGGCGCAGATAATCCATGCGGTCGATCGAGCGAACAGTCAGTTCGCGCACCAGCTTGTTGCGCCAGATCTGCAGGGTGATTTCATCGCCGGCCTTGCTGCCGCTCCAGAGAATTTCGTAGAACTCGGACTGGCTACCGATGGGCTTGCCGTCGAGCGCAAGGATGACGTCGCCGCGTTTGAGGCCGCCGAGGTCGGCCGGCGCGCCGCGCAGGACCTGGGTGACGAGCAGATGTCCGCGCACTTCTTCCGAATATACGCCGAGCCACGGGCGCACGGCATCGCGCCGCCGGCCATGCGTCAGCAGGTCCGGCATGATGTCGGTCAGCGTGTCGGTGGGCACGAACATGTTGCCGGGAAACGCGGCGCCGCCGTTAATCGCATCGCCGACCCACAGCGAACCGATGCCGACCAGCTGGCCCTGGGCATTGATCAAGGCGGCACCGCTGTGATTGTCACGCGCCGGTGCGGTGAAAATGGCATCGTCAAGCGCGTATTCCCACCAGCCGGTAAAACGGCGGCGCGAAACGATGCTGACGTAGGAAAGGCCGCCGGCACCCGGATGTGCCGCGACCATGGCGGTGGTGAGTTCGCGCGCCGATGCCGCATCGCCGATGTCGAGTGGCGTGCCGCCCAGCGGCTGGCGTGCACGCACCAATCCGAATCCGGTCGCATGATCAAAGCCGACAATGGTGGCCGGCATGACGCGGCCGTCGCTGGCGACGAGCAGCACCGAATCGGCTTCGAGCAGCAGATAACCGATGGTCAGAATAAGACCGTCATCGTCGATCAATACGCCGGTGCCTTCGCGTTCGGCGCCCAGCGTGTCGGCGGTGCGCGCCGAACGCGGCACGCGGATGCCGAGCTTGACGATCGCCGAGGCCAGATCGCGTTCGGCGAATTTTCCGGCCGGCGGCAGATTGGCTGCACGCCAGGCAGACCAGGTTGCGGTTACGAGCGAGGGCACAGATCCGCCTTGGCTTTACGCGGTCGGTTGCGCGGTCAGTCGGTGACTGCGCCGGTGCTCGCGCTCGACACGAGCTTCATGTATTTGGCGAGCAGCCCGCGCGTGTAGCGCGGTTTGGGTTGTTTCCATTTCTTGCGCCGCTGTGCCAGTTCGCGCGCGCTGATGTTCACCTGGATCAGGCGCTTGTGCGCATCGATGGTGATCGAATCGCCTTCTTTCACCAGTGCGATCGGCCCGCCCTCGTAGGCTTCGGGCGCGACGTGGCCGACCACCATGCCCCAGGTGCCGCCGGAGAAGCGGCCGTCGGTAATGAGGCCGATTGATTCGCCGAGGCCCTGACCGATCAGCGCGGCGGTCGGCGCCAGCATTTCCTGCATGCCGGGGCCGCCTTTCGGGCCTTCGTAACGGATCACGACGACATCCCCCGGTTTGATCTTGCGCGCCATGATCGCTTTCATCACCGCCGGTTCGGAATCGAACACGCGTGCGGGGCCGGTGATCATCGGCGATTTCAGGCCGGTGATTTTGGCAACGCAGCCTTCCGGTGCGAGATTGCCTTTGAGGATGGCGAGATGGCCTTGTTTATAGAGCGGGTTGTCCCATTGGCGGATGACGTCCTGGTCGGCGCGCGGCGTCGCCGGGATTTTTGCCAGTTCCTGCGCCATCGTGCGGCCGGTGATGGTCATGCACTCGCCGTGGAGCAGACCGTGCGCGAGCAGCATTTTCAGCACCTGCGGCACGCCGCCGGCACGGTGGAAGTCAACCGCCACGTATTTGCCCGAGGGTTTCAGATCGCACAACACCGGCACCTTGCGCCGCATGCGCTCGAAATCGTCGATCGTCCATTTCACATCGGCGGCGTGCGCGATGGCGAGGAAGTGCAGCACCGCGTTGGTCGAACCGCCGGTCGCCATAATGAGCGCCACTGCGTTCTCGATGGATTTTTTCGTGATGATGTCGCGCGGACGCAGGTTGAGCTTGATCGCGTTGACCAGTACCGTTGCGGACGCAGCGGCCGAGTCGGCTTTCTCCGCATCGGGCGAGGCCATTTGCGAAGAACCGAGCAGGCTCATGCCGAGCGCCTCGAACGATGACGACATGGTGTTCGCCGTGTACATGCCGCCGCAGGCGCCGACTGACGGGCAGGCGTTTTTCTCGATGCCGATGAAATCCTCGTCGTTCATCTTGCCGGCACTGTAGGCACCCACCGCTTCGAACACGCTGACGACGGTGAGGTCCTGCCCTTTCCATTTGCCCGGCTTGATGGTGCCTGCGTACACATAGATGCCGGGCACGTTGATGCGTGCCATCGCGATCATGCCGGCCGGCATGTTCTTGTCGCAGCCGCCGCAGACCAGCACGCCGTCCATCGCCTGGCCGTTGACTGAAGTTTCAATCGCATCGGCGATGACTTCGCGCGACACCAGTGAATATTTCATCGCCTCAGTGCCCATGCCGATGCCGTCGGTAATGGTCGGCACGCCGAAGACCTGCGGCATCGCGCCTTCTTGGCGCAACGCGGCCATGGCGCGATCAACCAGCGGCTGGATACCGGCGTTGCAGGGGTTCATGTTCGAATGCCCGTTGGCGACGCCGACGATGGGTTTTTCAAAATCGCTGTCGCCGAAGCCGACGGCGCGCAGCATGGCGCGGTTGGGTGAACGGGCAACGCCCGCGGTGATGAGATGACTGCGTCGATTGAGTGCCATGAGGGTCCGATCCGGTGAACGCTTATAATCCAAGATTCTATCCTAACCCCGGGCGGTCTTCGTGCTGGTACATCCGCAATTCGACCCGGTCGCCATTCATCTCGGCCCGCTGGCCGTGCGCTGGTACGGGCTGACTTATCTGATCGGTTTCGGCCTGATCTGGGCCATCGGCCGCTATGCGATCCGTACGCGCAAGCATTCGGTGTGGAGTTACGCCGATCTCGACGATGCCTTGTTCTACGGCATCCTCGGCACCATCCTCGGCGGGCGTCTCGGATATGTGTTTTTTTATAAATTCAGCGAGTATTTTGCCGAACCGTGGCGCATTTTTTACGTGTGGGAAGGCGGCATGTCGTTCCACGGCGGATTTCTCGGCGTGGTGATTGCCATGGCCTGGTATGCGCGCGCGCACCGCCAGAACGCGCTGGCGATTATCGACTTCATCGCACCGCTGGTGCCGCTCGGGTTGGGTAGCGGACGGCTCGGCAATTTCATCAACGGCGAATTGTGGGGCCGCGCCACTGATCTGCCGTGGGCGATGGTGTTTCCGCAGGTCGACGGCGTGCCGCGCCACCCGTCGCAGCTCTACGAGTTCGCGCTCGAGGGCGTCGTTCTGTTTGTGCTGCTGTGGTGGTACGCCGCGAAGCCGCGACCGCGCGGCGCGGTGGCGGCCGCCTTCCTCGTCGGCTACGGCAGTTTTCGTTTCGCGGTGGAATTCACGCGTGAACCCGACGGTTTTCTTGGCCTGCTCGCGCTGGGCCTCAGCATGGGACAGTGGTTGTCACTGCCCATGATCGCTGCAGGGATCGCGCTGTTCGTGTTTGCGAACAGACAGCGCTAGTCGGCCTTCTTCGCCGGCTTGGCGGCGGCGCGGTTCGCCAGTGCGGTGTTGCGCACCAGCAGGCGCTGGAAGTTGTCGAGCGAAATCAGATGCGCGTAAATGCGCCCGAGCACGCCTTTTTGCGTCAGGTCCTTGAGCACAGCGCTATCGAGCTGGGCAATTTTTTCCTCGGCAACGCGGAACATGCCGGTCAACTGGATCGGTTCGCCCTGATCGGGCGTGGCCTGCATGGTGAACGGTTCAATTAGTTGATGTTGTACCAGCAGGCGACACATTTCTTCGGTGCGCGCCAGATCGGCTTCGTATTCGAACAGCAGCTTTTGCCGGTTTTCCCACTCGGTCGTCGAAGCGCCCTTGTCGTCGAAGAGTTTTTCGCCTTTGTCGTTGATGGCGCGCTTTTCGACGCAGGCGACGCGTTCCGGCGCCTCCTGACCATCAACCATCACGCGTGTCATGCAGAAGGGGTAGCGGCGCACATAGGCCGGCACATAGGCACGGCGGTCCCAGGTGTTGTCCCACATGACGAAGAGGTTTTGTTGCGCAGCGAGGCCGGTGACCAGCATCGGCGTGAACGTTTTGCCCTGATCGCCCGTAATGAACACCAGCGGATAGTCGCGGCTCGCTACCGGAAACTCGGTAAAGCTCACCGGCAGCGGGTTCATGTTGCGGAAAGTCATCGGCAATGCCGTTCCCTTCGGCAGCAGCACGCGGTGCGCCTTGGTGAGTGCAACGACTTCCTGAAAACCGTACGGCGGCGTGATTTGCGGCGTGGTCGTATCCGGGGTGGTCGGCATGGCGGTGTCCTCTATAAAGGGAACGCGGATTATAGCCCAGCGCTGCCAGATTGCCCGTCGGGCGCGCTTTTCAGAAAAGGCGATTTGCTGCTAGAATAACCACTTACCGTGGGGACGTAGCTCAGCTGGGAGAGCGCCGCGTTCGCAATGCGGAGGTCGGGAGTTCGATCCTCCTCGTCTCCACCACCCTATCCGCTTACAGTCTGTTCCGCCGCCGGATCAATGTTGCCGGCCGTTGGTATTGCCGTCGTCGCAGACGAACGGTTGCGGCTTCAGGCGCGGTGTTTGGCGACGAAATTCCAGTCGATCTCGATGCCGAACCCTGGCGCATCATTCAGGTGTACGCGCCCGTTCTTGATTTCCGCGCGATTTTTGTAAAGCCCGAGCCAGAGCGGGTCCGGATCGCCGTTCGATTCGCAGCCGTAGGCCGTGCCCGGGAACGCGGCGCACAAATGCGCGTGCAACTCCGGCACCTGATGCGGCGAAATGCGCGCGCCGAGCTGTTCGGCCAGATGGGCGACGCGCAGCGATTCGGTGAAGCCGCCGTGGCGCGTGGAATCGAACTGCACATATTTGACGCCGCCGGTGGTGATGTAGTCGCGCGTCGAGAAGCGGTGCATTTCGCGCTCGCAATGTGCCAGCGGCAGGTTGATCGCCTCGGCGAGCCTGCGGAAATCCGCCGGCTGCAGATACCAGTAGAGCGGTTCTTCAAACCAGAACGCACGGTAGGGTTCAACCGCCCGCGCAAATGCGATCGCGGTCTCGACGTCATACGCTGCGGTGCAGTCGAGCAGCAGGGTGGTGTCCGGTCCGATGGCCTCGCGCGTCAGACGCACGCGCTCGACGTCCTCCTGCAGCGTCTGGCCGCCGGCCTTGAGCTTGACCGCGGTGTAGCCTTTGGCGACGAACGCAGCCATCTCTTCGGCAAAACCATCGATGCGGCTGTCGACGCGGTAGTAGCCGCCGGTGGCGTAGGCATGCACCGTTTTTTGCGTGGCGCCGAGCAGGCGGTACACCGGCATGTTGGCGGCCTTGCCTTTGATGTCCCACAGCGCGAGATCGATGCCGGCCAGCGCGGCGGTGATCTGCGCGCGCGCATTGCGCGGCAGCGGCGGCGGCAGACCGTCCTCGGCGCGGAAGCCGTGCGGGCGCGGTGTCGTCAGCGAGAAGAGCTTTTCCCAGACTTCGACGTGTGCCAGCGCATCCATGCCGCGCGCCACTGCGCCGAGTTTCTCCACCCATTCACAAATTTCTTTCAACGGCGCGCCGTGAATCTGCCCGACGCCGGTGACACCTTCGTCGGTCTGCACTTCGACGATGACTGCGGCAGCATGCCGCATCGGTTCATGCGCTGTGGTGCGCGGCACTTTGAAGGCGATGGAGACGGGGTGCGGTTTGATCGATGTAATGAGCATAACGGCCTGTAGTCAAATGAAGTTGTCGACGTGCTTGTGTCGGGCGACCGTGCAACGCAATCCGGCGCGGCCGCAGAACAGCACCGGCATTGTATGTCAACAGGATTACGACCGGCGTGCGTCCGCTGCTGCGCTGATGGCCGCCGCGGTTGCGCCACGTTAACAGGGCGCTTATCCTTTCCGGCTCCGGAACTCGGCAACACTCGGAAAATGCCACCGCATTGTTTCCCGGTTGCGCGCGAAGGTCCGGGCATTTATTTGTCCATGTGAGGCGCAATGTCATCCCTGAAACCGATCCGGCGTCTGGTCGCCGGCAACAATGCGGCAGGCTCTTCCGTTGTTCTGATCGACGGCGCTGCGCCGAATGCGCATCCGTCTTCGATGTCGTCCGCGCGCGGACACACCGATTTGTGGGTATGGAATAAGTCGCCGATGGCGTTGTCCGACACGACCGACGCCGGCAATCTGAAATATGTGTTTCCCGGCGTGCCGCAAGGCGGGCACCTGCGCGTCGTGCAAAGCGTTGGGCGGCCCGCGAACTACGATCCGGCCAAAGATCCCGAGCTCGTACCGCCGCAGGCGCCGCAGCTGCGGCCCGGGGCGACCGGCGTGTGGGACCGCGGCGGCAACAGTGTTTGCACATCGTCCATGCATAAAACGCAGACCGTCGATTACGGCATGATGCTCAACGGGCAGCGCGAACTGGTGCTCGATGAAGGCAGACTGCTGATGCAGCCGGGCGACATCGTGATCCAGGTCGGCGCGTGGCACCTGTGGGGTTATCCGGTCGACGGGCAGATGGCCTTCGACATGATCGGTGCGGATTTTCCCGGCGGTAACGGCACTGCGATCGGCAACGACAAGCC
>JANXSE010000168.1 GCA_025356695.1 Betaproteobacteria bacterium
CGATGTCATCAGCCTGCATATCATGTCCAACGAAGCGACGCGCGGCATCATCACCGCCGCCGACCTCGCGCGCATGAAGCCGACGGCGTTGCTGGTCAATACCAGCCGCGCACCCATCATCGAAGACGGCGCGCTGGTCGCAGCGCTGAAAAAAGGCCGTCCGGGCTTCGCCGCCATCGACGTGTTCGAAGAAGAGCCGGTGGTCGGCGCAAACCATCCGCTGCTGAAAATGAAAAACGTGCTGTGCACGCCCCACCTCGGCTATAACGAAAAAGGCAGCTACGAAGGCGTTTATGCCGGCGGCGTCGAGCAGATTCTCGCCTATGCTGCGGGCCAGCCGATCAACGTGCTCAATCCGGAAGTGCTGGCGAAAAAATAGCCCCCGGCGCGTGCTTTCGCGCTGCGGAGAATATTTGCGCGGAGGCCTAATCGCCGACGACGCGCACCCCCTGCAAACCGGCCTGTGCGATCAGCGCGCGCACGAAACCGTTGCTGCGAACGTCGGCTGCGAATGCTTCGATGTAGGCTTTGCCGGCGTCGCGCCCTTTCGGCAGCGCGACAGCATGGCGCTCGGCGGTGAAATAGCCGTCGAGCACGCGCGATCCCGGCAGTTGCCGCGACATTTCGAACAAAATCGTTTTCTGCGCGCCGAAAGCCTGCACCTCGCCGCCGCGCAACCACTCAATGCCCTGACCGATGCCGGACGCCCGCAGCACCGCGGCGTTTTTCAACTCGCGCGTCAGGATGGTGTCCGAAGTACCGCCACCGAGTGCGGCGACGCGGTTGCCCGGCACATCGAGATCGGCCTGCGTCGTCGCGCCCGAATCCGCGGCGACAAGAAAACTGTTTTCGATCTGCAGGTACGGCTTCGAGTAATCGATATCCCGCGCGCGTGCCGACGAGAACGTAATAAAACTCACGTCGATGCGGCCGGCCTTGAGTGCGTCGATAATTTCCGCGCTGCGTTTGAAAATGACCGGTTCAAATCGTACGGCAAGGCGCCGCGCCAACTCCTTGCCCAGATCATGCGCAATGCCGGACAGTTCACCGGTGCGAGCATCGCGCACCGCCGATGACGGCCCGCCGAGATAAACGCCAACACGCAGGCGGCCGCCGGGCGCGAGCGCCTGCTGGATTTCCGGCGCCGGATCGCGCGGCATTGCCGCGCATCCCGCAAGCACAAACAACAAAATCAGTGCTGTTCGCGCGCTGCCGTACACTTGTCGCCGGCCGGCGCTTCTATTTGGAATGTCGCTCATTCAGTTCGATCGAAACACCCCACGGATCGCTGATGAAAGCGAGCGCATCGCCGGTCTTTTCATTGCGTGAATACGGGCGTTCGATTTTGATGCCATCCGCTTCCAGTTTGGCAAGGAAGACCTTGAGGTCTTTCACGTCGAAACCGATGTGATCAAGAATGCGGCCGCGCGTCGGCACCTGCGGCTTGTCGACCTTGGCAAACCGCAATTGCACGCCGGGCAGATCGGCCACCGGCGCATCGTTGCGCACGCCGGGCCTGGCGCCGAAGTGTTTCGCATACCAGGCCTGGCTCTGCGGAATCACCGCTTCGGGCAAAAAGAAATGCACGTGCTCGTGGCGGATCGGCTCTTTCTGTGCCTTGTCTTCGAGCACCTCGATGCGCAGACCGTCGGGCATGTTGACGTAGGCCTGATCGAGGCGGTTGTTGTTGCCGGGCACCACCGGCACGCCGGCGGCCTTCCAGCGCGCCGCCGACTCCTGCACGTTCTGCACAATGAAGCCGACGTGATTGATGACACTGCCTTCGGTCGGCCCGTTGGCCGGTGGCAAACCCGGCCGCAAATGCAGAATGATCATCAGCCCGGGAAACACCACGATATCGAAATCGCCGGGCTTCGAGGCCACGCCGCCCATGGCGACGAAGATCTTTTTGTTCACTTCGACATCGCGCGAATTCAGGTGCCAGTGCCCCATCGTCACGCCTGCCTCGTTGAACGGCATCGGCTGTGCCGGCGCGTCCGCCAAGACCAACAGCGCAAACAATGCGGTAAACATCTGCTTCGACAGATTTTTCATCTTTTTCTCCCCCCGTGGACGACGCCGGTGGCATCGCGGAAACAGTATAGCCCAGCGCCCGCAGCGGTCGTTTACGCGGTGCCGGGTGCCGCAGCGCACGGGCTAGGCGCGCGCCGGGTTTCGTTTTACCATGCGCGTTCCAATAACAATCACCGGGGGAATGCTGATCATGGAACGCCTGAAAGCCACCGATTTTCCGCAGGAAGTGTTGAAACTGTTCGACGGGTATGTGCACGGCATGCTCGACCGCCGCGAATTTCTCGATGGTGCAGCCAAATACGCAGTCGGCGGCTTTTCCGCCGCAGCCATGCTCGAAGCGCTGCGCCCGAACTACGCGATGGCGCAGCAGGTTGCGAAGAACGATGCGCGCCTCAAAATCGACACGGTGTCGTATTCCTCGCCGCTGGGCACCGGCACCATGAAAGGCTATCTCGCACGACCGGTCAATGCCAAAGGCAAACTGCCGACGATCGTCGTCATTCACGAAAACCGCGGGCTTAACCCGCATATCGAAGATATCACCCGCCGCATTGCGCTCGACGGCTACCTCGCGTTCGCGCCCGATGCCATGACGCCGCTCGGCGGCTATCCGGGCGACGAAGAAAAAGCCGTCAAGATGTTCGGCACACTCGATCCGGTTTTGCGCCTCAATGACCTTGTCGCAGGCGCCTATTTCGCCAAAGCCCACGCCGAATCAAACGGCCGCCTCGGTACCGTTGGCTTCTGCTTCGGCGGCGGCATCTGCAACATCTTCTCCACGCGCATG
The DNA here is from genome assembly GCA_025356695.1 of Betaproteobacteria bacterium. Next base: position 2,822 of record JANXSE010000168.1, read on the forward strand.
CCCGACCTGCTCGCCTCGGTTCCGTTCTACGGCGCGCAACCTGCGGCTGCCGATGTTGCCAACATCAAATCGCCGTTGCAGATTCACTACGCGGGCCTCGACGAGCGCATCAACGCCGGCTGGCCGGCCTATGAAACCACGCTCAAAGCCAACAAGAAGAGCTACGAGGCGTTCATCTACCCGAACGTCAATCACGGCTTCAACAACGACACCACGCCGCGCTACGACAAGCCTGCCGCCGATCTGGCGTGGCAGCGCACGATGGCGTTCTTTGCGAAGCACGTGCGCGGATAAACAGCTACTGATGGACATCAGCGCGCGGGCTGCGGCCCGCGCGCTTTTTTTTGCCCTGCACACGGCATTGCCGTGTCGCGCAGAAGGCGTCGTTGTCATGCATAATCCATCGAAGAAACGCGAGCCAAAAAGTAAAAAGCGTGTTTCGCCATCGGAGGATGGAAATGCAAACCACATCGATTGAGCAGCCGGCATGAGCGACAACACTCTCGACGCCCACAACATCGCCGACCTGCGCGAACTGGCGCGTAAACGTCTGCCCAAAGGGCTGTTCGAATTCATGGACCGCGGCTGCGAAGACGAAATCTCGCTGCGCAACAACCGCGACATCTTCGAGCGCATCAAGTTTAAACCGCGTGTGCTCGAAGACGTCGCCACGCGCGACCAGTCGATCACTCTATTCGGCCACAAACAGAACATGCCGGTTGCCATCGCACCCACCGGCACGCCGGGCATCATGTGGTACGAAGGCGAACTCGAGCTCGCACGCGCCGCCAAGGCCGCAGGCATCCCGTTCACGCTGGCGACCACCACGCTGACGGCGATGGAACGCGTGGTCGATGAAGTCGGCGGGCGGCTGTGGTTCCAGCTTTACATGTATGCCGACCGCTCGTTGTCGCGCTGGATCGCCGAACGCGCGAAAACCGCCGGTTACGAGGCGCTCATCATCACCGTCGACAGCGCGACGTTTTCCAACCGCGAATACAACCTGCGCAACGGCTTCACTATTCCGGTCACCTATTCGGCGAAAAACATCGTCGATGTCGTGAGTCATCCGCGCTGGCTGTTCGGCGTGTGGCTGCGTTATCTGCTCGAAGGCGGACTGCCGCTGTTCGAAAATTATCCGCCCGAGGTGAAGGCGCGCGTAAAAGCTGCGCCGATGGGCCGCGCGATGAAACTGAATGATGCCCTGAACTGGGACGACATCCGCGAAATGCGCAAGTTGTGGCCCGGCACCTTGATGCTCAAGGGCGTGCTGCACCCCGACGATGCGAAACAGGCGGCGGACTGCGGCGTAGACGGCGTGATCGTCTCCAACCACGGCGGCCGCGTGGTCGACGGCGCGCTGGCGCCGATCGAAGCGCTGCCGCGTATCCTCGATACCGTCGGCAAACGCATGACGGTGATCGTCGATTCCGGCTACCGGCGCGGCAGCGACATCGTCAAGGCGATGGCGCTGGGTGCGCACGCGGTGCTGGTCGGCCGTGCCACGCTCTACGGCACGGCAGCGGCCGGTGAAGCCGGCGCGACGCGTGCACTGACCATCCTGCACGAAGAGATCGACCGCGTGCTGGCGCTGGTCCGCTGCACAAACGTCGGCCAGCTCAGGCGCGAGCTGCTCGGCTTGCCAGACCACATTGCCGCCGCGACCGCGGCATAAACCCGCCCATGTCCGAAACATTGCACATCGGCCGCGCCATCGAACGCCGCGAAGACGCGCGTTTTCTCACCGGCCGCGGCTGCTACGTAGATGACATCGAACGGCCGGGACTGCTGCACGCCTCGGTGTTTCGCAGCGCCTACGCGCACGGCCGCATCCGCTCGCTCGATGTCAGCGCGGCGCTTGCAATGCCCGGCGTGCGCGCAGTCATTACGGCCGCCGACCTTGGCACGAGCGTGCCGCGCATTCCCCTACGCATGGAACCGCGCCCCGAACTCAACCGTTTCGAACAGGGTGTCATCGCCGGCGATAAAGTGCGTTATGTCGGCGAGCCGATTGCGTTGGTCATCGCCGACAGCGCCGCGCAGGCGGAAGACGCCGCAAACGCGATTTTCATCGACATTGATGCGCTGCCGGCAGTGACCGGTCACAAAACCGCGCTCACCGGCGCATCGCTGTTGTTTGAGGCCGAAGACACGAACCACGCCATCACATTGACAGGCATGCGTGGTGACGCAGATGCAGCGTTCAAACATGCGGGCTACGTACGACGCGAAACTTTTCGCGTGCAACGCCACACCGCCATTCCGCTGGAAACGCGCGGCCTGATGGCCGAATGGCGTGATGATCGCCTGACCGTGCACGGCGCGATGAAAGTCCCCTATTCGATTCGTGCGCTGCTGGCGAAACTGCTGAAGCTGCCGGAGCACGCGATCGACGTCATCGAAAACGACGCCGGCAGCGGCTTTGGTGTGCGCGGCGAGTTTTACCCCGAGGACTTTCTGATTGCATTCGCCGCGCGCAAGCTGTCGTGTGCGGTCAAGTGGATCGAAGACCGCCGCGAGCATCTGCTCGCCACCACACACGCGCGCGAAGTCGAATGCGAACTCGAAATCGCCTGCACGCGTGACGGCGATGTAATCGCACTGCGCGGCCACGCGTGGTCGGACATCGGCGCCTATGCGCGGCCGAACGCGGTGACCGCGCCGCGTAATCTCGCGCAGATGATCATGGGGCCGTACCGCGTGCCGCATGTGAAGATGGACGTCGACATCGTGCTCAGCAACAAGACGCCGGCCGGCAGCTACCGCGGCCCCGGCCGCTTCGAGGCGGATTTCTGCCGCGAACGCCTCTTCGACATCGCCGCGCGCGAACTGAAGATCGACCGCATCGAATTCCGCCATCGCAATCTGCTGACCAGCGATGAAATGCCGTACGCGCTGCCCACCGTGCTGCCCTATGGCAGTGGCGGCGAATTCGACAGCGGCGACTACCGCGCGACCTTTGCGCGCTGCCTCGCAGAGTTCGGCTGGCAGGACAAGGCGTCGCTGCAGAGCCGGCTGATCGACGGCCGTTATCACGGCCTCGGCACCGGCTGCTACGTCGAAGGCGGCGCCACCGGCCCGCGCGAGCATGCGCGCGTGGTGCTCGCCGCCGACGGCATGATCGACGTCTACACCGGCGTCTCGGCGATCGGTCAGGGTGTGGAAACCGTGTTCGCGCAAATCGCCGCCGAATCGCTCGGCGTGCCGCTGGCGCGCATCCGCAATGTCTATCACGGCTCGACCACCTATCTGAAAGAAGGCTTCGGCTCCTACGCCTCGCGCGGTTCGGTGATGGGCGGTTCGGCGCTGCTCGACGCGGCGGCGAATTTGAAAAAGGCGATCCGCGCCGCGGCTGCCGCGCAATTCGGCTGCGCTATCGATGCGGTCGAGATCTCCGATACACTCGCCAGCGTGCGCGCCGGCGACAAAATACGCACGCTGGTCGAACTCTCGCCCGACGGCTTCAGCGCCGACGGCTGCTTCGTCAATGCCAAACGCACCTACAGCTACGGCGCGCATGCCGCACACATCACCGTCGACGCGCAGACCGGAAAAATCGAAGTGCTCGATTACGTCGCCGTCGAAGACGTCGGCCGCATTCTCAATCCGCACACGCTGCACGGCCAGGTGTTGGGCGCCATCACGCAGGGGCTGGGCGCGAGCCTGCTGGAGAACCTTTCTTACGACGGCGAAGGCCAGTTGCTGACCGGCTCGCTCGCCGATTATCTGCTGCCCAATGCGCAGGACTTTCGCCACATCCGCGCGATTGCACTGGAAGACTGGCCCTCGCCGGTCAATCCGCTCGGCGCCAAGGGTGCAGGGGAAGGCGGCATCATTCCGGTTGGCGGCGTGATCGCCAATGCGGTCGCCTCGGCGCTGTTGTCGCTGGGCGTCGAACCGCACGCACTGCCGCTGACACCGGCGCGCGTGTGGCTGTTGATGGAAGCGGCGCGGCGCGTCAGCCGGGCTGGTGCAAACCCTGGCCCAGCATCTCCGGTGTCACCAGCGTGATGCCGCCGCGCGAAACATGAAAGCGCTCGCGATCGGCCTCGATATCAACGCCGATCGACATCCCCGGCGGGATCCGGCAGCGGCGGTCGATCACCGTGCGCTTGAGCACTGCTCCGGCGCCGATGTCCGTGTTGGACAGCACCACTGAATCCTCGACATTCGCGTTGTCCCGCACCAGCACGCTGGAAAACAGTACCGAGCGCCGCACGGTCGCGCCACTGATGATGCAGCCGCCGGACACCAGAGAATCAATCGCCATACCGCGGCGGTTTTCTTCATCGAAGACAAATTTCGACGGCGGCAACTGTTTCTGGTGAGTCCAGATCGGCCACGATTCGTCATAGAGATTCAGTTCGGGGATGACGTTGGTCAGTTCCATGTTCGCCGCCCAATACGAATCGAGCGTGCCGACATCCCGCCAGTAGGGCCGCCCGTCGACGGTGTTGACACAGGAGTCGTCGAAACGGTGCGCAAACACGCGCGCGCCCATCGCCAATGACTGCGGAATGATGTCGCGCCCGAAATCGTGACTGGAAGCCGGATCGTCGGCATCCATGCGCAACCGCGAGTAGAGGTAATCAGCGTCGAAAATATAGATGCCCATGCTGGCCAGCGCCACATCACCGCGCCCGGGCCGCGGCACCGGCTGTGCGGGCTTCTCGCAGAAACCGGTGACGCGATACTCCGCATCGATCTGCATCACGCCGAGCCGCGACGCTTCCGCCAGCGGCACTTCGACGCAGGCGATGCTCAGTTCCGCGCCACGCGCCGCGTGCTCGGCGAGCATGCGGCTGAAGTCCATCTTGTAAATGTGATCGCCCGCCAGGATGAGGACGAAGCGCGGGCGGTGCCGCCGCAGAATATCGACGTTCTGGAACACCGCGTCGGCGGTGCCGCGATACCAGGTCTGGTCGATGCGCTGCTGCGCAGGCAACAGTTCGATGAATTCGTCGAAGCGGCCGTCGAGAAAAGACCAGCCCTGCTGCACGTGACGGATCAGGCTCTGCGCCTTGTATTGCGTGCAGATGCCGATGCGGCGGATCTTCGAATTCACGCAGTTCGACAGCGCGAAATCGATGATTCTGAATTTGCCGCCGAACGGCAGCCCCGGCTTGGCGCGCCAGTCGGTGAGACGTCCCAGCCGCTCACCGCGACCGCCGGCGAGGATCATCGCCAGCGTCTGCTGCGTCAATTGCGCGACCGCCGGCAGAATATTTTCGCGTTTGTACGGGCAATAGTCCCGATGCAGGCACTGCTCGATCGCATCCATGGACATCTCCTTGACGCGCGATCACCGCGAAAGCCTGCACATCACGACAGTCGCAAAAATCAAAGACCCGCTGCCCACAGCGCCCCGGACCCTGCCCGGAGAACGCGTCAGCGGCGCCGCCTGTCAATCGGTATCGGGCGCGCACCTTTGAGTAAACCGCGGTCAACCGCGATCTCGGCCGCGAACCAGTCTTCGAGTTCATGTCCCGGCTCAAAACCGCGCTGTGCTGCGAGGAAGTAGGCGGCTTCGGTGATCATCGCCTGACGCACTTCCATAATGGTTGCGGATTCCGGAAGAATCGCCGGCTCCGGACCAGTCGCGGGCAGCGCCGGTTTCGACACATCAGCAGCGGCGGTGTCGTGGCCGATTGGCGCAAGGGCTGTCATGCCAGCCTCCATGGGGCTATGCGAACAAGTGAAGCGTAGGCCAATAAAACAAAGCAGCGATGACGTGGATCAATAGCCACGAATGAATTTCACAAAAATCCCAGAATTCGAGGCCATTAATGCTGCATGGTGGCCTGTGAACATCCCGAAAAAATTATGCCGCACCTGTTGCGTCGCAGCATTCACAGTCTCGCGGCATCGCCTCATTATGCCGCCGATGATTATGTCCGCCCGTCCCGCGGAGATCGGCTGCAGCCGTCCGCCGTCAAAAGCGGCACGCATTTCTGGTTTAAAATCGCGACAGAATCCGGTGGAGCAAGGCGCGGTGCAAGGCCGCGAACAAGTCAGGGCACCGGCAAGCAGCCTGGGCAAAGGGGACATCCAATGGCATTGGTTTTAAAAGGCGTCATGCAGGCGCCGGTGACACCGTTACACGACGATTTCAGTCTCGATCTGCCGACACTCGAGAAAGTCACCGACTTTCATGTGCGCACGGGGGCGACCGGCATCACCTGGCCGTACCACAAATCCGAATCGCTCAACATGACGATGGCCGAACGCAAGGCCGGCGCCGAAGCGGTGATCCGCACGGTCAACAAGCGCGTGCCGGTGGCGATCCATGTCAGTTCGCTGGCGGCGCACAACACACTGGAACTGGCGCGCCACGCGCAGGAAAAAGGCGCCGACTGCGTGGTGGCGATCACGCCCTACTTCTGGGACCCGACACCGCAGGCGATATTCGATTTCTTCGTGCGTCTCGGTACCTCGATCGACCTGCCCTTTCTCGCCTACAACTCGCCCGGTTATCTGTCGGGGGTGGAAATCACCAGCGACCTCCTGGCACGCATGATCGAGCGCCTGCCCAATCTGATCGGCGTGAAAGAAGCGAGCTTCAACAGCGAAAAGTTTCTCGAACTGTCGCGCTGCGCGCTGGCGATGAAACCGGATTTCTCGATGATCGCCGGCGTTGAATATCTGCTGCCGTCAATTCCGCTCGGCGGACGCGGCTCTTATTCCTCGGCCGGCGCCATCTGCCCCAACCTCGTGGTTGAACTCTACCGTTCCTGCGCCGCCGCCGAATGGGCGAAGGCGCGCGAATGCCAGTACAAGATTTCGCGCCTGTGGATGATCTTCCGCGATCAATATCCGTCATCGCTCAAAGGCGGCATGGTGATGATGGGCCGCCCGGTCGGGCCAACGCGCCCGCCGCTGCCCACCGCCACCAAAGAGCGCCAGGAATACATCCGCGGCCAACTCGAAGAGATGGGCATCATGGACAGCGAACCGTACGGTTGGTAATGCGGGCTGGTAATTGAACAACCGAACATGACAATTTAATTCGCGCCCACCCTCACCCCAACCCTCTCCCTGAGGGAGAGGGTGAGAACGGCGCAAAACAAAAACTTTTTGCGAGCATACGATGTCCACTTTCAAACCCGGTCTCGTCCACGCCCCGGTCACGCCGTTCAAGCGCGACGAGCAAATCGATTTCAGCACCTACGGAAAACTGATCGAATTCCATCTCGCCAACGGCGCCGAGTCGCTGGCGGTGCCCATGCACGCCGGTGAATCGGTCAGCCTCACCGATGAAGAACGCCTCAAGCTGATCAAGTACGCGATCAAGCAGGTCAAGGGCCGTGTGCCGGTGATTGCGCATGTCAGCCAGTCGGGCACCGGTGTCGCCGCCGATCTGGCGAAACAGGCGGCCAAACTTGGTGCCGCCGCCATCGTCGCCACCACGCCCTATTACTGGACGCCGCCGGCCAACATGCTGCTCGAACACTTCACGCAGATCGGCGCCGCCACCAAGCTGCCGTTTTTCGTCTACAACAGCCCTGAAGAAATGGGCGGCGTGAAAATCGGCGCCGACACCGTCCTCAAACTGATCGACCGTCTCGACAACCTCACCGGCATCGTCGATGCCAGCCTAGACTGGCAATTCATGATCGAAGTGGTCTCCACTGCACAGGCCAAACGCGCCGACTTCCAGTTGCTGACCGGCGCCGAGTACATGATCTCGGCAGGTGCGACCGGAGCGACCGGCATGATCGCGCCGATGGCCGGCATCGCGCCGCGCGCGGTGAAAAAACTGTGGGACCTCTGCGCACAGGAAAAATATCAGGAAGCCCGCCCGGTGCAGGAAGCCATTGCCGCGCTGCGTCAGGCGGTCAAGCCGCTGGGTGTCGCCGGTCTCAAGGCCGGCATCACGCTGATGGAACGCAAAGGCGGCAACATGCGCGCGCCCCTCGAAAACCCCGCACTCGCCGCGCGCAAGAAACTCGCCGCCGACCTCAACGCGATTGCCGCGCTGCGCGACGAACCGCGCGGCTGGTAACCCTCACGCCACACAAGGAACGCCATGGATCAGAACCGCCTGCAGCTAGCCGCCGAAAAATTCGAAATCTCCCAGGTCTCCAACACGCTCCTGAGCTGCCGCGATTCCGGCGACTGGGCAACACTGGTGAGCTGCTTTCACCCGGATGCGCGCGTCACCACCTCGTGGTTCGACGGCACTGCCGAGGAATTCGCCAAGGCCTCGCAGAACATGATGGCCGGCCATCACGAAAAAGACACGCAGCGCCACATGATCAACAACCCGCGCGTCAGCATCAACGGCCACCGCGCGGTCAACGAGTATTACCTGACGCTGTATCAGGGCCGCACCATGGACGGCTACGAATTCGACCTCACGACCTGGAGCGTCACGCTTGATCTGTATGAAAAGCGCAACGGCGACTGGCGCATCTGCAAGCGCTCGAACATCTATGAAAAAGACCGCCTCGACCCGCATGTACCGGGCTCGGTGCCGCAGTCGTATTACGATGGTCTCGATCTCTCAAGCTATCCGCAGGCGATCCGCTTTCACTGCTATCGCAACGAGCGCAGCAGCGGCCACAAGCCGAAGAACCTGATCCTCAAGGGTTCGCCGGAAGAAACCGCGGCGCGCAAGTACGCCGCCGACTGGCTGGCGGCGGGAAAGTAAGCAGCTTCAGCATTTCCCTCCGTTCGTGGTGAGCCTGTCGAACCATGAGCGGCGCGGCGCATGCGGTGCAATAAGCGAAGCGCATTGCGCCGCATGCCTCCGAGCGCCCCCACCCTAACCCTCCCCCGCGCACTGCGTGCGCAAGGGAGGGGATTAGTCTGTGGTATCGCGTCGTTAGCAGGTCCCTGCCCCCGCGAAGCGGGGGAAGGACAGGATGGGGGCGCAGCCAGCGCCGCGATTCAGAAAATACCTATTCGCATCTAAAACAACGCGCGCAACCCCGCATAAAACATCCGCGGCGCCGCCACACCGCGGAACTGCTCGGCGTTGCCAGTCGTGAGATTGTTGGAGCCAAGCGTGCCGTAGGTCGAATAACGCGTATTGAAAAGATTGCTCACGCCACCGAACACTTCGAAGGTTTTGTCGAAGCGGTGATCGACGTCGAGTTTCAATGTGGCGAATCCGGGTATCTTGCCGTTCGCATCCTGATTGTTTTCGTCGCCGCGCGCGTACTGCGAACCCTGCGCCTGCACACTTGCGCGCAGCTTCGTCTGCGCCGTCAGCGCGTAGCCGGCACGCAGCTTGACGGTGGCGGCCGGAATGCCCGGTATCTTGTTGCCGGGTTGCGCGAAGACACCGGCGCAGCCACCGCCGGCGCCGTTGGCGGCAATGCACACGCTGTTCGAACCGTTGGCGAGCGTGAACGGGCTTTCGAAGGTCGCATCGATCCAGCTTGCGGCAAGCGCGTAATCGAATTTGCCGCGGGCGCCGTCGAGCGCGAGTTCAACGCCCTGGCGCCGCGTACTGCCGACGTTGGCGAAATAGCCCTGCACCGCGTTGGTCTGGTTGAACAGGATGTCGTCCTGCAGCGTGCTGCGGAACGCAGCGACGCGCCAGCGCAAACGTTCGGAAAGCGCGCCACGAAAACCGAATTCGATCGTTTTCGAAATCACCGCCTTCAAATGCGGATCGGCGCCAAACGCATTCGGAATGCCGGTGCAGGGCGAATTCGGATCGGCGCAGGCGAGCTCGATCGCCGACGGCGTGCGAAAGCCTTCGGCATAGTTCGCAAAGCCGTTGAGCTGTGGTGCGAACTGGTAGGCCGCACCCAGCGACGGGTTGAAGCGCGAATAG
>JANXSE010000202.1 GCA_025356695.1 Betaproteobacteria bacterium
TGAAGCCGAGCCGGTGCAGATCCGCGATGCAACGATTCGCCCATTCGCGCGAAATGCCGCACTTGTCGGCCAGGTAGGTCTGGCCAGGCTGGACGTACGGCGCTTGCCCTGGTGCGTTGCGGCGGCGACACCTGACCAGCCATGACAGCTCGTGCAGCAGCTTCCAATGCGCGGCGGTGAGCTGGTGGAGTAGGCTCAATCCTACAGGGGAATTGGCGGAATTTTCACGCGCAGATTTATCATGCTGGTGCCCGTATCTGCGATAATAAAGCTCAGCCGTGACGTGTTCTGGTTTCATTGATTGTGGCTCCGGAATATGGGTTTCGGTCAGCGGTCGAACTGCCTGCAAGCAGTCCGGCCGCGTCTTTTTGTGCGCTCAATGCGCACGGTTCATGGTGGGTGCGTTGCGATGGCGTTCACGCTTTGGGATCCTCAATCGCGCCGATGCATGGCAAAAAAAAGGGGACAGTTAGCCTGTCCCCTCGATCGGTGGTGGTGGTTGCGTTTCGCGGTCGGTGGCTCAACGCTGAATCGTTCCGTACGTGATTGTTTGCTCGATGTTGCGCGCGTCGCGCGCTACGGCGCGATCGAAGTTGCGAACATCGTCCGCGTGTTGGAAGTGCTGCAGACAGGTGGTGACGATCGCCTGGGCGTCGTGTGCTGCAGGATGGACGCGCGCTAGTGCGATTTCTTCTAGCGTCGGCGCGATCGCGATCGCGGCGCGCAGTGCGATCGCGGCATCTAACAGGTGCGCGCGGCACAGCTCGCGCGGCGACAGGTTGCTTTTTTCTTCTGACATCTTCCCTCCCCAAAAAGAAACCCCGCCGCACGACGCCTTGGGAGGGGATGGATGAGTGCGGCGGGGGTGGTGCGGAAATCAATGTTGAGTGCCCGTCCCAAGGTGCTCGGGCGGGAGAATGGCATACCCCCTCTTACCGGTCAACCCCCTATGGCTCGTTGCAGGGTACACGGCCTAGGCCTAGTATTGCTGAACCTTGGAGGGTACCGAAATGAAAACGACGATCGAATTGCTCGCGGCCGTGCGTGCGAAACACGGCGCGACGTGGTACGGACTACAGAAAATTCTCGGGCTGACGAAGACGACAATCACGCGGTACCGCAAGGGCATCGGCTACTTCGACGATGACGTTGCACTGCGTGTCGCCGACGATCTAGGACTAGATCGCGCGTACGTGCTGACTTGCGTTGCTGCGGAACGATCACGACGCGCGGAAGTAAAGGCGGTGTGGATCCGCACCGCGGAAAAATTGGCGGGCGCGACGATCGCGGCCGTTGCAATTTACTTCGCTGTGCCCCTGCTCGATTTCACGACGAACAGCAATGCGATCGCGTCCAGCGAGGTCTGTATATTATGTCAAATAAAAGATTGTCCCAATTAGGGCTTATCGCGGGGATCTTCTTTGTCCCCCATGCCCTCGCGCAATCCAACCCCGTTTCTTATCCGAACCGCCTGATCAAGATTGTTGTTCCGTATCTGCCGGGCGGTGGCGTCGATACGGCCGCACGCGTCGTCGGTCAAAAGATGGCGGAGGTTTTCAACCAGCCGGTGGTGATTGAAAACAAGCCGGGCGCGGGCACCAATATCGGGTCGGACTTTGTCGCCCAGGCAGCGCCCGATGGCTATACCTTGCTGCTGTCGAATTCATCCCAGGTCGCCAACGTCAGCCTTTATGGCAAGGCCATGCCTTATGACCTGCTGCGGGACCTGGGGCCGGTCACCCTGATTGGAACGACGCCGGTGCTTTTGGTGGTCCATCCCTCATTGCCGGTCAAAACCGTCAGAGATCTGATTGCGTTGGCCAAGGCCAAACCGGGCATGCTGACTTTTGCCTCCGCCGGCATCGGCAGCCCGACGCATATTGCGCCGGAGCTGTTCCGCTGGATGGCGAAAATCGACATGCTGCATGTGCCCTACAAAGGCGGCAGCCAGGCGGTCACGGACGTGATCGGCGGCCAGATCACCTGCTATTTCGCCGCCATGTCGACCGGATTGCCGCTGGCGAAGTCCGGGCGTCTGCGTGCGGTTGCGGTGACTAGTCCGCGCCGCTTTTCGGCCGTCATCCCTGAAGTTCCAACCGTGGCCGAAAGCGGCCTTCCCGGCTACGAATTGGTGGGCTGGTTTGCACTGATGCTACCCGCCGCAACGCCGGTAGAAATCGTCAACCGCATCAATGCGGCGGCGGTGCAGGCGCTGCGCGCGCCGGGAATGGGGGATCGGCTGGTGACAGAAGGCATCGAACTGGTGGCCAGTACCCCGCAGGAATTTGATGCCTTTACCCGCAAGGAACTGCTGAAATACGAAAAACTGGTGCGCGCCGCGGGAATACGTCCGGAATAGAAGGCTGCCCTATTCCGGCACGATTTGCGCGAGCTTCGCGACTTCGGCCCAGCGTTTGACGTCTTCGCGGAAATTTTTCTGAAACGTCGCCGGCGGATCGCCCACCGGGATGTAGCCAACGGCAAGAAAATAATCGCGCAGTTTGGGCAAGGCGAGCGCCTTTTGCAATTCAGCGTAAATCGCGTCAATCAACGGCGCCGGCGTTTTGGGCGGCGCAAACCACGCGTGCCATCCGGTGTCGAGTTGATAACCCGGCAACCCGCCTTCGGAAACCGTCGGCAGATCGGGCAGCGCGTCCAGCCGTTTGGCGCCGGTGTAACCGATCGCGCGCAAACGCCCGGCCTTGATGTGCTGGAGCGATATCAGCGACGGCACAAACATGACCTGTACTTCGCTACCGATCACCGCGTTCAAGGCGGGGCCCGCGCCTTTATAGGGAACATGCAGCATCGTGATGCCCGCCTTCGCATTGAACGCTGCGTTCAGCAGATGCAGCACATTGCCGATGCCCGGTGAACTGTAGGCAATCGGCTTTTCCTTCGCCAGGGCGATCAGCTCGCGAATGTTGTTGGCGGGCACCGAGGGATGTACCACCACCAGTGCGCCCTCGCCCCGCGTCACATTCGTGATCGGCGTGAAATCGCGGTTCACGTCGAAGGGCAGTTTCTTGTAGACGCTTGGATTGATGGCGAATGCTACCGAGGTGTGCAGCAGCGTGTAACCGTCGGGAACCGCCTTGGCGACGAGATCGTAACCGACAATGCCATTGGCGCCGGCACGGTTGTCGATCACCACCGGATGCCCGATCTGTTGTTCGACTTGACGGGCGATGGCGCGCGCCGTTGCATCCTGTGCGCCACTCGGTGCGGTGGCCACGACAAGGCGGATGGGGCGGTTCGGGTAGGCATCGGCGCCAATGGCAACGCCGCCGACAGTGGTGAGTGCTGCAATAACGGTGAGGCTGGCGACTGTCTGCATGGACCTCTCCCGGCCGGATTTTTTAAGGCCGGCCTGTTAGCGCTGCCACCCTATTCATCGGCGGTGATTTTCGCCACCTTGGCGATCTCACCCCAGCGCTTTTTGTCCGCTTCAAACGTCTTGCGGAATTGCTCGGGCGATTCACCGCCGGCGTCATAGCCGATCGACGTAAAAAATTCCTTCATTTTCGGCGTCTCGAGCGACTTGTGAGCCGCCATATACAATTTGTTGATCAAGGCCGGCGGCGTTTTTGCCGGCGCGAACCAACCGTGCCAGCCGCTATCCATGTGGAAGCCCGGCAGGCCGGCTTCGGAAATCAATGGCATATCGGGCATGACTTCGAGTCGCTTCACGCCGCTGTAGGCCAGCGCGCGCAAACGGCCGGCCTTGATGTGCTGCGCGACGATCAACGGCGGAATCAGCATGACCTGCACTTCGGCGCTCAGCAACGCATTGAGCGCGGGGCCCGCGCCCTTGTACGGAATATGCAGCATCGTGATGCCGGCACGTGCATCGAATGCCTCGGTAATCAGATGCATGCCGTTGCCGATGCCGGGCGAACTGTAGGAGAGTTGTTTCTGTTTCGCCAGATCGATGAGTTCCTTCACTGTGCGCGCCGGCACGGATGAATGGACAACGATCAGCGCGCCCTGCCCGACTGCAATGTTCGTGATCGGAATAAAGTCTTTGCTGACGTCGAACGGCAGTTTCTTGTAAACGGTGGCGTTGATCGCGAACGCGACGGCCGTGTGCAACAGCGTGTAGCCGTCGGGCGCGGCCTTGGCCACGAGGTCGTAACCGATGATGCCGTTGGCGCCGCCGCGGTTATCGACGACGATCGGCTGACCCAGCAAGCCTTCGACTTCTTTCGATACCATGCGCGCCGTGCCGTCCTGCGTGCCGCCGGGGGCGGTGCCGACGATCAGACGGATCGGATGATCCGGATAATTTTGCGCCGATGCATTGATCGATGCTGCGCCCAGCGCTAGCAGCGCCACCGGTATTGCCTTCTTCAAAAGCGTCTCCTCGCCGTGCCGGTTGTAACGCCGGCCGCGTTTATTTCTGACGGAATTCCTCGACGCTTTTTGCGAATGCACCGTTGCGCAGTTTCAGCGCGCGGGTGATCGGCTGCGTTGCGCCGAAGGTCGGCACGTAGGCGGAATGTTTACCGGCACCGCCGATCACGACCACATGCGCATTGGTTGCGCTTTTCATCACCGGCACCATGCGATCGGGACCCGCTTCCGTGAACTCGCCCTTGAACACGGGCCACTGGCGGATGCGGCGGTCGATGTTTTCATCGGAGAACGCATCGAGGCGCACGCGAGCGTGTTCGTAGATATATTTTTTGACGTCGGCTTTCGAATAACCGTCACGCGCCACCATTGATGCGTGTTCGGGGCCGAAGATCAGCAGCGGCGGGCCGTCGAAATATACGTTGTTGGCACCGGTCATTGCCACCGTGCCGGCGGTCATTTTCAGAACGCCGATGCCGGTGTTGCTTTCGTGATCGTTGACGTTGTGCGGCGATTCCGCGCCGTAGACGGTGACCGTGCTGACGTCGCGCGCAAAGCCGAGTTCGACGTGCAGCGGTTCCCACGGATTTTCGGCTTCGTTTTCGGCCACGCAAAATGTGTACTTCGCGGGCGAACCGAAGGTCGCCATATCGCCGGTGGCCGGAATTGCGCCGCCGATATTGAGCATGGCGAGGCGAATCGCACGGCCGATGGTGGCGTTGGCCTGGTTGCCGGGGCCGAAGGCATTGTGGCCCCAGTTCATCTTCAGTTCTTTCGCCAGCGGTCCGTTGACGACCATCAGCGTCGAGCACGGATGCGTGGTTGCATTGACACCGTAGAGGTTGAAGGTTTCATCGCACAGGGCGTCGATGGTCAGCATCAACAGCGGAAAATGTTCCGGCTTGCAGCCGGCCATCACCGCATTGGCGGCAAGACGCAGCGGCGTTGCCGCACCGTAGCGCGGCGCCACCAGCCCGATAACTTCGTCATAAGGGCGGTCGCAGTAAGTCAGCATCTGTTCGACGCGTGCCGCTGTCGGCGGCACCAGCGGCAGGCCGTCGCCCCAGCCCTTCTCCATATACAGTGCATTGACCTTGTCGAAATCGCCGTCGGCTTCGAAGCCGGCGCCCGGTGCGTGCATCAGGTCTTTAAGGTTGCTCATTTCAGGTTTTCTTTGATGAGTTCGGCGAATTGCGGTGCTGCCTGTTCGCTGCGCCCGCGTACGTCATCAATCGAGATGCCGCCGAGCGGGTGCGTGATTTCGAGCAAGGGCAGTTCGGGCACGCCAAACGTGCGCGCCTGTGCCTTGCCGAGCTTGAGAAACGGTCCGGAGTAAATGACTGCCGTGACCAGTCCGCGTTTGCGGAGTTCTGCCATGTCGTGGACACTCCACGACGTGCAGGACCCTCAATCCGCCATCGCGCTGATTACAAAATCAGCTTCGGCCTCCAGTTTGTCGAGCACGTTTTTCGGTGCGGGCGTGCTCGGATTGTTCTTGCGCAATGCCACCACCGATTCCACCGGCATCATCTTGCGGATATTCTCGACCACGAATGCCAGCAGGTGGTCGGCGTTGCCCTTGGTGTTGTCGAGCGTGCCGAGACGGATGCCTTTGCCCGTCGTTTTGATCGCGCGTTTTTCACCCGCCGCGCCGAACTGATGCGGCGGCGCTTCGGGCGAGATCAGAAATACTTTTTCGCTCATGTGTAAGTCCTCGTTCAAACTCGTTCGATGATGACGGCCATGCCCTGACCGCCGCCGATGCACAGGCTGGTCAGTGCGTAACGTCCACCCGTGCGCTGCAACTGGCGTGCTGCGGTCAGTGCAAGGCGCGCACCAGATGCGCCAAGCGGATGGCCGACGGCGATTGCGCCGCCATTCGGGTTGACGCGCTTGTCGTCGAATGCAACGCCGAGGCCTTTCAGGCATGACAGCACCTGGGCGGCAAAGGCTTCGTTGATTTCGATGATGTCCATGTCCTTGATGGTGAGGCCGGCGCGCTCAAGTGCCTTCTTCGATGCGGCGACCGGGCCGATGCCCATGATGTCAGGCCGCACCCCCGCCGAGGCGGTGGCGACAATGCGCGCGATCGGTTTTGAGCCGGCTTTTTCACCGGCCTTCAGGTTGCCCATCATGATGGCGACCGCACCGTCGTTGACACCCGAGGCGTTGCCGGCCGTCGTCACGCCGCCTTCGTACAGCGGCTTCATCTTGACCAGCGTTGCCATGTCGGTGGTCGGGCGCGGATGTTCGTCATCGGCAACCGACGGAACGGGGCCTTTGCGCGTCGGCGGCATTTCGACCGGGGCGATTTCGCCATTGAAAAAGCCTTCGCCTTTGGCGGCGGCAAATTTCTGTTGCGACGACAGCGCGAATTGATCGGCTTGCTCGCGCGTGATGCCATATTCGCGTGCCAGGTTGTCCGACGTCTGCGGCATCTGGTGATCGCCGAATTTTTTGGTCAGTTTCGGGTTCGAGAAACGCGGGCCGATGGTGCTGTCGAAAATGCGCATTTCGCGACCGAACGGGCTTTCGGTTTTGGCGAAGACAAACGGCGCGCGGCTCATGCTTTCGACGCCGCCGACAAGAAATACA
Organism: Betaproteobacteria bacterium; assembly: GCA_025356695.1. The sequence goes on from JANXSE010000202.1 coordinate 6,949, forward strand.
TCACCCTCGCCCGCTGTCAGCGAATGCGCGGCGTAAATGATCGAACCGAGACCGCTGGCGCAATTGCGCTGCAGAACGGTGCCTGGAATTTCGATCGGCAAATCGGCCGAAAGCGCAGCATGGCGCGCCACGCAACGTGCATCTTCACCGGCCTGATTGGCACAACCAAGAACAATGTCCTCGATCTGTTCAGCTTTGAATTTGGTGACCGCCATCACCGCGCGGATGGCGCTGGCCATCAGGTCGTCGGGGCGCACTTTGGCGAGCGATCCGGCATAACGTCCGAACGGCGTGCGCAGACCTTCGTAAATATAGGCGTCGAGCATGTGAAATCCTTTATCAGTGACTTTGTATTTGGATCAGGCTTCGGGAGTCAGCGCCGAGACGCCGAGTTTGGCGCGTCGCGTCAGCCAGATGTTCGGGCGGTAGCGCGGATCGGCATAAATGCGGTTCATCGACGACAGCACCCTGTGGATGCGGTTGACGCCGAGCGTGTCGGCAAAACGGAACGGGCCGTTCGGATAATTCAGGCCGAGCGTCACAGCTTTGTCGATGTCGGCGGCGGTACCGGTGCGGCTCTGCGCGATCGAGCAGCCGATGTTGACGATCATCGCAACGATGCGTTGCGCGATGAAGCCCGGACTGTCGTGGCAGACTGTAACGGGCACGCCGTCGCTGGCCAGCAGGCCGTGCGCGGCGTCGCGATAAGCTGGATCGGTGACGGTGGTCGTCATAATGGTGCGACGCTTGACCATCGGGAACAGCGTATCGACGGCGATCGTCCGTTTGGGATCGAGTTCCTGCTCGACGGCACAGCTGGTGGCGTCTTCGCCGATCGGTGTGACGAGGCACAGCGCTTTGGCACTCGGTATGGCGCCGCTTTCTATCGTCACCCCCATTTTTGACAGCAACTCGTTCAGCAATGTGTAGCCCTTGGCGTCCGCTTTGCTGATCCAGACGCTGGACGGACGCGCTGCCGGCGCCGGTGCTTCCGGCGGCACGGTCGGTTTCATATCGGCATCGTATTTGTAAAAACCGTTCTTGGTCTTGCGACCGAGCACGCCGGCTTCATAACGCGACTGCATGATCAGGTTGGGGCGGTAACGCTGTTCGTCGAAAAACTGGTCGTAGATGAGTTTCGACGCCGGTTGCGTCACATCAAGGCCGGTGAGGTCCATCAATTCGAACGGCCCCATGCGGAAGCCGCAGACGTCGCGCATGACACGATCGACATCGGCAAAGTTCGAAACGCCCTCATACACAAGGTGCGACGCTTCCAGCGTAAAGCCGCGTCCGACCTGGTTGACGAGAAAACCCGGCGCATCGTTGCAGCGCACCGGCTCGCGCGTCATGCGCCTGCCGATCACGGTCAAGGCTTCGCACACCCACTCTTCGGTCTGCAGTCCGGCAATGACTTCAACCAGGCGCATCAAGGGTACCGGATTGAAGAAATGGAAGCCGGCAAAACGCTGCGGCGTTTTCAGTTTGGCGCCGATCGTTGTCACCGACAGCGATGAAGTATTCGATGCCAGGATGCAGTCGGCCGCGACGATGCCTTCGAGTTCGCCGAAGACCTGGCGTTTTACGTCCAGATTTTCCACCACGGCTTCGATCACTGCATGGCAGGGTTTGAAATCAGCCAGCGCATTGGCAACCTTGACGCGGGCCAGCGCGGCGGCGGCGTCTTCCTTGCTCATGCTGCCCTTTTCGGCTGCACGCATCAGCATCTTGCCGATGAATTCACGCGCTTCGGCGGCAGCACCCGGCTTTGCATCCATCATCAGCACGTTAATACCGCCCGCGGCGGCAACCTGCACAATCCCTCGCCCCATGGCGCCTGAACCGAGTACGCCGATCGTCAGATCGGCCCTGTTTGCATCGAATGCCATCAGATCCCCTTAAACACCGGTTTACGTTTTTCCATGAATGCGGTTTGCCCTTCGATGTAATCCTGGCTGGCAAAACAGGCGTCAACCATTTTCTGGCAGCCCTCAAGATCGCGATCGGCCGGATCTTTAACGTATTCGAGTATGCTGCGTTTGACTGCGGCAATCGTCAGCGGCGCATTGCCGACGATCGTTGTGGCGTAATCGCGCACGTATTTTTCCAGTTCGGCCACCGGCAACACGCGGTTGACCAGTCCCATGGCGACCGCTTCCTGTGCGCTGAACTGGCGGGCGGTATAAAAAATCTCCGCGGCGAATTGCGGGCCGACGATGTCCGACAGGCGCTTGATGCCGACAAAACGGTAACCGAGCCCCAGTTTCGCGGCCGGCACGCCAAAACGCGCGTCATCTGCGGCGATGCGTATGTCGCAGGCGACCGCAATGCCGGTGCCGCCGCCAATGCAATAACCGCGCACCATGGCAATGGTCGGTTTCGGGCAATTGACCAGTGCCTTGTTGGCAGCGTCGGCCATCGCGTTGTATTCGGCAACGGCTTCCGGCCCGGTACGTCTTTCCTTGAATTGCGAGATGTCGGCGCCGGCGACGAAGGCTTTTTCTCCCGCCCCTTTGAGAATGATGACGCGGACGTCCGGATCTTTTGAGAATTCACTCAGCACTTCGGCCATGCCCTGCCACATTTCAAACGACATGGCGTTGTGGCGCGCAGGATTGTTGAAGGTGATCCAGCCGATGCCGTTCTCTTTCTCGGCGACGAGTTTGTCGGTCAGCGTTTGCATTATTTTCCTTGTGGGTTTTGCGCTACAGGGAGGTCAATCGGTACGACTTTCCCGATTTTAATGCAATAACGCCCAGCGGGAAAATGCACGCCGCACTTCGCGGCCTGGCTCAGCGGCGGGAGGTGAACTTCAGGCTGCGGATGAAACTTTCGCCTTCGTCCCGCAGCAAGGTGCCGATTTCCGAGGGCAGGCCGCGTTCCGTGTAACTGACGTCGATCGCCAGATTTTTGTTGGTGGTATGCAGACAACTCAAACCGACGGTTTCTGCCAGCAGCGCTCTGCCCTTCGCATTCGCGGCGCCACGGTCTTCCGTTTTGGTCTGGTAGCGCACGCAAAACGGCCCGGATTCGGGATCGAGTTCGACGGCCGCAATGGTGATCTTGCTGCGTGCATCCCCCGGATTGTCCGCGAGCTGCTTTGCCACGTGGTCACGAAAGCCCTCAGGGTTTTCAAAAGCCTCGTCGACCGGCGCGGACAGTGCGATCGCGATGAAAGAATGGGTGGGTGAACCGAGGCGTTTGCCGAAGTAAATGAAATGCCGTTCCTTTTTCATCTCAAACCAGCTCTGCCCCTGTGGCGGCATGATTTCATAGCCGTCCATCCGGTAGGGTTTGGCGGGACTCGGAATCGGCGTGGCGTACAGTTGCGCGTTTGCTCCACCCGCGACCGTGGCGAACAAAGACAATGCAGCGAAAATGCGAATGATCTGGCGCAAACAATGTGCGGCGCCTGGGTGACGTCGAAGCATGACCGGTTCCGGACGAGCCCGCTTAAAAAAAGCTATTACAGCACAATCCCGGGTTTATTCCTGCATGCCTGGCGCGATTCGAAGCGATCCCTTCAGGCGGCAATGTTTACGTCAACGATTTCAGTCACCGCCAGCGCCGCGATCTCGCGAAACTTTTCGAAACGCCCTTCGTTCAGGTCCACCATGCCGGACAGCAGGGAAAAGCTCGAGCCGACGAAAACATCGCGGCCGTCGGCGGCGTGGCGGGTGATACCGTAACGCACCAAGCCTCTTTCGCCGGCTGACAGTTTTCCGATCAGACTTTTGGTCGCCCAGATTTTCCCGTGGCGCGCAAAGTCACTGAGGCGGCCGGCATGATTGATCGTATCGCCCAGCACGGCGAATTCGATGCTGGTGGCCGACTGAAAGGTGCCGAGCCACTCTTCGCCCTCGTTGACGCCAACATTGAGAAACAGTTCATTCAGCCAGTTCTTGCGAATTTGCCAAGCCTTGCTGATTTTCTGCATCTCGAGCTTGATTTCCTGCGCGCACAACAGCGAATTGAGGATGTAATTGCTGTCGGGTTGCGGAAAAAAGTAATAGACCATGCCGTCGCCGACGTGCTTGCCATGGGTGCCATAGTATTTGCGAAAGATCGGCCCCATTGCCGCCCAGATTTGATTGATCAGTTCGAAGTATTCCTCGGGCGGCAGCTCCGAACAGATTTTGACCGAGTGCTGCAGGTCGGCAACGATCACGGCCAGTGGCGTCAGTACGGGCAGGCGTTTGCGCAACAAGTCGCGGATGACCTCATCCCGACGCGCCAGAAAACCAAGCAGGGTATCAACGTCGGTGGGGGTGGGAGCGTAAACCAGCAGTATGCCCTCGCGGAAAAACGAGGCATAGGCCTGATACGACTGCGCGGTACCGTCGGCGCGGGCGAGTTTCAGCGGCGCATCCAGTATCGCTCTCTTCTGCAGCGGTTCCGCCTCCGAATACATCGAATCGAGCAATTTGGCGCATTCGGCCGGAAGCTCCTTGCAGGCGCGCGCAAAGGCGGCGGCCGACAGGCGCCCTTTTGCCAGGGCCATGTGAAAGCCGAGCAGTTCCGTGTTTTTGGTCGCCGTTTCGGCGCTGTGGCAAATCAGCTGCAGGACGCCGCGGTTTTCGCTGTTGGGAGGCAGCGCGTCAAAACCGCCAAGGATTTCGCTGCGGGCCGCTTCATTGAACCAGACGACCTCGAAGTTGTAATTGACCATGTAGGCCGGATGCGGGATCTGGTCGATGCTGACGTGCAGTGCTGCGCCGTCGCTCGAGCGGGCGGCGAGATAGGAAACCTTTGCAGGTTCCGCTTCGTGGGGCGTTAGCTTCGGAGTTGCCGTTGCACCGCCCTCGTCTTTCATCTGATTCACGATATCCGACATGAACACTCCCTCGCGCTTGAGCCGCTGTATGGTGGTGATTCGTTCGACGGTGCTGTCCAGGAAATAACCCAGTTGACGCGCCCCTCCGCCGTCTTTGCCGGGATTCATTACGACCGGCTTGGCAAGCAACCCCAAGTTAATGTAATTATTGAGGGTTGCTCTTGAAATTCCAGTTAAATCAATTATTTGCTTGCTTGTTATCACGTTTTAATTAAGCAAATTCGATAGGAATAAACTGTATAGTTAGACAGTCTAATTGTCAAGCATATTTACTTGAACAGTCCAAATATGTGCCGTAGCGATAAAATCCCGAGGCTCAAAATGGGCTCGAACGCGGCCGGATTGGAAGCGCGAAACTATTAGTGAGGATTGCCGAGACGGTATTTTGGAATCGGCACCGAGACGACGTCGATGCCCTCCTCCCGCAACTCTGCGACATCGTCGGGGGACGCATTACCGCGTATGGGCCGTTCGGGCGCCTCGCTGTAATGGATTTTGCGTGCCTCTTCAGGAAAGGCGTCGCCGACGTCCTCGGTATTGGCAATCACGTGTTCGACGAACTGACTGATGGCTTTATGAAATACCGCCTGTTGCGCCACACCCTCGCCCGTGGTCGACGGCTTTGAGGCAACCTTGGTGGCGCCCGTGTTCACGTAGGGGGCGTGCAATTCCTTGTTGACCTGATCAGTGCCGCAGACCGGGCAACTGAGCAGCTTCGAAGCGCGCTGCGCCTCAAATTTCGCGCTCGATTCAAACCATCCCTCAAAGCGGTGGTCATTATCGCAGCTCAGATTGAAGACTATCATCGATCAAATGCGCGTTTGGTTAGCGGCATTGCCCGTGGATTTTTGGAAAATTACCTGTAAACAGGTATTTGGACGCCCGGTGAATCGTTTCGGCGGGCTAAAATTTCACCCGCAGATTATATCAGTCAGGCACCCTACGCCTGAGCAACGCCATTGCGTTTAATGAAAAACTCCCGGGGATATAGGCAGATGACCGATAAAAACGCAGACCTCTCACTCGCGCCGATCATCGATGCTCACCACCATATCTGGCGCGTCAACGACGTGCCCTGGCTGTGCGGGCCGCAGGTACCGCGGATTTTTGGAGACTATGCTGCACTCCGCCGCGATTACCTTGTGCAGCAGTTTGCGGCAGAAATAGCCCCGCACGGTGTCGTGCAATCGGTTTATATCCAGTTGAACGTCGGGCCCGGCCGCGAAGTGGACGAGGTACGCTGGATACAGGCTGATGCTGACGCGCATCGCTTTCCGCAGGGCATCGTCGGCTACGCCGATCTGGGCGCGCCCGATGTAGCAGCAATCCTCGACCGACAAATGGCGTCGCCCAACCTGCGTGGCATCCGGCAACAGCTGCATTGGCACAAGAATCCGCTGTACTGCTTCGCTCCCTGCCCGGACCTCATGAATGCCCCGGCCTGGCAGGCCGGGCTGCGTGAGCTTGAGAAGCGCAACCTTTTGTTTGAATTGCAGATATTTACATCTCAAATGACGGATGCGGCACGCCTCGTCAGGCAGTTTCCGGGGGTAACGTTTGTGTTGCTGCACGCCGGCATGCTCGAAGATCGCAGCCCGGACGGCTGGGCGGCGTGGCGGTTGGGTATGGCGCAGCTTGCCGCGTGCTCCAACGTCTGCGTCAAATTGTCGGGCTTGGGCACATTTGAACACCAATGTTCCGTCGCACTGTGGCAGCCGGTTGTGCGCGAAACGTTGTCGATGTTCGGGCCGGAGCGCTGCATCTATGGCAGCAATTATCCGATCGAGAAATTATGGACGAGCTATGGGCAGATCATCGCGGTGATGCAGGAATGCACGGATCACCTGACGGCCAGCGTGCGCCGGGCCGTGTTTCACGACAACGCGCAACGGGTTTACCGTTTGCAAACTGCGAAATAAATTTGGTACCCGGGGCCGGAATCGAACCGGCATGGCTTGTTTAAGGCCGAGGGATTTTAAGTCCCTTGTGTCTACCAGTTTCACCACCCGGGCATGCGGAAATCTGGAGGCGCGGGGCGGAGTCGAACCGCCCTGGAAGGATTTGCAATCCTCTGCATAACCGCTTTGCTACCGCGCCAAACTGACTAGTCTACCGGCCTGAAGATCCATGCCTTGCACCCGACTCGGGCGGTGCATTGACCTCGTTGCGATGTTGCGAGCCGGCGCTTTGAACCGGGGGAAAATGCCATGCGATGCACGCACCGCCGCGAAATTCCCGATTTTTTGGGGGCATTACGAGGAGCTTCGCCCCCGTGCCCGGAAGCCCCTCTGCGACCCGCCGCCTGTGTGCTGCGTCAACGGGTCTTCGAATTCTGGAGCGGGAAAGGAGTCTCGAACTCCCGACCTCAACCTTGGCAAGGTTGCGCTCTACCAACTGAGCTATTCCCGCGTTATGCCGGCGCATTATACGCAAATTCCCGGCCCAACTCAATCTGGATGCGAAGCCAGCGGCAAGGCCTTTCTAAGATAGTAAAGCATCGAAATCACCGTCAGCACCGCGGCGACATTGATGAGAACGGTGCCCAGCCAGAGACAATGGATCCGGCCGAACAGATCATCCTCGTACAACAGCAGCGGAATCGCGATCATTTGTGCTGCCGTTTTTATTTTCCCGACAAACGCCACCGCAACGCTGCGTGATTGGCCGATCTGTGCCATCCATTCGCGCAGGGCCGAGATCGCGATCTCGCGGCCGATGATAATCAGCGCCACTACCGATTCGACGCGTTCGAGTTGCAGCAGCATGATCAGCGCCCCCGCCACCATCAGTTTGTCGGCGACCGGATCGAGAAAGGCGCCGAAAGGCGACATCTGGTTGAGCGCGCGGGCGAGATAGCCATCCAGCCAGTCGGTGATGGCGGCGAATATGAAAATGCTGGTGGCCGCGATGTTCTTGTTTTCGATGTTAAGCACGCTCTCCGGCATGTAATACACGCCGACGATCAGTGGAATGAGAACGATGCGCAGCCACGTCAGAAGATTTGGAATATTGAGTGGCATGTTGTCAGTGCAGTGTGTCGTATATTCGTTTGGCGAGTTCGCCGCTGATGCCATCGACCTGTGCAAGGTCGTCGATACTGGCCGCCATCAAACCCTGCAGGCCGCCAAAACGTGTCAACAGACGCTGCCGTCTTTTTGCGCCGACACCGCTGATTTCTTCCAGTGTCGACGATTTGCGCGCCTTGCCCCGTCGTGCGCGGTGCCCCTGAATGGCAAAGCGATGGGCCTCATCGCGTATTTGCTGGATCAGATGCAGAGCCGGATGTTCGGGCGGCAATTGTAGCGCGTCCGCCCTGCCCTGAATAATCAATTGCTCAAGACCCGGTTTGCGCGCCTCGCCTTTGGCCACACCGACCACGTTCAAATCCTGCAGGCCGAGTTCGGCGAGGACTTCGCGCGCCACACCGACCTGCCCCTTGCCGCCGTCAATCAGCAGCAGGTCCGGCAGCTTGCCTTCCTCCGCAATGATGCGCTGATAACGCCGGGTCAGCGCATCGCGCATCGCGCCGTAGTCGTCGCCGGGCGTAACGCCCGTAATGTTGAAGCGGCGGTATTCCCCGTTTTGCATGGCCGAACGGTCATAAACCACGCAGGAGGCGACGGTGGCCTCACCCATGGTGTGGCTGATGTCGAAGCATTCGATGCGCTGCAGGTTTTCATCGGCGCCGAGCGCTTGCTGCAGGGCCAGCAAACGCGCCTCCTGCGTGGCGCGCAAGCCGAGCTGGCGTTGCGCGGCGAGTTCTGCGTTTTTCGCGGCCATTTCCAGCCAGACCCTGCGCTCTCCGACCGGATTGGTGACGATATGCGCGTTACCGCCGGGCAAACCGTTCTGCAGATTTTCGATGGATTCATCGCTGAGCGCGGCGCCAACGATCAATACCGCCGGCGGATCGCGCTCCGCATAGTGCTGGCCGAGAAACGCCTCGACTATTTGTTCCGCATTGAAGCCGGCGGCATTTTGCGGGAAAAAGTTGCGGTCGCCCAAATGGTGTCCGCCGCGAATCATGACCAGATTGACGCAGACGATTTCACCGGCGACGGCGCAGGCAATGACGTCGGCGTCGCGCGCATTGTGTCCGCTGACGAACTGGCGTTCGCGCACGTGACCAAGGGCGGCAATCTGGTCGCGCAGCACCGCCGCAACTTCGAAGTTCTGGTCAGCCGCCGCCGCGTGCATGCGTTCGGCCAGCCGCTCGACGACTTCCTCGTCCTTGCCCTTGAGAAACAAGGCGGCACTGCGCACGTCCGCGGCGTAATCCTCAGTGCTGATTTTGCCGACGCAGGGCGCGGTGCAACGCCGGATCTGGTGCAGCAGACAGGGCCGGGTGCGGTTGTTGAACACGCTGTCGACGCAGGTGCGCAGACGAAAAACCTTCTGCAGCAGCTGGATGCTTTCGCGCACTGCGCCGGCGTGCGGAAAAGGGCCGAAATACTGATGGCGCGGATCGAGGCTGCCACGATGGGAACTCAAGCGCGGACAGGCGTGCCCGGAGAGCATCAGATAGGGATACGATTTATCGTCGCGGAAAAGAATGTTGTAGCGCGGGTGCAGCGACTTGATCAGATTGTTTTCAAGCAACAGCGCCTCGCCTTCCGAACGCGTCACCGTTGTTTCGAGCGTGTGGATCTGCGCAACCATTAACTGGATGCGCGGTGAAAGACCGGCGGGATTGCGGAAGTAAGAGGTGACCCGTTGTTTCAGGTCGCGCGCCTTGCCCACATAGAGCACTTCACCCGAGGCGCCGAGCATGCGGTAAACGCCGGGCTGGTGCGGCAGCGTGGCAAGGATTTCCGCCGAATCAAATACCGCCACGATGGTGTGCCGGCGACTGGATTTGCAACGCGGTCATTCTGCGGACTGTTCTTTTCATGCGGCAGGCCTCCGCTTGAGTATTTTCAGAATGTCCGTGAACACGCTTTCAAACATCGCGGGGGTGAGGCGGCGCGTCTGCGTATTGTAGCGGCTGCAATGATAACTATCGACCAGGATCATGCCGCCGGCAAGATCATGGCGCGCAGCGTGCGCAAACGCGTGGGCGGAACGTTTTTCGCCGGTCGCCATCAGTATGGCCTGGTGCGCTACGGTGCCGAGCGCAAGAATGACCGTGCCTTTCGGCAGTACTTTTAACTCGTCGGCAAGATAGTGGTTGCAGCGCTTGATTTCGGCGGTCTCCGGTTTGTTTTGCGGCGGCAGGCATTTGACCGCGTTGGTGATGCGGCAATCATGCAGTTGCAGGCCGTCTTTGCGATCCACCGATGCCGGCGCGCTGGCGAAGCCGAATTTGTGCAGTGTTTGGTAGAGCAGAATGCCGGCAAAGTCACCGGTAAACGGTCGTCCGCTGCGGTTCGCGCCGTGCATGCCGGGGGCCAAACCGACGATCAACAGCGACGGCTTTTTTGCGCCGAATGGCGAGACCGGGCGCGCATGGTAATCCGGATGTTGCACGCGCACCTGGTCGAGAAATTGCGCCAGGCGCGGGCAATCTCGACAGCTTTCTGAAAACGCCATGATATGCGGATGTTCTTTCAGCGCGTCAGCGGCAGTTCGCCGTCGCGCGTGCCGATCTGAAGCACTGCTTTGACTGCCGCGACATAGCGTGGATCGTGGTGCAGCTTTTTCAGCGATTCGGCGCCACCCCGGCCGTGCACGCGCGCGATGCGCGCCAGCGACATTGCCGGCATGAGGTAATCAAGCCCGGCCAGCAATTGTTCTGCCGCCACGGGATCGTTGCAGACGAGCACCATGTCGCAGCCCGCGGTGAAAGCCGCCTTGGCACGTTCCACCACACCGCCGGCGCCGCGCGCACCTTCCATCGATAGATCGTCACTGAAGATCATGCCATCGAAGCCGAGGCGCCCACGCAGGATTTCGCCGAGCCAGCGTTTCGAAAATCCGGCCGGTTTATCGTCGACATCGGGATAGACGACGTGCGCCGGCATGATTGCGCCGAGGCCGTTATCGATGAGGCGACGGAACGGGACGAGATCGCTGCGCTCAATCTCGCTCAAAGAGCGCGTATCGACCGGCATCTCGTGATGCGAATCGGCGCGCACGTGGCCGTGCCCGGGGAAATGCTTGCCGACCGAGGACATGCCGCCGTCGCGCAAGCCGTGAATCAGGCCCAGCGCCAGCTCGGTGATGGCGGCCGGATCATGATGGAATGCGCGGTTGCCGATTACGCTGCTGTTGCCGTGGTCGATGTCGAGCACCGGCGTATAACTCAGGTCGACGCCGCAGGCGCGCAATTCGGCGGCCAGCACATAGCCGGTCTGTTGCGCCAGCGCTTTCGCCCCGGCACGGTCGCTTTCCCACAAGACACCGAGTTCGCGCATCGGTGGCAACACGGTGAAACCCTCGCGGAAGCGCTGCACGCGTCCGCCTTCATGGTCGACCGTAATCAACAGCGGCGGCTGGCGCAAGGCGTGAATTTCGCGGGTCAGGCCGGTGAGTTGTTCGGGCGACTCGTAGTTGCGTGTAAACAGAATAATGCCGCCGACCAGCGGATGCTGCAGGCGTGTGCGTTCTTCCGGCGTCAGGGTCAGGCCGGCGATGTCGACGATCACCGGCCCCAGCGGAATGCTGCGCGTCATGCTCATTTCTCCAGCACCACACAGGCACAGGCGAGGCTTTTTTCGTCGCTGATGGTGACGTGATGGCCCTTGATGCCCTCGCCTTCGACCATCTGCTGCAGCCGCGGGTGAAATTCAAAACCCGGTTTGCCGCGCTTGTCCTGCACGATGCTGATGCATTGCAGTGTGACGGGGTAACGGAATCCGGTGCCCATGGCTTTCGAGAAGGCTTCCTTGGCAGCAAAGCGGTTGGCGATGAAATATGCGCGGTTATTGGTTTTCGCAAAACCGGTCAATTCGCTCGGCGTCAGAACGCGTCGCGCAAAGCGCTCGCCGTATTTTTCCAGTAGGCGCACGACGCGGTGCGGTTCGACCACATCAATGCCGATGCCGTAGATCATGCTGCACCACCACGCGCAATCGCCGCCAGATAGTCACGTACGGTTTGCGCCAGTCCGTGTTCGAGCGCATCGGCGATCAGCGCGTGGCCGATGGAAACTTCAAGCACCCCGCGCACCGCCGCCAGAAACTGCGGCAGATTGTCCTGGTTGAGATCATGCCCGGCGTTCACGCCGAGCCCCGCCGCCGCAGCTGCTTTGGCCGCCCTGGTGTAGCGCACCAGTTCGGTTTCAGCGCTACCGGCGTCAAGGGCCCGCGCATACGGCTCGGTATAGAGTTCGACGCGATCCGCGCCCAGATCGCGAGCAGCCTGCATCGATTCCGCGACCGGATCCATAAAGAGGCTGACGCGTATGCCCAGTGCGCGCAGTTCCCCGATCAACGGGCGCAGGCGTTCGCCATCGCGGTTGAGGTCCCAGCCGTGGTCGGAGGTGGCGGCTGCCGCTTCATCGGGAACCAGCGTGCACTGCCGCGGCTTGAATTTGCGCGCAATGTCGATCAGTCCGTGAAACGGGTTGCCTTCGATATTGAATTCAATGTCTTTGTGCTGCGCGAGCAGTTGCGCAAGCTCGCTTACGTCGTCAGTGCGGATGTGCCGCTGGTCGGGACGCGGATGGACGGTGATGCCCTGTGCGCCTGCCGCGATGGCGATGCTCGCCAAGCGGGACACGCTGGGTATGCCGAGCGGGCGCGCGTTGCGCAACAAGGCCACCTTGTTCAAATTGACGCTCAGCCGCGTCATAGCTGCTGCAAGTCCTTCAGCAACTGGCGGGTATTGAGCATCTGGTTGCCAAGATAATGATTGATCAGCATGCGCATCAGTGCCTTGCTTTGCTGCAGGGTGACCGGATTACTGTATTCATCGCCGGCCATGTCGAGCAAAGTCTGGCCGCTGAATTCTAACCGGTTTTGATTCGGCTCGTTGACGCCGAAGCCCGCGCGCACCGGTCCGCTTTCGATCAGATAGTGGTAATTGCGGTCTGCCGCAATAGGTTCGCCGGTGCTGGATTCGCGTTCGAGTGACGGTGCATAGCCGAGTTCTTTCAGCAGTCTTCGTTCGAAGCGGCGCAGTGTAGCGTCGTGCGGCGCGCCGCCGGCCAGCGCGTGCAGCGTATCATCGTAGGCCTCGAACAGTTCTTCATGGGCGTCGTCACGTGCGACCAGTTTCAACAGCAGTTCGTTGAGATAAAACCCGCATAACAAGCCGTCCCCCTTCAGTTGCGGCAGCCCGCCCTGCCATTCGGCCTTGTGCAGAGTGCGCAATTCGGAGCGGCCCGACCAGCTGATGGTAAGTGGCTGGAACGCCAGCAGGACGCCGCGCAATGCCGAGCGCGGACGGCGCGCACCGCGCGCGACCAGCGCCACGCGGCCCCGGTTGCGCGTAAAGGTTTCGATGACCAGGCTGGTTTCGCGGTACGGGTAACTGTGCAGGAGATACGCCGATTGCGCATCCTGCCGGGCCTTGTCCGGATCAGTCATATCCCAATTGTTTCAGCATCCGGTCGTCGTCGCTCCATCCACCCTTCACGCGCACCCACAATTCAAGATGCACCTTGCCGTCAAACAGCTTTTGCATGTCCATGCGGGCGAGTGTGCCGATTTCGCGCAGGCGGCTGCCCTTGGCGCCGACGACGATGCCTTTGTGCGATTCCTTGTCGACAATGATCGACGCGGAAATCCGGCGCATCGTGCCTTCCATGACAAAGCGGTCGATGGAGACGGCGCACACATACGGCAACTCGTCGCCCAGCAGGCGGAAAAGCTTTTCGCGGACCATTTCCGCTGCCAGAAAGCGTTCGCTCGATTCCGTTATTTCATCTTCCGTGTAAATCGCAGGCGCGACCGGCAGATATTTTGCAATGACCTTGGCGAGTGTGCCGATCGCATGGCCCTTGGACGCTGATACCGGAATGATCTCGTCGAACGCGCGTTGCTTGCTCACTTTTTCGATGAACGGCAGCAATTCGCCACGCTCTTTCAGGCGGTCTGTTTTGTTGATTGCCAACAGCGTCGGGCGCCCCGCCGGCAGCAATGCCATGATGGCGCGGTCGTCGTCGCTGAAGTGGTCGGCCTCCAGCACCAGCAGAACCACGTCGACAGCCGCCAGCGCCTGCGTGACCGACCGGTTCATGCTGCGGTTGAGTGCGCTGCCATGCTTTTTCTGGAAGCCGGGCGTATCGACAAACAGCAGTTGTGCGTCGTCCAGCGTCACAATCCCGGTAATGCGCTGGCGTGTGGTCTGCGGTTTGCGCGAGGTGATGCTCAGCTTCTGGCCGACGAGCCGGTTGAGCAATGTGGATTTGCCGACGTTCGGACGCCCGACGATTGCAATGTAGCCGGTGCGGAATTCGGGGTTCTGCTTTTTTTCGGCCATCTAGGCGCCGGCGATCAAATCGTAGGCGTGACGCGCCGCCATCTGTTCGGCGGCACGGCGGCTGGCGCCATCGCCCTGGGTCTTGATATTCATTTCCGGCACACTGCACTCCACTTTGAAAGACTGTTCATGCGCTTCACCGGCTGTCGCGATCACCGCATAGCGCGGCACCGGCAAATGACGCGCTTGCAGCAGTTCCTGTAAAAGCGTTTTGGCGTCCTTGCCGGCGACCCGCAGATCGATGTTTTTCAGCGAGGCAGAAAATATCTGCAAGGTGAATAACTGGGCGGGGCCGAATCCACCGTCGAGATACACCGCACCGATGATGGCCTCCACTGCGTTTGCCAGCATGGAGGGCCGCTGGGCGCCGCCGCTGCGAATTTCGCCTTCGCCCAGCAACAGGCGCGGGCCGATGCCAAGTTCATTGGCGAGTGTACAGAGATTTTGCCCGTTAACGAGGCTGGCCCGCGCCCGCGAGAGGTCGCCTTCGGCAGTTGACGGATACAACCTGTAGAGCTCGGCGGCGATCACGCAATTGAGCACCGCATCGCCGAGAAACTCCAACCGCTCGTTATGGTCGGCGCTGTGGCTGCGGTGCGTAAGCGCCTGGCGCAGCAGTGTCGGGTTTGCGAAGCGGTAACCGGCTACCTCGACAACCGGGCTTTGCTGCATGGACTGGGCTGCGTTCAATGCCCTACTTGGCCGCTGAGGACGGCGCGAAATCGAAAAGCAGGCTGATGTTTTTGAAAAGCGGCACCCGGACCGAATAGCTGGCCGTGATGAGCAGATCATTACCATCTTTGGTTAGTTCGATTTCATCGCTGCTGACGACGTTTACGTCGCCCTCGGTCATCGCATATTTTCCCCATGCGTTCATGAATTCACGGCGCCCGCCGCTTTTAACCTCGGGGTCGACGGACAAGGTTTTGAATACCTTCTGTATCGTATAGAACTGTTTGTATGGCCCGAAAATCTTGAAGCCGAGCAGTGCACAGACCGCCAAGACCACCAGCACCATAAGCAATCCGCTCAGCGATACGCCGCGTTGTTTTTTCATGGCATTCTCCCTTTAGTCGATCGATTGTCCAACGCGTTTGAACTGGTCGAAATTCCACCAGATCATAAACGCCTTGCCCACGATATTGCGGTCTGGCACGAACCCCCAGTAGCGGCTGTCGCTGCTGCTGTCGCGATGGTCACCCATCATGAAGTAATGGCCCGCCGGCACTGTGCAGGTAAAGCCCGTTTCATTGTAGACGCAATTTTCACGGTACGGGAAGCGCCGGACGTCACCCTGACGCACCACCGGAATTTCCGGCTGCACGAGGATGGCATGCCGGTGCGTGCCGAGATTTTCGGTATAGCGTTGCGCCGAGACAAAGCTCAGCCCGGTTTCGACGTAATTGAACTGTCCGTCGGGTTCCGTGCGGACCTCTTCCCCGTTCACGGAAAGGCGTTTGTTCTGATAGCTGACTTTGTCGCCGGGAGTGCCGACCACTCTCTTGATGTAATCGAACGAGGGATCTTCAGGGTAGCGGAACACCATCACGTCGCCGCGCTGCGGATTGTTCAGGTCCAGCACTTTGAGATTGATGACCGGCAGCCGGATACCGTAGGTGAATTTGTTGACCAGGATGAAATCGCCGACCAGCAGGGTCGGCAGCATTGATCCCGAGGGGATCTTGAACGGCTCGACCAGAAAGGAACGCAGGACGAACACGATCAGTATCACCGGAAAGAAGCTTTTCGCGTATTCAACCCACCACGGCTCGCGCGCTTCCGCGGCACGCCGGCGGCCCAGCACATAGCGGTCCAGCAGCCAGATGGCGCCGCACACGACCAGCAGTGAGAACATGATCAGCGGAAAGTTCATGCCTGCCGCCGGTAGCTATGCGAAGTCAGTGGCTGCGCTTCAATTTGCATTTATTTCTCCACCTGCAGGATTGCGAGGAAGGCTTCCTGCGGTATTTCGACATTGCCGACCTGCTTCATGCGTTTTTTGCCGGCCTTCTGTTTTTCCAGCAGCTTGCGTTTGCGCGAAATGTCGCCACCGTAGCATTTTGCCAGTACGTTTTTGCGCAACGCCTTGACGTTTTCACGCGCGATTATATGCGCGCCGATGGCGGCCTGCACCGCTACATCGAACATCTGCCGCGGAATCAATTCGCGCATCTTGGAGGCCAGTTCACGTCCGCGGTGCACCGAACTCGACCGGTGCACGATCAGCGACAATGCATCGACCTTGTCGCCGTTGATCAGAATGTCCAGCTTGACCAGGTCGTCGGCGCGGTATTCCTTGAATTCATAGTCGAGCGAAGCGTAGCCGCGGCTGACCGACTTCAGCTTGTCAAAAAAATCCATCACCACCTCATTCAGTGGTAATTCGTACGTTAGCCGCACCTGCCGGCCCAGATACTGCATGTTTTTCTGCGCGCCACGCTTCTGTGTGCACAGTGTGATCACTGCGCCGACGTATTCCTGCGGCATCAGGATGGTGGCTGTAATGATCGGTTCGCGTACTTCCAGGATCTTTGACGCATCCGGCAGTTTTGACGGATTTTCGATTTCGATCGTGGTGCCGTCATTCATGCCGATCTGATAAACCACGGTCGGCGCCGTGGTAATCAAGTGCATGCCGTATTCGCGTTCCAGGCGCTCTTGCACGATGTCCATGTGCAGCAGGCCGAGAAACCCGCAGCGGAAGCCGAAACCGAGGGCCTGCGAAGACTCCGGCTCGTAACGCAGCGACGAATCATTGAGATGGAGTTTTTCCAGCGCATCGCGCAGGGCGTCGTATTCGTTGGATTCAACCGGGTAGAGTCCGGCGAAAACCTGCGGTTGAATTTCCTTGAATCCCGGCAGCGGCGCGGCGGCCTGATTGTCTTGCAGCGTGACCGTGTCGCCGACCTTGGCGTCCTTGAGTTCCTTGATGCCGGCGATGATGAAGCCGACCTCGCCTGCCGATAATTTTTCGCGCGCGCGCGATTTCGGCGTGAACACGCCGACCTGTTCACACAGGTGCTGGGCACCGGTCGACATCAGCAGTATTTTATCTTTGGGCCACAGCACGCCGTCGACTACGCGCACCAGCATGACGACGCCGACGTAATTGTCGAACCACGAATCGATGATCAGAGCCTTGAGCGGCGCGGCGGGATCGCCTTTCGGCGGCGGGATGCGCGCGATCACCGCTTCGAGAATATCCTGCACGCCGAGGCCGGTTTTGGCGCTTGCCTGCACTGCATCGTCCGCAGGGATGCCGATGATTTCCTCAATCTCTTCGATCACGCGCTCGGGTTCGGCCGAAGGCAGATCGATCTTGTTGAGTACCGGTACCACTTCAACGCCCTGCTCGGTCGCCGTATAGCAATTGGCGACGGTTTGCGCCTCGACGCCCTGCGAGGCGTCCACCACCAGCAAGGCGCCTTCGCACGCTGCCAGCGAGCGCGAAACTTCGTAGGAGAAGTCGACGTGCCCGGGCGTGTCGATCAGGTTCAGATGATAGATCTCGCCATTGCGCGCCTTGTATTCAAGCGCCGCGGTTTGCGCCTTGATCGTGATGCCGCGCTCGCGTTCGAGATCCATCGAGTCGAGCACCTGTGCTTCCATTTCGCGGTCGCTGAGGCCGCCGCACCATTGGATAAAGCGGTCGGCCAGGGTCGATTTGCCGTGATCGATATGCGCGATGATGGAAAAATTGCGGATGTGGTCCATAGGCGTTCGGTTCGCAAACAGGGGCTGTGCGCGAGCCGAAATTCAGCAAAGAGAAACAAGAAAAAAGGGCACTCGCCGGTGCCCCAAAACGTGCGTGATTTTAGCCGAATTTTCTTAAATATTCATCCACTTTCATCGTATCGAGATGGTAGTGGCAAAGGCGTTCGCCGTTGGCAAAGAGAACCGGCACCCATTCGCCGAATTCCGCCTCGAGCGCCGGGTCCTTGTCGACGTCGATGACCTCGATCAGGCAGGCCGCCGCCGCGGGTCGCGCGCGCAGCGCCGCCACCATGTCATCGCAGAGATGGCAATAGAGGCGGCCGTAGACAACGAACCTGACTGCAGGGTTACTCAATCCGCAGCGGGATATAGAGTGCGTTGGTGCCGCGGCGTACCAGCAGGGCTACGATCTTGCCTTTCTCGAGCTGGCCGACCAACTGGCCGAACTGTTCGAGCGACTTGACGTCCTGGTTGTTGACCGCAAGGATGACGTCGCCACGGCGTATGCCGGCGCGTGCGGCGGCACCCTGCCCGACATCCTCGACCAGCACGCCGCCGACAATGCTGAGTTGTTCGCGCTGCTGCACGGTCGGCTCGGAGAGAGTCATGCCCAGGCGTGTGACCGCTTCGGCCGGCGGTTTGCCGCCGGGTTGGCCGCGACGCTGCTGGCGCTGCGCATTGCGCGTTTCGTCGGGCATTTCACCGACCACCACCGATACATCCTTGGTCGCCTTGTTGCGCATGAGCTGAACCGCAGCTTTGGTGCCGGGCTTGGTCGCGCCCACCAGGCGCGGCAGGTCTTCCGACGACACCACTGTTTTGCCGTCAAACTTCAGAATCACGTCGCCGGCTTCGATGCCGCCCTTTTCCGCGGGACTGCCCTTTTCCACCGAACTGACCAATGCACCGGCCGCTTTGCCCATTCCAAATGATTCGGCAAGATCTTTCGTCACCGGTTGTATGACCACGCCGATGCGGCCGCGGGTGATTCTGCCGCTGGCCTTCAGCTGGCTCGCAATATCGTTGGCGACGTCGATCGGGATTGCAAACGACAGCCCCATGAATCCGCCGGTGCGGCTGTAAATCTGCGAATTGATGCCGATAACCTCGCCGCGCATGTTGAAGAGCGGCCCGCCGGAATTGCCCGGGTTTACCGCGGCATCGGTCTGGATGAACGGAACGAAGTTTTCCTGTGGTAGCGAACGCCCTTTCGCGCTGACGATACCGGCGGTCACCGTGTTCTCAAAACCGAACGGTGAGCCGATGGCGATGACCCATTCCCCCACTTTGAGTTTGTTGGCATCACCGAATTTGACCGCCGGCAGGCCGGTCGCTTCAATCTTGAGCAGGGCGATATCAGTGCGTTTGTCGCTGCCGATGACCTTCGCCTTGAATTCGCGTTTGTCGTTCAGCTTGACGGTGATTTCATCGGCGGATTCCACCACGTGCGCATTGGTCAGCACAAAACCGTCGGTGCTGATGATGAAACCGGAACCCAGCGAGTTGTTCTGGAATTCACGCGGCCCGGGGTTTGGAATAAAGCGGCGGAAGAATTCATAGAACGGATCGTCCTCGCGCAATTGCGGTGCTTGCGGCGCAGCCTGCGCCTTGGGCGCCTGCGTCGTGCTGATATTGACCACGGTGGCGCCCTGTTTTTCAACCAGGTCCGTGAAATCCGGCAGTTGTGCCATGACGGACACCGGCAACAGCAGAATCGCAAGCAACAACACTTTTCGCAACATCGGGTTTCCTCTTAGGACAACAGCATTTGATTTTATAAAGCCGGCATGTACCGGCACGTCAGCACTGCATTATCTGTCGCGCGGCGTGAGTGAATCAGCGACCTGCCGCACCGTGCGCGCCGGGGTCTCGCCCACCACGGTGAGCATCTGTTCGGCCTGGGACCTGACATAAATGTTGACTGAGCCCTGGTAGGCCAGCGGGCCCGCCGCGGGAGGCGTTTTCGGCATTGGTTCGATGAACACCGAAATCGCCGCGAGTCCGTCCGAATACACCAGATGCGAAACGGCGGCGCGCCCTGCAATGGCACGCCGCATCTCCGTTACCTTGCGAAACCCCGCCGGCTGGTTTTTCAGCGTCCAGCCGGAATCCCCGGTGGCATCGCCGCGATCGAGCGCCGAACGGTCGACGCGCCAATCATGGCTTTTTGCCGCGTAGGTCGATTTAAGGAGGTCCTTCGTCACCGCGTGGCCCAGCAACAACTGGGTAAAGGCAAACGACTCGATCATTTCATTTCTGTCGTTATAGGTGCGCGCGCGCAACAGCAGGCCCGAGGACACTTCCGCGCAAAAACGGTGGCCGTAGCGCAAATTGTCCTTTGGTTCGAGCAGGATCATCTGACATTCGGCACCGGCAACACGGTCGGTCTCGGTTTTTCGAACAACATAGTTGTCGGCAATACCGGCGAGGTCCTCCGGCAGCAACGAGGGAAACTGGCGGCCGTGCCGTTTGGTGACCAAAACCGCTTTGATTTCGGGCAGATAGCAGGTTACGTTTTCGTTGGTGCGGATGATCTCGCGCGGCGGGCCATCAAGTGTTTCGAGTTTCTCGTGTTCCCCGTTGGCATCGGCCCAGTGTGCAATGCGCGAGGTTTCGACCTGACGGCCGTGCTGGTAGACAAAACTGCCGGCGTAATTGAGCTGGCGTGCGGCGCCGGCGATTTTTTGCAACCAAGCCATGGCATCCGTCGACTCGGCGCAAGCCGCACCGGTAAATGCAATGCCGCCGGCCAGCGCGAGTACAACCCGCAACCCGGGCCGCACTTTGTGCGCGCGTTTAGCGGCGATTACCATCGTGTGATTCCGAGACCGAACGCACATACGGCACTACGCCCTGCAATGCGGTGCGCGGTGAAAATTCCTGGTGTGCCATCAAATACTCGTTGACCTGCGCCTGGTTCGCGACTGCCGCGGGCTGGAGGTGTGCTTCGGGTTGAGAGGATTGTGCAATCTGCAGCGGGTTTGATTTCGGTGCGGCGGCAATATCGCCCGCCGGACGCAATGGATTGTTGGTCATGACGATGGCCGCAACGACTGCGAGCCCGGCGACGGCCGCGGCTGCAGAATAGGCAAAACGCGTGGGGGCGCTCCAGCGGGCGCGCGGCGCAAGCACAGTCGGCTCGTTTTTGATGCGTTCGCGCAGACGGTCGATGAAATCATCGCGCAGAACCGGGTCGCCGCGCATGACGTCGCCGACCAGATGGAACGAATTCCAGAGTTTCTGACATTCCTCATCGCTGCGAAGATTCGTCAGTGCTTGCCTGGTTTCGGCGGGCGCCGCTTCACCGTCCATGAATGCCGAGATTTTGTCCATCACCATCTCCTGTCTTTCGCCACATCCAGCTGCGGTCGCAGCTTTTCTGCTATGGCTTCGCGTGCCCGGAAGATGCGCGACCGCACGGTGCCGATCGGGCAATTCATGATTTGGGCGATTTCCTCATAACTCATTCCGTCCAGTTCGCGCAACGTGATTGCGGTGCGCAATTCTTCCGGCAGGTTTTGCAGCGTGGTGTTGACCGTTTCGGCGATCTGCCGCGTCATCATCTGGCTTTCCGGCGTATTCATGTCTTTCAGTTGATCGCCGTCTTCAATATCCTCTGCTTCCTCATTGTCGACTGCAGTCACCGTCGGCGCGCGACGCCCCAGGGTGACCAGATAATTTTTTGCAGTATTGATGCCGATTCGATAGAGCCAGGTATAAAAGGCGCTGTCGCCGCGAAACGACGGCAGTGCACGATAGGCTTTGATAAAGGCTTCCTGAGTAACATCCTCTACTTCACCAGGGTCCCGGATAAAACGCGACAACAGACGCGCCAGCTTGCGCTGGTACTTGATGACCAGCAGCTCGAAGGCATGCTTGTCGCCACCTTGTGCCCGCTCGACCAGTTGACGGTCAACTTCACGCTCGCCCATGAAACCGGTTCCTGAAATCCTGCGTTTTGCAAGCGCGCGGCCCGCCAAAACAAGGCGCCAAGTATACCGCAGGCGATGCAGCCAGGAACCCGACTTCACAAGCTTCACGACCAATACTCGACAGACAACGCCAGCAGGGAATTAGTTCACTGCGGGTTGCAGTTCCTGCAACGCCGGCCCGGTGCGGTAACATAGGGTTTTGACCGGCAAGCGAATATGGCACACCGATTTGACGTTCTGATCATCGGCAGCGGTCTGGCGGGGCTGACCCTCGCCCTGCATCTTGCAGCGCAACGCAAGGTCGGCGTGGTCACCAAGCGGGAACTGCTCGATGGCGCCAGCAATTGGGCGCAAGGCGGCATTGCCGCGGTGCTGGCCGGCGATGACACCACCGAGAGCCACGTTCGCGACACCCTGGTCGCCGGCGCCGGCCTGTGCGACGAAAAAGTGACCCGTTTTGTCGTGGAACGCGGCCGCGAGTGCATTGATTGGCTGATTGGCGAGGGGGTGCCGTTTACGCGCGACGCATCCAGCGACACTGGCTATCACCTCACCACGGAAGGTGGCCATAGCCACCGGCGGGTGATCCACGTCGACGATGCGACGGGGCACGCGGTGCAGGTTACGCTGGAATCCAAAATCAGGGCGCATCCCAACATCACCCTGCTCGAAAATCACAATGCGGTTGACCTCATCACCGGGGCCAAACTGGGGCAACCGGATAACCGCTGCCTTGGTGCCTATGTACTGGACACCGCGCGCGGCAAGGTGGTCACTATCGCGGCGCGCCATGTGGTGCTAGCTACCGGCGGCGCCGGCAAGGTCTACCTTTATACAACCAACCCCGATACCTCGACCGGCGACGGCATTGCCATGGGCTGGCGGGCCGGCTGCCGGGTCGGCAACATGGAATTCATCCAGTTTCACCCGACCTGCCTCTATCATGCGCACGCCAAGCCCTTCCTGATATCGGAAGCGGTGCGCGGCGAAGGCGGCATCCTGAAACTGCCCGACGGCACGCGTTTCATGCCGGCGCACGACCAGCGTGCCGAACTGGCGCCCCGCGACATCGTTGCCCGTGCCATCGATTTTGAAATGAAAAAGCGCGGCATCGACTGCGTCTATCTCGATATCACGCACAAGCCGGCCGAATTCATCAAGCAGCATTTCCCCAACATCTACATCCACTGCAAAGACCTCGGCATCGACATTACGCGCGAGCCGATCCCAGTGGTGCCAGCCGAGCATTACACCTGCGGCGGCCTTGTCACCGACGACCGCGCACGTACCGATGTGCCGGGACTCTATGCGATCGGCGAAACTGCCTGCACCGGTCTGCATGGCGCCAACCGGCTGGCCAGCAATTCACTGCTCGAGTGTCTGGTCTTCGGCATGGCGGCGGCGCGCGATATTCTCGCCGAGGACGCTCCGCTGCCGCCGGCCCTGCCCGACTGGGATGAAAGCCGGGTCTCGGACGCCGACGAAGAAATCGTCATCGCGCATAACTGGGACGAATTGCGCCGCTTCATGTGGGACTACGTCGGCATTGTGCGCACCAACAAGCGGCTTGAACGCGCCCTGCACCGCATCCAGCTGCTGCAATCGGAGATTCACGAGTATTACGCGAATTTTCGCGTCACCGGCGACCTGCTGGAACTGCGCGATCTGGTGCAGACGGCGGAATTGATCGTGCGCAGTGCGCAGCTCCGGCATGAAAGCCGCGGCCTGCATTTCAGTCGCGACTACCCGGGCCTGCTGCCGGACGCGCGGCCGACCATCCTGTCGCGTTAAGTCCTGCCGTCCTGCTCGCGGCAGCCTGGTGACAGGCCGCGTTCCGCGGCGCCGAAAACCAGTTCGATCAGTATTGCCAGCAACGCAGCCGGCAGCGCCCCTGCCAGCAGCATGGCGTGGTCGTTGACTGCAAGGCCCGCAACGATGCGCTCGCCGAAACCGCCGGCGCCGATGAAGGCGGCAATCGTGGCAGTGCCGACGTTGATGACCGCGGAGGTTCTGATGCCGGCGAGTATCGTGCGCGCGGCCAGCGGTAATTCAACCAAACGAAGAATCACACCCCGGCGCAAACCAAGCGCGGCGGCCGCCTGCGGCAGGCCGCGCGGGATTTCAAGTAGTCCGGTCGCCGTATTGCGCACGATGGGCAGCAAGCCGTATAGAAATAGCGCTGCCACCGCTGGCAGCGTGCCGATGCGGTCAAATAGTGCGATCAGAAAGGCGAGCAACGCCAGCGCTGGAATGGTTTGCAGTACGGCGACGGCCGGCATGATGAACGCCTGCGCCTTCGTCGATCGCGCCGCCTGTATCCCGAGAGGTATCCCCACTGTGGAGCTCAGCAGCAGCGAGAGGAATACCAGCAGCAGGTGCTGTCCGGCCAGGCGCGCAAAATCATCGCCGATCAGGCGGTCGATAAAACGGGGCGCGCGTTGTGCTGCTGTTGCCGGCGTTCCGCCGAGGAAGGACGCGGCCACCGAGGCAAAGGAAAGGCCGTCGAGTTCCGCCGCCGCGTTCATTTCGATCATGCGCGTTTGCGCAATGCGATTTTCCAGCATTTTGATGGCCTGCCAGATCGCGGGCAGACGCCGCGGCAGATCTGCGCGGTACAGCAGCAGTGCGTCGTATCGCGTAAAAAAAAGTTGGTCATCCGCGAGAATGCGCAGTGCATGGCGGCTGAGTTTGGCGTCGGTCGTGTAGACGTCCATGACGTCGATCTGTTGCGCCGCCAGCGCTTCGTAGGCCAACCCGTGATCGAGTCCGCGCGGTTTGTCTGACAGACCGTAACGCTGCTGCAGCGCCGGCCAGCCGTCGCGGCGGTTAAGAAACTCCTGCGACAAACCCAGGCGCAGGCCGCCGGTTCTTGCCAGATCCGAAATAGTGTTGACCTGCGCGGTCGTCGTGCTCGATGCGGAGACGGCCAGTGCATAGGAATTGCCGAAGCCCAGCGGCACGCCGGCGGCGAGGCCCAGCGGGGCCAGCGCACGGTTGATCTCGGCCAGCGTTGCGCCGCTCTTGCCGCCGAGCAGTTCCTCGACGATGGTGCCTGAATATTCCGGATAAACATCAATGGCGCCGCTTTGCAGTGCTGCAAAGAGGATTGCGGTATTGCCCAGACCCGGTTTGTGCGCAACCTGCGCGTCGCCCGCCTGCTGTGCTGTTTGCGCGACTATTTCGCCAAGGATGTATGACTCGGTAAAGCGTTTGGAACCAACGTTAAGATCGGCGGCGTGGCAGGCAATGTTGCAGAACAAGGTAAACAGCAACGCTGCCCATCCTGCTTTGAACAACTGCGGCACGGTTGGACTGGCCGCCGCGTGCTCAACCCTTGAAGGGCACGCGCTTCGCATATTCGGCGGCGGCGTCCTCAAGTGTTGTGAAAACTGCCCCGCCGTCTTTCAGTTTGCGGATCAGCTTTTCCATTAGCAGCATGCGCCCGGCGCGCCCGATCACGAAGGGATGGAAGGTATAGGTGATGACGCCCCATTTGGCGGCTTTGGTCATGTAGGCGAAATCGTCGAGCCAGTTGGCCAGCACGCCGTTGTAATTGCGCAGGCCGGGCAGGATCCAGTCTTTAGTGCGGATGAACTCGAAATGCGGATAGTCGTCGAGCGACCAGCTGATCGGCATTTCCACCAGTTTGCAGGGTTTGCCCCAGAGGGCCGGCTGGTCGACCGTGATGATGTCACCGCGGCGCACGCGGTACGGCGTGTAGTCGTCGCCCATCATGCTGCTGTCGTAAACGAAGCCGTGTTTGAGCAGCAGATCGACCGAATGCGGGCTCAGGTCCCACGACGGCGAACGGTAACCACGCGCGTAGACTCCGGTCAGCTTGCGGATCTGTTCGTTGGCACGGACCAGCCCCGCCTCCTCCTGCTCGCGGGTCATCTCGGCGGGTGGCACATGCGTCCAGCCGTGATGGCCGATTTCGTGGCCGGCATCAAACACCGCGCGGCACTGCTCGGGATAGGTTTCCAGCGTGTGGCCCGGGATGTACCACGACGAGCGGATCTTGTATTTCTTCAGCAGCGCCAGAATGCGCGCGGCGCCCACATTGGCGCCGAACTCCCCGCGCGAAATCGGCGACGGTGAAATCATGCCGCGCGAAATGAAACCCGACATTGCGTCAAAATCAAACGTCAGACAGACCAGATGTCTTGCCACTGCCATCTCCACAGTTGGTGCCGCAAATTAATGTACGGCTATGGTAGCCGAATCACCGCAGACACGGCAAAATAAAGGCCCGAACACTTGCGGTAAAGCCCCCATGAAAGCTCGCGATTACAGTCTGGACTCGTTGTGGATGCCGTTCACGGCCAACCGGCAGTTCAAGAGTGCGCCGCGCATGTTTGTCGCGGCCAAGGACATGCATTTCACCACTGATGACGGGCGCCAGGTGCTCGACGGCACTTCCGGCTTGTGGTGTGTCAATGCCGGCCACGGTCGCGCGCGCATTATCGATGCAATCAAGCGTCAGCTCGACACGATGGATTACTGCCCGCCGTTTCAAATGGGCCATCCGACCGAATTCCGTGTCGCCGATCTGTTGCGTGACATGGCGCCCGGTGATCTCAACCATGTCTTCTTCGCGAACTCGGGTTCGGAAGCCGTCGATACTGCACTGAAGATCGCTTTGGCTTACCAGCGCGCGCGTGGTGAAGGCCAGCGCACGGTGCTGGTGGGGCGCGAACGCGGTTATCACGGCGTCGGCTTCGGCGGTATTTCGGTGGGCGGTATCCCCGCCAATCGCAAGGCCTACGGCAGCATGCTGCCGCGCGTCGACCATCTGCCGCATACGCATAACCTCGAAAAGAACGCCTTCAGCCGCGGCCAACCGGCATGGGGGGCGCATCTCGCCGACGAACTCGAAACGCGCATCATCGCGTTGCACGACGCCTCGAACATCGCGGCGGTGATCGTCGAACCGGCGGCCGGTTCAACCGGAGTTTTGATTCCACCGGTTGGTTATTTGCAGCGCCTGCGGCAGATCTGCGACAAGTACGGCTTGTTGCTGATATTCGACGAGGTCATTACCGGCTTCGGCCGCACCGGTCACGCGTTCGCCGCTGAAACCTTCGGTGTTGTTCCCGACATGATTACGTTTGCCAAGGGCGTGACCAACGCGACGATTCCGCTGTCGGGTGTGATTGTGCGTCCCGACATCCATGACACCATCGTCAACAACGCACCGCCCGGCATGGTCGAGCTGTTTCACGGCTACACCTACTCGGGGCACCCGGTCGCCACTGCTGCGGCAGAAGCAACGCTGGGTCTTTATCACGAAGAAAAACTCTTCGAGCGTGCACGCAGTGTGGCGCCGTATTTCGAAAATGCCGTGCACGCGCTCAAAGGCCTGCCGCACGTGATCGACGTGCGCAATTACGGCCTGATGGCGGGCATCGAACTCGAACCACGCGCGGGCAAGCCCGGCGCACGGGCCTTCGACGCCTTCCTGCGCTGCTTTGAAAAAGGCGTACTGGTGCGCGTGACTGGCGATATCATCGCCCTGTCACCGCCGCTGGTCATCGAGAACCAACAGATCGACCAGCTTGCCGGCACCCTCGCCGAGGTCTTAAAAGCGATCGACTAGGACGGTATTTTGACGGCTTTGGAGCAGAGACTGATCCACAGCGCTGTCAGTTTTTCCTGCACGCCGTTCTGTTTGAGGCGCTGATCCAGACCGCCCCAGTCGACGCGATCAAGCGGCTGGTCCTGGTTGAAGCACGAGAACACATAGCTGATCTTGCCGGTTTCCGGATCGCGGTGCGGTTGCAGGCACTGTGCGCAGATTTCCTTCATCATGCACTGCATCGGCGAATTGATCGAACCGATGGCAAAGTGATGCGGCTTCATGAATGGTTTAAGCACCGTGTGGCGCGCGCGCGCCACCGCCGCCATCATGCGGTCTGAACCGATGGCGATGATGCGGTCTGCATTTTTCAGTGCGACCACTTCCGGATTGCCGAGATTGCCGATGGCGTAGGAGTGGATCGCCTGCACGATGTTGCCGACGTACGTGCGGTCTTGCGGACGTCCCGGCGTGAAACCCGGCGCCTCATCGCAACACCACACCACGACGTCGGCGGCCGCTTCGATTTCCTCAACCTTGTAGCGGTCGATGATGCGCTTGTATCCGGCGAAATACAGAACCTTCGAACCGGCCCGACGCAGCGCCTGGCCGATCGAAAACAGCACGGCATTGCCGAGCCCCCCGCCGACCAGAGCGACGGTTTCTCCCGCGGGAATTTCAGTGGCGCTGCCGGTCGGCCCCATCAACACGATTGGTTCGCCCGGTTTGAGCATCGCACACAAGCTGCTTGATCCGCCCATTTCCAGCACGATGGTCGAGACCAGCCCTTTTTCCTTGTCGACCCAGGCACCGGTCAGTGCCAGCCCTTCCATATTGAGCGTGGTGTTTTCGGCGCGCGGCGCCAGCGTTTCAAAATTCTGCAATCGGTAAAACTGCCCTGGCTGGAAACTGCGCGCGGCCTGCGGCGCACGCACAACGATCTCGACGATGTTCGGCGTCAGACGCACGACCTCGTGCACCGTGGGGCGCAATTCGCGGTTGAGGCCGGCGATGAATTCGACATCGTTCTGCGCTGCTGCAGGCACGCCGCGCGACAACACGCGGCTGATGATCGGATAACCCTGCTTCGCGCCGCCCATTGCCTTGACCACATTGCCGAAGAACGAAGGATGCACGTCGCCGAAGTAGCTGACGAAACGTCCGTCCTCGCGTCTGGCCAGCAGCACACGAACGTCGGTCGGTTTGGAGATGGAGGCTTCCGGTTTGACCGGGTTGCCTTCTTCGTCGCAGGCGCGGAAATATTTGCCGTCGAGCGGAAAGTGCGCGGCGTCTTCGCGCGCCAGCACGGTGTTCGGCTGCGTACCTGCCGCAACGAGCACGCTGCGTGCCGGCAATTCAACTTCGCTGCCGGAGGTCCATTTGCCGTCTTCGCCGCGCTGCTGGCGCGCCATGCGGATGACGCGCGCCTGACCGTTGGCATCGACATCGATTCCCGTAGGGCTCAGGCACTCGGCAAACCAGATCCCTTCCTCGAACGCTTTCTGCACTTCCTCGTGATTGAGCGTGTACGACGGGC
This sequence comes from Betaproteobacteria bacterium, assembly GCA_025356695.1. The sequence goes on from JANXSE010000202.1 coordinate 35,904, forward strand.
TGTCGACCAGCCGGCGGCGATAGGCAATCGTCACCCCGCCCCACTTTCTGAGAAGACCAAGGATGTCGGGTTCTCGGCCTTCTCGCTGCGCCGCTTCGCGCTCGGCGCGGATGGCGCGTCCATGCGCGAGGAATTCTTCTGCGACTGCGCGTTCTTCCTCATTCCAGTTGATACGCGCAATCGCTTCGCCGTCTTTCGCGACAAGTGTTTCGTGGCGCAGCAGGAATTTTTCGACCTGTACCGGGTAATACGCGAGCGATTCGGTCGCAGTATCAATGGCGGTCAGACCGCCGCCGATGACGACCACCGGCAGGCGCAGCTGCATGTTGGCGATGGAATCCTTCTTCGCCGCACCGGTCAGTTGCAGCGCCATCAGAAAATCCGACGCCGTGCGCACGCCGCGGGCGAGCCCGTTGGGCATGTCAAGAACGGTCGGTTTGCCGGCGCCGATGGCCAGCGAGACGTGGTCGAAACCCATTGCGAAGGCATCTTCGAGCGTCAGTGTGCCGCCGAAGCGCACGCCGCCGAACATGGCGAACTGGCGGCGTCGTTCAAGCAACAGGCGGATCAGCTTGAGGAAATTTTTGTCCCAGCGCACGGTGATACCGTATTCAGCGACCCCGCCGAAGCCGGCCATGGTGCGCGCGTCCAGCGCTTCGTGCAGACTGGCGATATCGCGAACCGGATCGAATGCCGTGCGCGCGCCATTGGCGTCGACGCCGGACAATCGCGGTGTTAGCGGTTCGATTTTCAGGCCGTCAACGCCGACGACGACATGGCCCTCGTTCATCAGGAAATGCGCTAGCGTGAATCCGGCCGGGCCCATGCCGATGATGAGCACGCGTTTGCCGCTCGGCGCCTTCGGATACGGCGTGCGCAGATTGAGCGGATTCCAGCGCGTCAGCAGCGAGTAGATTTCGAAGCCCCACGGCAATTCCAGCACGTCTTTGAGCGTGCGCGTCTCCGCCTGCGGAATATCGACCGGCTCCTGCTTTTGGTAAATGCAGGCTTTCATGCAGTCGTTACAGATACGGTGGCCGGTGGCGGCCAGCATCGGGTTGTCGACGATGATCACGGCGAGCGCGCCGATGACGTGCCCTTCGGTCTTGACCTTGTGAAACTCGGATATTTTTTCTTCGAGCGGGCAACCGGCCAGCGTGACGCCAAACGGGCTCTTTTTGAAGGAGGCGACGCCGGTGCCGGTCGCGCCTTTCTCTTTAAGCCCTTTCGCGCAGGAGTCCTTGCCCTGCTCGTGGCACCAGATGCAGTAATGCGCCTGGTCGAGCGCACCGACGAGGTCGGTGCCGTGGTCGGTCAGCCGGAAACCTTCGCGGCGGCGAAAATGTTCGGGCTTGCCCTGGAAGCGCGCGAAGCCGTTCGCTTCATCGCTGTCGAAAGGCACCAGGTGCTGATGATCAAGTTTGTGCGGCACCTTGAACAACACACCACCAGCATGGAAAGCCCTGCCGGCCGGGGTATGTACTGCCCATGCGGCGTAACGCTGGGCAAGATCGATTTCGGCAGCGTGGGCCTCCTCGGCTTCGAGCCATTGCATCACGCATTGTGCAAACACCAGTTCGCTAAATGCCGCACCGAACTTCGCCTCAAGTTCTGTGCGCAGCGTAGCACCGTCGAAAGCTGCTGCTGCATCGGCTTTGTATTTGTGCAGTGCCTTGCGCTGCACGAACAGGCGTTTGCAGGAGTACAGCGGTGCCAGTTCGTTGTGGCGCGCTGATAATTTGCGGACATCGGCGGCGATATTGAACAGGCCCGCAACAAAGTCATCGAGGTGCGGCGCCAGTGCGATCAGCAGTTCGGATTCCTGTTTGGCGGCGAGCGCTGCGGGATTTGCGCGTGCCGAAACCAACTGCTGATGCAAAGCCTGGTCCGCGGCAGCCAGCAAGTGCAGAAATTCGCCATCCAGCCTGAGCAAGCCGTCGCGTTCGTGCAAGTCGGTAAATTGAAGTCCGTGAGCGAGATTTAACATATGTGTGGCCACCTCTGCGAAGCGCGCGAAAATAGCACAAATTCCATGCCCTGTCAGTGCAGGCGCATGCGTTATATCATTGTGCGATAATGATTTTCCGTTTGGATATGAGCCGGCGTGTCGGTCAGTTGGTCGTTGCGACTTTCACGACGGTATCCAGGCAGGGCAACGGACCGGCCCATGACGCAACAAATGCAAAAACTGTTTGTCTGGCTGTTGCTGGCCTGCCTGCTTGCGTACGTCGGTTATGTGACGTTTCGTGCCTATCTCGGCCCTGATTTTCTGCTCGGGTTCGCCAACATCTTTGTCTGTTGAGGCGCGCCGCTTCAGGTGCCCGTTTCGAGCAGACTTTCAGCGGCGGTCACGGTATTGGCCATCAACGCCGCTACGGTCATGCGTCCCACGCCGCCGGGCACCGGTGTGATGCAGGAGGCGACAGCGCTGGCCGATGCGAAATCAACGTCACCGGTGATTTTGCCGTCTGCCAGCCGGTTGATGCCGACGTCAAACACTGCCGTCCCTGGTTTCAGCATCGAACCCGTCACGGTGCCGGGTTTGCCGACGGCCACGACCACGATGTCGGCATCGCGCGTGTGATGCGCGAGGTCGCGGGTTTTTGATGTGCAGACGGTGACGGTGGCACCGCGCGCGATGAGCATCAATGCGGTTGGTTTGCCGACGGCGACACTGCGTCCGACGACGACTGCATTGGCGCCTTCCACCGGTATGCGCTCGTGATCGATCATCGCCATCACGCCGAGCGCGGTGCATGGCGCTAATTTCGGGTGGCCGGCGACCAATGCGCCGAGGTTCTCCCGGCTGAATCCGTCCACATCTTTTGCCGCGGCAATGCGTGCGGTAGTGCGTTCAGCATCCAGATGCGGCGGCAGCGGCAGTTGCAGCAATATGCCGTGAATAAGGGGATCGCAGTTGAGCTTCTCGATGACGGCGGTTAGTTCGGCCTCGCTGCAGGCAGAGGACAGACGATGGACTTCCGATTTAATACCAATATCTGCGCAGGCGCGGACCTTGTTGCGCACATAGACTTCGGAGGCGGCGTTATCGCCGACGAGTATGGCTGCGAGCCCGGGCGTTATGCCGCGGGCAGCCAGTGCGGCGACGCGTGGACGCAGTTGATCCAACAGCTTGCGCGCGATCAGCGCGCCATCGATCAGCGATGCGGTCATATTCGATTGACCTATTTGGCCGGCGGCGCCGTGCTGTGCCGTTCGTCCATGACCTGAAAAAACATTTCGTCCTGGCGGATCATGCCGAGTTCGCTGCGCGCGCGTTCTTCCACCGCGTCGAGCCCCTGCTTGAGGTCGCGCACTTCAGCGTCCAAAGCACCGTTACGCACCTGCAGCTTGCGGTTCGTTTCGTACTGCGCCTGCAGTTGCCGGTCGGTGTCCCACACGCGCAACCAGCCGCCCTTGCCCAGCCACATCGGATACTGCAGCAGTGCGATCAGGCCGGCCAGTGCGAGCGTCAGGTATTTCACGTCCGCAATCGCTAGGACCCGCGTATCTGGTAGAAAGCGCCGCGCCCGGGATAGGCGGCGGCGTCCCCCAGATCTTCTTCGATACGCAGCAGTTGATTGTATTTGGCCAAACGGTCGGAGCGGCACAGCGAACCGGTCTTGATCTGCATGGCGTTGGTGGCCACGGCAATGTCGGCAATCGTGGTGTCTTCGGTTTCACCGGAGCGGTGCGAAACGACCGCGGTATAACGCGCGCGTTTGGCCATTTCGATCGCGGCCAGCGTTTCGGTCAGCGTGCCGATCTGATTGACCTTGATCAGCACCGAATTGGCGACGCCTTCGGCGATGCCTTTTTCGATGATTTTGGTGTTGGTGACGAAAATATCATCGCCCACCAGTTGCACGCGGTTACCAAGACGTTTGGTCAGCAACTTCCAGCCGTCCCAGTCGTTTTCGGCCATGCCGTCTTCGATGCTGATGATCGGATACTTGTCGACCCACGTCGCGAGCAGATCGGTGAATTCGGCCGCGTTCAGGGTCTGGCCTTCGCAGGCCAGGGTGTACTTACCGTCGGCATAAAACTCCGAGGCGGCGCAATCCAGCGCAAGGGCCACATCCTCGCCCGGCCGGTAGCCGGCTTTTTCGATCGCCTGCAGTATCAGCACGATCGCCGCTTCGTGACTGGGCAAGCGCGGCGCGAAACCACCCTCGTCACCGACCGCGGTCGAGAGGCCTTTTTCATGGAGAATTTTCTTCAGCGACTGGAACACTTCGGAACCGCAGCGCAGCGCGTCCTTGAACGTCGGCAGGCCGAGCGGTACCAACATGAATTCCTGCAAATCGAGACTGTTGTCGCTGTGCGCGCCGCCATTGATCACGTTCATCATCGGCACGGGCATTGCCATCGGGCCGGCGCCGCCGAGGTAGCGATGCAGCGGCAGGCCGCATTCATCGGCGGCCGCCTTTGCAATCGCCAGCGACACCGCGAGTATGGCGTTGGCGCCAAGGCGGGATTTGTTCTCGGTGCCGTCGAGTTCAATCATGGTCTGGTCGACGAAGCGCTGCTCGACCGCGTCGAGGCCGATGATGGCTTCGCAAATCTCGGTGTTGACGTGTTCGACCGCACGTTGCACGCCCTTGCCGTGAAAACGCTTTTCATCGCCGTCGCGCAGTTCGATCGCTTCGCGGCTGCCGGTGGAGGCACCGGAAGGCACCGCGGCGCGACCCAGCACGCCGGACTCCAGCAGCACATCGGCTTCTACCGTAGGCAAACCGCGCGAATCAAGAATTTCACGTCCGATCACATCAACGATTGCACTCATTTGTTTCCCTGTCCCGTAACAAGTTGTTCGGCAAAACCATTCTTTTTGACCATAGTGTCGAGTGCTTTCAGCGTCTCGAGCAGCACACGCATATGCGCGAGCGGCCATGCATTCGGCCCGTCCGACAGCGCCTTGGCCGGATTCGGATGTGTTTCCATGAAGATGCCGGCAATGCCGGTCGCCACCGCCGCGCGTGCCAGCACCGGCACGAATTCGCGCTGCCCGCCGCTGGAGGTGCCCTGCCCGCCCGGCAGCTGCACCGAATGCGTTGCGTCATAAACAACGGGGCAGCCGGTCTCGCGCATGATCATCAGCGAACGCATATCGGAAACCAGGTTGTTGTAACCGAAGCTGACGCCGCGCTCGCATACCATGATGTTGTCGGCGCCGCTCACCGAGCGTGCCTTGTCGACGACGTTTTTCATGTCGCCAGGGGCGAGGAACTGCCCCTTCTTGATGTTGACGGGTTTGCCGCAGGCGGCAACCGCATGGATGAAATCCGTCTGACGGCACAGAAAGGCGGGGGTCTGCAGCACGTCGACCACGGCGGCGACCGGTTTGATCTGGTCGATCTCATGCACGTCGGTCAAAACCGGAACGCCAATGGTTTTTTTGACCTCGGCGAGAATGTCCAGGCCCTCGGCCATGCCGACACCGCGGAACGATTTGTCAGAGCTGCGATTGGCCTTGTCGAACGACGACTTGTAGATGAAGGGCACACCGACAGCGGCGCAGATCGCCTTGAGTTCGCCGGCGGTGTCTAGGGCCATCTGCCGCGACTCAATCGCGCAGGGGCCGGCAATCAGAAATAACGGCTGGTCGAGGCCCGCTTCAAATCCGCACAAACGCATGGCGGCGCCTAGGCGATGCTTTGCAGTTTGGGCGCGGAATCCGACGCAGCCGGCGCGGTTTTCGCATTGCCGGCAGCGGCGCGCACAAACGCGTTGAACAAGGGGTGGCCCGCGCGCGGGGTCGAGGTGAATTCCGGATGGAACTGGCAGCCGACAAACCACGGGTGGCCGGGCAATTCAATCATCTCGCAGAGTTCGTCCTTTGCGGAAACGCCGGAGACCCGCATTCCCGCCGCTTCGATTCTCGGCAGGTAATGATTGTTGACTTCATAACGGTGCCGGTGGCGTTCGATAATGCGCTCCGCGCCGTAAACCTGCCGCACGACGCTGCCTGTGCGCAGGACGCATTCCTGGCCGCCCAAACGCATGGTGCCGCCGAGGTTGGAGTTTTCATCGCGTTGTTCGACGCGACCATCTCGGTCCTGCCATTCAGTGATCAGTGCAATCACCGGATGAGGCGACGCCGGATCGAACTCCGTGCTGTGTGCCCCCTCCAGACCGACCACGTCGCGTGCGTATTCGATGACGGCGAGTTGCATGCCCAGACAGATGCCCAGATACGGCACTTTATTCTCGCGCGCATAGCGGATCGCTTTGATCTTGCCTTCGACACCGCGTTTGCCGAAGCCGCCAGGCACCAGTATCGCGTCCATGCCCTCGAGCGCCGCTGTGCCGTTGTTTTCGATCGACTCCGAATCGACGTAATTGATCTTGATGCCCACACCGGTATGGATGCCGGCGTGTATCAGCGCTTCGGACAGCGATTTGTAAGATTCGGTGAGGTCGACATATTTGCCGACCAGCGCGATCGATATGTTCCTGGTCGGGTGTTCAAGCGCATAAACCAGTTTGGTCCACGCCGATAGATCGGCCGGCGGCGGCGACAATTCAAGTTTGCGACAAACGATATCGTCGAGGTTCTGCGCGTGCAACTCACCGGGAATTTTGTAAATACTATCGACGTCCACCGCCGAGATGACTGCTTCCATCTGCACATTGGTGAACAATGCAATCTTGCGGCGCTCATCGTCGGGCAGCGGACGGTCGCCACGACACAGCAGGATGTCCGGCTGGATACCGATTTCGCGCAATTCCTTGACGGAATGCTGGGTCGGTTTGGTTTTGATCTCGCCGGCCGACGGAATGTAGGGAATCAGCGTCAGGTGGATATAGCAGACGTTGTTTCGACCCAGCTCGATGCCCATCTGCCGGATCGCCTCAAGGAACGGCAGCGATTCGATATCGCCAACGGTACCGCCAACCTCAGCGATCGCCACGTCGGCGTCACCGGCGCCGCGGCGGACCGAATTTTTTATTTCATCCGTGATGTGCGGGATGACCTGCACGGTGCCGCCGAGGTAATCGCCGCGGCGTTCCTTTTTGATCACGCTTTCGTAAATCTGACCGGTCGTGAAGTTGTTGCGCTTGCCCATCTTGGCACTGGCAAAGCGCTCGTAGTGGCCGAGATCCAGATCGGTCTCGGCACCGTCTTCGGTGACGAACACTTCGCCATGCTGGAAGGGGCTCATCGTGCCTGGATCCACGTTGATATACGGATCCAGCTTGAGCATCGTAATCTTGAGGCCGCGCGATTCAAGAATGGCGGCGAGGGACGCGGCGGCGATACCTTTGCCTAGGGAGGAGACCACACCACCTGTGACAAAGATATATTTAGTCATTTCATATCACACCGTTTTCGTATTCTAGCGCGAAACCACCTTCCGACTCAACGAAAATCGTCCGCCCTCGATGCATCAGTGCTCCGCCTTTTTCGCTTCGCGCGCCAGATAAAGCCACGTCTCCACCACGGTATCCGGGTTCAGCGAAAGGCTCTCAATGCCCTCCTCGACCAGCCACTTGGCAAGGTCCGGATGGTCCGATGGGCCCTGCCCGCAGATGCCGACATACTTGCCGGCCTTGCGACAGGCCTGGATCGCGAGATGCAACATGTATTTGACCGCCGGATCGCGTTCATCGAAGCCTTCGGCAATGATGCCCGAATCGCGGTCGAGCGCCAGCGTCATCTGGGTCAAATCGTTAGAGCCAATCGAGAAGCCGTCGAAATATTGCAGGAACTCGTCGGCCAGAATCGCGTTCGACGGAATTTCGCACATCATGATGATGCGCAGACCGTTCTCGCCGCGCTTGAGGCCGTTTTGTGCGAGCAGCTCGATCACCTGTTTGGCTTCGCCGACGGTGCGCACGAAAGGCACCATGAGTTCGACGTTGGTCAGCCCCATGTCGTTGCGCACCTTGCGCATGGCGCGGCACTCCAGCTCGAAACAATCGCTGAAGGTCGGCGCGATGTAGCGCGACGCACCGCGAAAGCCGAGCATGGGGTTTTCTTCATGCGGTTCGTATTTCGAGCCGCCGGTCAGACTTGAATATTCGTTCGACTTGAAATCGGAGAGTCGCACGATCACCGGCTTCGGCCAGAATGCCGCCCCCAGCGTCGACACCCCTTCGACGAGTTTCTCGACGTAAAACGTGACCGGATCGGCGTAACCGGCGGCGTGCTGCTCGACCGCCAGTTTCAGATCGCCCGGCAGATCCGGATAGGCCAGCACCGCCCGCGGGTGCACGCCGATCATGCGTGCGATGATGAATTCAAGGCGCGCCAGTCCCACCCCCTCGTTCGGCAGGCGCCGGAACTCGAATGCAAGTTCCGGATTGCCGACGTTCATGGTGATTTTTGCCGGCGCCTTCGGCATGGCGTCGAGCGACAAATCGATGATTTCGATTTCAAGTTCGCCGCGGTAGACAAAGCCGGTGTCGCCTTCGGCGCACGAAACAGTCACCGTTTTGCCCTCTTTCAAGACCTGCGTCGCATCGCCACAACCTACCACCGCCGGAATGCCGAGTTCGCGCGCAATGATCGCAGCGTGGCAGGTACGCCCGCCGCGATTGGTGACGATGGCCGAGGCGCGCTTCATCACCGGTTCCCAATCGGGATCGGTCATGTCGGTCACCAATACGTCGCCCGGTTTGACGCGGTCCATTTCCGCTGCAGTCTTGATCAGCTTGACCGGACCTGAACCGATGCGCTGGCCGATGGCGCGGCCTGAGGCCAGCACGTCGGAACGGGTCTTCAAACGATAACGTCGCAGCGTATCGACCTTTTCGCTGGCTTTGACCGTTTCCGGTCGCGCTTGCAGGATGTAGAGCTTGCCGTCCTTGCCGTCGCGTCCCCATTCGATGTCCATGGGGCGCTTGTAGTGTTTCTCGATGATCACCGCGTAGCGCGCCAGTTCTTCGACCTCGGCATCGCTGATCGAAAAGCGGCGCCGTTCATTTTCAGGCACGTCGTTGGTCTGCACCGACTTGCCGGCGCTGCGCGCATCCGTGAAGGTCATGCGCAGTGCTTTGGAGCCGAGATTGCGGCGAATGATCGACGTCTTGCCTGCCGCCAGCGCCGGTTTGTAAACGTAAAATTCGTCCGGATTGACCTGACCCTGAACGACCGTTTCGCCGAGACCGTACGCCGACGTAATGAAGACCACCTGATCAAAACCGGATTCCGTATCGAGCGTGAACAGGACGCCGCTGGCGCCGAGGTCGCTGCGCACCATGCGCTGCACGCCCGCAGACAGTGCGACATCGCTATGGATGTAGCCCTTGTGCACGCGGTAGGAAATGGCGCGGTCGTTGTAGAGCGAAGCGAAGACGTGCTTGATCGCCGTCAAGACGTTGTCGATGCCATGGATGTTGAGAAACGTTTCCTGCTGGCCGGCGAACGAGGCATCGGGCAGATCTTCGGCGGTGGCCGATGAACGCACGGCGACTGACAGATCATCGCTGCCGGCCGCTTGCATTTGCTTGTAGGCTTCGCGGACCGCCGTTTCCAGTCCGGATGGAAACGGCTGGTTGAAGATCCAGCCACGGATCTCGGCGCCGGCTTTCGCCAGTGCGTTGACGTCATCCACATTGAGCGTGGACAGGGCGGATTCGATGCGCTTTTCGAGGCCTTCGTGGGCGAGAAATTCACGGAACGCGTGCGCTGTGGTGGCAAAACCGCCGGGCACCCGCACGCCGGATTGCGCCAGATTACCGATCATTTCACCGAGCGAGGCATTTTTCCCGCCCACGCTGCCAACGTCGCCGATACGCAACTGCGTAAAATCAACCACCCGCTCGTCAGTTTTCATGTCGTGGCCACCGATTGTGCGAAGCACCAAAAGAGGCTATTTTACCGATTATCACTCCATGGAACAGTGCGATGCCGCAAAAACGCAGTGCTTTTTTTATTTCTGATCGTACCGGCATTACTGCGGAGATGCTCGGCCACAGCCTTCTCACACAGTTCGAAATGGTGGCCTTTAACGAGGTCACCCTGCCCTTTATAGACACCGTCGAAAAGGCGGAGGCAACCGTTCGCCAGATCAACGGCCAGGGCGCCGGAGACGGCGTGCGGCCGCTGATTTTCAGCACGCTGGTGGATTCGGAAATTGCCGCGGTTATCTCCAGGGCCAACGCGCTGTTTCTGGACTGCTTCGAGATTTTCATCCGGCCGATGGAGAAAGAGCTCGGTGTGGCAGCTTTACACGCCGTCGGCAAATCACATAGCGCCAACGACTTTGCCAATTACCATCATCGCATCGAAGCAGTGAATTATTCGTTAGGCCACGACGACGGTGCAAGCACGCGGGAGATCAGCGAGGCCGATGTGATCCTTGTCGGCGTATCGCGTTGCGGCAAGACCCCGACCTGCCTGTATCTCGCCATGCAGTTCGGCATTCGCGCTGCCAACTACCCGCTCATTCCCGAAGATTTTGCCAACCGGCAACTGCCGGGACAAGTCAAGAACCTGCGCGAGCGACTGTACGGCCTGACGATCAAACCGGAGCGATTGCAGCAAATCCGCAATGAACGGCGGCCCGGCAGCACTTATGCGACGTTGAGCAACTGCGAATTCGAAGTGCGCGAAGCCGAGGCCATGATGCGACGAGAGAACATTCCGTTTCTCGATGCCACCAGCAAATCGGTTGAAGAGCTTGCGACGACCATCTTGCAGGAAGCCAAACTGGTACGACGGATTTATTAAGGCGTCAGACCCGACCGGCGGCGTGTTTGATCTGCCGCACGCGTTCAAACAGGCAGATCGCCGCGGCCGCGCCGACATTGAGCGATTCGATCGGCCCCGGCATTGGAATCGTAACTGCCTGGTTCGCAAGGGCCTGCAGATCCGGCGAAACACCTGCCCCCTCATTGCCGAAAATCAGTGCGATGTCTCCGGTCAGGTCGATATCGAAAATGCTGGCGCTTGCGTTCATCGACGTCACAATGGTGCGCCCGGAAAAGCCGCGCACGATTTCGCCCAGATCGCACTGTTCATGAATGGACAGCATGAAATGGGCGCCCATGCCGGCGCGCAAAACGCGCGGCGACCAGCTGTGCACCGAGGTTTTTGAAAGACAGACGTGTCTGATACCTGCGCCCGCCGCGGATCGCAAGATGGAACCGAGATTGCCCGGATCCTGAATGTCTTCCAGCAACACGCAGGTACCGAGTTTCTCGGGGAACGCCGGTGCGCGCGGTGTTTCGATCGATGCCATGATGCCGGTCGGCGTGGAGACCGTCGATAGCTCGGCAAACAAACCGTCGGTCAACAGCAGTGGCGCCAGCGGTTTCAACGCGTCCAGCAGATGCAGAATTTCGGCATTGTGCAGCGCCGACTCGCAGACGGCAACCTGGACCGGCGTGCCGAAGTGTTCGCGGTAGGCTGAAACCAGGTGAACGCCGTCGAGCAGCGAAAGTCCGGCCTTGCGGCGATCACGCGAGGAGTGCGCGAGTTTCAGCAAATTTCGGAATTGCGGATTGTCTGCGGATGTTATGCGTTTCACGATGCAATTCCAGTGGTGACCAGCGCGCGTACCGGGGCAAACGAACGGCGGTGCACCACCGATACCCCGTTGACACGCAACGCCTCCAGATGGGCCGCCGTCGGATAACCTTTGTGACGGTCGAAACCATACAGTGGAAAACGTTCGTGCAATTCGAGCATGTGCGCATCACGCGCGGTTTTCGCCAGTATGGACGCCGCTGAAATTTCCGCCACGCTGTCGTCGCCGCGCACAATGGCGCGCGCCCGAAATTTTATTTTTGGCACGAACAGGCCGTCCACCAGCACCTCAGCGGGCACCACGGTGAGCCCTTCCACCGCCCTGCGCATGGCGAGCAAGGTCGCCTGCAAAATATTGATGGTATCTATTTCTTCGACGGTGGCACTGGCGATGCACCACGCCTCGGCATGCAACTTGATCTGTCCAGCCAGACCCTCGCGTCGTTTGGCGCTGAGTTTCTTTGAATCGGCCAGACCGGTGATACCGTGATGGCCGCCGAGTATCACGGCCGCCGCAAACACCGGCCCCGCCAGCGGGCCGCGGCCCGCTTCATCAACGCCGCAAATCACGTTTCTTCCCGAGCATGCCGCAGACGGCGCGCGCCGCGTGTTCTGCCGCGCCGTGGCCGAGACTTTCGCGCAGTCCCTCGAACTTGATTTCGATGCGGCCGCGCACAACGGGGTCGCGATACAGATTGAGTACGGCTTGCGCAAGATTGGCCGGCGTCGCATCGTCCTGGATGAATTCCGGGACGACGAATTTTTCGCAGAGAATATTCGGCAGCCCGTAATAAGGCAGATAGCCCTTGCCTTTCAACAGCCAGTAACTGGCTGCCGGCATACGGTAGGCAATCACCATTGGTTTGCCGAGCAATGCCGCTTCCAGGGTGGCGGTGCCCGACGCCAGAAGCACGACATCGCTGGCCGCCATCGCTTCGTGCGCATGTCCAAACATGATGGTCAATGGCAGATCGGCGGCGTTGTTGCGCCACAACGTGGTCTCGAACATATCACGGGTTTCGCGTGTGGCCAGCGGCACCAGAAAATGCGCTTTGGGCAGTTGGCGCACGATGGCCTGTGCGGTGGCGATGAAGGTCGCAGCCATGTGCTCGATCTCGCTGTGCCGGCTGCCCGGCATCAGGGTAAAAATCGGGATTTCCGCCGGCAGCTTGAGTTGTTCGCGCGCAGCGCCGCCGCGCGGAACCGATTCGAGCATGTCATTCAGCGGGTGTCCTACAAACTCCGCATCGACGCCGGCATTTTCGTAAATTTTCGTTTCAAACGGAAACAGCGTAAGGATCTTGCTGACGGCCTTCTTGATCCTGGGCAGGCGTTCGCGCCGCCACATCCAGATGGCCGGGCTGACGTAATGCACGGTCGGCACACCGATGCCTTTGAGGTAGGCCTCAAGCGAAAGATTGAAATCCGGCGCATCGATGCCGATGAACAACTGCGGCGGGTGTTGCGCAAACCGGTGTTTCAGCCGGCGACGAATGCCGATGATCTCGGCAAAATGACGCAGCACCTCGACGTAGCCCCTGACGGCGAGTTTTTCCAGAGGGAACCAGACGTCCATGCCTGCCGCTTCCATGCGCGGCCCGCCGATGCCCTGAAACTCGATGCCGGGGATAAGTTTGCGCAACGCCGTGATCAACTGACTGCCGAGCAGATCGCCCGACGTTTCGCCGGCGACAATGCCTATCGTGCAGGTGGCCGGAGAATCAGCGGATGATGCCACGCGTCGAGGCACCGAGAAAATCGACCAACAGCTGCAATTGCGGACACTCCGCGACCATCGCGGCAATTTCACGTTTTGCGTCGTCCAGACCGAGCCCTGCTTTGTACAGGGTTTTGTAAGCGCGTTTGATGCGGGTGACGGCCTCGGCCGAAAAGCCGCGCCGCTTCAGTCCCTCGCTGTTGATGCCGTAGGGTTGCGCCGTGTTGCCCGAGGCGGTAACGAAAGGCGGTATGTCCTGCAGCACGACAGTGCCGATCGCGGTAATGCTGTGCGAGCCGATGTGGCAGAACTGGTGCACAGCGGTAAAACCGCCGAGGATGGCGTGGTCGTCGACATGCACGTGGCCGGCCAGCTGCGAATTGTTCGCGAATATCGTGTTGTTGCCGATCTGGCAATCATGCGCGAGGTGCACATAGGCCATCATCCAGTTGTCATTGCCGAGCCGTGTTGCCCCCGCATCCTGCACCGTGCCCAGATTGAATGTGCAGAATTCACGGATGGTATTACGGTCGCCGATTTCAAGCCGAGTGGGTTCGCCCGCGTATTTTTTGTCCTGCGGTGCGCCGCCAATCGAGGCAAACTGAAAAATCTGGTTTTCTCTGCCGATCCGCGTATGGCCGGCGATGACGGTGTGTGCGCCGATGCGCGTGCCGGCGCCAATTTCAACATGCGGGCCGATGACCGCGTATGGCCCGACCTCGACATCCGGGGCAAGTTCGGCGCCTGTTTCCACAATGGCAGTCGGGTGAATTTTGCTCACAGGTGTCGCCGCTATTCCGTTTTGGGGTCGATGGTGCGCAAAGTGCACATCAGTTCGGCCTCCGTCGCCACCTGGTCGCCCACCATGGCGCGCGCGGTGAACCACCAGATGCCACGGGTAAAACGCTTGATCTCGGCATGCAGTTCAAGCGCATCACCGGGCATGACCGGTTTTTTGAAGCGCGCCTTGTCGATCCCGACAAAATAGTAGACCGAATTGTCATCGGCCTTGTGATCATGCGTTTTGAAAGTGAGTATGGCGGCGGCCTGCGCAAGTGCCTCGATAATGAGGACGCCGGGCATCACCGGATGATGCGGGAAATGCCCTGCAAAAAAATGCTCGTTCATGGTCACGTTTTTCAAGGCGACGATATTCTTGCCGACCTCGTAGGAAAGAACCCGGTCCACCAGCAGAAAGGGGTAACGGTGCGGCAGAAACTGCAAAATCTGGTGGATATCCATGCTGCTCATGATTGTTCTTCCCCTGTTTTCCCGGAGTATTTCTCGAGCGCCCTTACCCGCTTGGCCAGTTCATCCAGCTGCCGAAGCTGACTCGCATTTTTGAGCCAGCGCTGATGGCTGGTGAACGGATATACGCCTGTGTATACCCCGGGCTCATCCAGCGATTTCATGATCAATGTGCCCGCCGACACATTGATGTTGTCGCCGATGGTGATGTGTCCGTAAATCATGGAAGCGCCGCCGAGCGCGCAGTTGTTGCCGATCCTGGCGCTGCCGGCGATGCCGGTGCAGGCAGCGATCGCCGTATTTTCGCCGATCGACACGTTGTGCGCGATCTGAATCTGGTTGTCCAGCTTTGCGCCATTTGCGATAGTGGTATCGTCCAGCGCGCCGCGGTCGATCGTCGTATTGGCGCCGATCTCTACGTCATCACCGATGGTGACGCCGCCGATTTGCGGGATTTTTTTCCACACTGCGCCGTCTTTGGCGTTGCCGAACCCGTCAGAGCCAATGACCGCACCCGAGTGGACGATGCAACGTTCGCCGATGCGGCAATCATGATAGACCGTTGCATTGGGATAAAGCCGCGTGTCTGCTCCGATGCGGCTATTGCGGCCGACAAAACAGCCTGCACCGATGATGCTGCGGGCGCCGATCGAGGCGCCTTTCTCGATGACGGCACAGGGCCCGACATGAGCCGTCTTTGGAATCCGCGCCCCTTTGTCGACTACCGCCGATTTATGAATGCCGGGTGGCTCACTGCGCGGGGGATTCAACAGCCCGACGACAGCAGCATAGTAGGCGTAAGGATTGCTGCAAATGATGCGCGGCAGCGAGGTCGTATCGCGCAGGGCTGCACCGACAATCACGGCGGACGCCGCCGTAGATTTTAATTGTTCGACGTAGCGTGCCTGGGCCAAGAAGGAAATCTGGCCGGCGACCGCAGACTCAAGCGCCGCGACCTGGTGAATACGGATTTTTGCATCGCCGGCAAGCTCACCACCGATGTGGCTGACAATCTGACCGAGCGTGTATGACTTGCGCTTTTCCAATGTATGCTCCGGCGGCGCACTAACGCCGGCGCCCCGTATGACCGATACGTTTCCGGATGACGAACTATTTATCCGAGGCAAGTGCCTTGAGCACCTTTTCAGTGATGTCGATGCGCGTATTGCGATAGACCGCTTCCTGGATGATCAGATCGAATTTCTCGGTCTCTGCGATCTGCTTGATGGCCTTGTTAGCACGCTCGAACAGCGCGGAGAGTTCTTCGTTGCGGCGCAGATTCAGGTCTTCGCGAAATTCTCTTTGCAGGCGCTGAAACTCGCGGGTCTGGCGGCCGAGTTCCTGCTCCTTGTTGCGGCGGTCCGATTCGCTCATGGTCAGGCCGTCTTTTTCCAGCTGCCCCTGCAGAGCTTTTATCTGTTGCTCAATCTTGCGCAATTCCTGCTCGCGCGGTGCGAACTCCTTCTCCAGCTTCTTGGTGGCGCGTTCAGCCGGCGCCGATTCGCGATTAATACGCTCGGCATCGATGAAACCGACTTTCAGGTCGGCGGCCGCCGCAGCCGTGCCCATCAAAACACCAATGAGCAGGCTGATAAAAATCGAAATGGTCGGTTTATTCAAGTTACTCTCCTTGCTTTGGATCTGTCATGTCACAAGCGTGCGGAACGCCCCACCGCTAAAACTGCTGACCAAACGTAAACTGGAATTTCTGCTTGGAATCGCCGATTTGCGAGCGTATGGCATTGGCCACGCTGATCTTGATCGGGCCGAAGGGTGAGACCCAGGTCACGCCGAGACCTGCGGATGCCCTCAACTCGCTGAATTTGTATTCCTCGCCCACCATGCCGCTGTCGACAAATGCGCTCAGGCGAATGGATTTGTCGCCTCCCATGCCGGGTACCGGAAACAGCAACTCGGCGTTACCCATCAATTTCTTGCTGCCGCCGATCGCCGATCCATCAGTATATTTCGGACCGATCGATGAAGTCGTAAAGCCACGTACCGAGGACACGCCGCCCAGATAAAAATTCTTGAAAAACGGCAACGGTCGGCCGTCAAGCCCCGCGCCATAACCGACGTCTCCGTTCAGATACAGGGTGAACGTCTGACTGAGGGGAAAATAGCGTTGGTTCTGATAGCCGATTTTGTAATAGCGCAGCGTTCCGCCGGGGACGCCCGCTTCAAGCCAGCTGCGCTGGGTGCCGCCACGGGTCGTATATATGGCACTGTCGCGCGTATCCCGGGTCCAGGAAAGTGTGGCGGGTATCGTTGTATTTGTTTGTCCAAAAGTCGTGACATAAGCCTGGATACGGGCAGGACTGTCAACAAAAGTGGTGATGCTGGTTTCTTCGTAACCAAGCCCAAGACCGATATTGTCGATGTCAGTAAAGGGGACACCTAAACGGCCATTCGCTCCCAGTGTTTTCGTGCGATAAAGGCCCGCTCCGATGGCGGACGGATCCGTATTGCGTTTGTATATGTCAAAACCACGACTCACGCCGTCGACCGTCCAATACGGCTGCGTAAATGACAGCGAATACACCGTGTTGACCTTGCTGGTGTTGACCTGCACGCCGAGGAAATTGCCGGTACCGAAAACGTTTTGCTGTGAGACGCCGCCGCTCAAAACGACACCCTCGGTGCTGCCGTAACCGGCACCCAGCATGATGTTGCCGGTGGGTTTTTCGACGACGCTCATGTTGATGTCCACCTGGTCGGTGGTGCCCGATACCGACGGGGTCTCGACGCTGACATCGGTAAAGTAACCCAGCCGGTCTACGCGCTGCTTGGATTTTGTGATCTTGTCCGCAGAATACCAGCCGCCCTCAAGCTGCCGCATTTCACGCCGGATCACCTCGTCGCGTGTTTTTGTATTGCCGGCGACATTGATTCTTCGCACATAAACACGGCGGCCCGGATCGACAAACAGCGTGAACGACACCGTGCGCTTTTCACGGTTAATGTCCGGCACCGCGTTTACATTGGCGAAGGCGTAGCCGTCATTGCCGAGCCGGTCGCTGATTGCCTTGGTCGATTCGGTCAATTTTGCGCGTGAAAAAATGTCGCCTGCTTTAAGCTGCACCAGCTTCAAAGCATCTTCCTTTGGGATCAGCATTTCGCCGGCGAGATTGACGTTCGAGACCGAAAACTGCGGGCCTTCCGTCACGCCGATCGAAATGTAAACATCCTTCCTGTCCGGCGTGATCGAGACTTGCGTCGAGTCAACGTTGAATTCAAGGTAACCGCGATCCAGGTAATACGATTTCAGCGCCTCGATATCGCCCGCCAGCTTTTGCTTCGAATACTGGTCGTCTTTTGTGTACCACGTCAGCAAACCCGGTGTGCGCAGTTTGAAAATGGCAAGCAGATCGGATTCCTTGAACAACGTGTTTCCGATAATGCTGATTTGACGAATCTTGGCAACATCACCCTCGACGATATCAATGCGCACGGACACGCGGTTGCGCTCAAGCGGTGTCGCAGTTGTCGTGATCTGGGCGGCGTAGCGGCCACGGCTGACGTACTGGCGCTTCAATTCCTGCTCGGCTTTGTCGAGCAGGCCGCGGTCAAAGATCTGCCCCTCCGCAAGGCCCATCGATTTCAACCCCTTTTGCAGGTCGGTTTTGTTGAATTCCTTGGCGCCGTTGATTTCGATCTGCGCAACCGACGGGCGTTCCTGAATCAGGATGATGAGGACGCCGTTGTCGACTTCGATACTGACGTCTTTGAAAAAGCCGGTTGCAAACAATGAACGGATCGCCTGCGAGGCTTTTTCATCGGTCATCGTGTCGCCGACTTTCACCGGGAGATAACTGAAAACGGTGCCCGCCTCGACGCGCTGGATGCCCTCGACGCGGATGTCCTTGACGGTGAACGGATCAAAAGCGCAGGCGTTAAGCGCCGCTATCAAGCCGATTACGAATAAAGCCAGTCGCTTGCCCAGGTTCATGTCAGCCGTTCACCAGTCGCGTAATGTCGTTGTAAATTGCAAAAACCATCAAGACCAGCAGCAGCGCCATCCCAATCTGCTGGCCGACAGCCATGGTCTTTTCGGAAAGCGGACTTCCCTTAAAAATTTCAAGCATATAATACATCAAATGCCCCCCATCCAATAAGGGTACGGGCAGCAGATTGAGCACACCCAGACTGATGCTGATGAGGGCCAAAAAGACGATGTAGGATATCCAGCCCACCTGGGCTGATTGACCTGCGTAGTCGGCGATGGTGATGGGGCCGCTGAGGTTTTTCAGCGAAACTTCGCCGACCAGCATTTTGCCCAGCATCTGCAGGCTGAAGATCGACGTCTCCCAGGTTCGTTGCAGCGCCTTGCCAAGACTTTCCACGGGCCCGTAACGCACTTCCACCATGTATTTCTGCATCGCATTGCGGTCGATGCGCGGCGCCGCACCGATGCGCCCGATGCTGACTGATTTTTCCAGCACAGCATCCGGCGTGACCGGCATCTGCACGTGCTGTTCCTGCCGGTTTAGCTCGAAAACAAGCCGCTTGCCCGGACTTGAACTGATCACGCTCACCAGTTCGTCCCACCGCGCAATCGCAACTCCGTCTACCGCCAGGACATGGTCCTCCGCCAACAAACCGGCGCGCTCTCCCGCACCGCCGGCAATCAACCGTCCAATGACCGGAGGCAGCGGCGGCTGCAGTCGCGCGAAGCCCAATGCGCGCAGAAAATCACCATCGAGAGAATCTGCATTGAGAACAGACAAATCGAGGCTGCGCCAGTGAATTTCGCCCCGTTCATTGTGGATCTCAAGGGAAACCGGCTTGCGATCGACCGCGTACTGCAGCAGGTGCCAGCGTGCATCCTGCCAGGTCGAAACTGCCTGGGTTCCGACTTTGACGATAACGTCACCAGTGGCTAGTTGTGCCTGTGCCGCAGCGGATTCCGGCAGGATGCTGCCGATGACCGGACGCAGCCCGGGGATGCCGCTGACGAATACCACCCAGTAGAGAAGAATGGCGAGCAGAAAATTTGCGACCGGACCGGCCAATACGATGAGAATGCGCCGCGTCACCGATTGCCGGTTGAAGGCGCGGGGAAGATCCGCCGGTGCGACCTCACCTTCGCGCTCATCCAGCATTTTGACGTAGCCGCCGAGCGGAAACGTGGCCAACACCCATTCGGTGTTATCGCGCCCGCGCTTAAGGCAAAGCAGCGGCCGGCCGAATCCGAGCGAAAAGCGCAGCACTTTTACACCGCACCAGCGGGCCACGAAGTAATGACCGAGTTCGTGCACGACGATCAATACGCCAAGTGCAAACGAAAATGCCGCGATTGTAGTCAACAGATTCATGGGCTTTCAGTTCCTAAGCGGTGAGCTGTGATGAAACAGCGGGGCCGGATACGGCGTGCTGCGACAGCCAGCGGGCGGCGCTTTGTCGCGCGCGCGTATCGGCCTCGAATACATCCGCCAGATTGCGCAAAGGCATGTTGCCGATCGACGCCAGCACCCCCTCGAGGAGTTGCGGAATCTGGTCAAAACGCATTTGCAAATTCAGGAACGCGGCGACCGCGACTTCATTCGCGGCGTTCAACAGGGCCGAGGCGCAGCCGCCTGCGCGCAGCGCCTCGCGGGCGAGACGCAGACATGGAAAGCGGCGTTCATCCGGCACTGAAAAATTAAGGCGGCCGGTCTTCGCAAGATCGAGATAGCTGACCCCTGCTTCGATCCTTTGCGGATAGCCGAGGGCGTGCGCAATCGGCGTGCGCATATCCGGATTACCGAGTTGCGCTATCACGGAACCATCGACGTATTCGACCAGCGAATGAATCACGCTCTCGGGGTGGATCACGACATCGATCTGCTGTTCGGGTGCGTTGAACAGCCAGCTGGCCTCAATAATCTCCAGGCCCTTGTTCATCATGGTCGCCGAATCGACGGATATTTTGCGGCCCATCACCCAATTGGGATGCGCACAGGCCTGGTCCGGCGTGACATCGACCAGTTTTTCCAGCGGCCATTCGCGAAACGGCCCGCCCGAAGCGGTCAGAAGGATGCGACGCACTCCCGCCGCGTTGAGATCGCCGGCAAACCCGGCCGGCAGCGACTGGAAGATGGCGTTGTGTTCACTGTCGATCGGAATCAATGTGGCCTGACAGCGGCGAACCGCCTCCATGAATACCGGCCCTGCGGTCACCAGAGCCTCCTTGTTGGCAAGGAGTACCTGCTTGCCGGCATTGACCGCGGCGAGCGCAGGTCGCAGTCCGGCGATGCCAACGATTGCCGCCATGACGGCGTCGGCGTCGGCGTGCGCAGCGACCGCTTCGAGACTTTCCGTGCCGTGCAGTACCTTGGTCGCCGATCCGGCTCGCTCAAGGCGTTCCGACAACTGTCTGGCCGCCGACACATCATCAATGACCGCAAACCGTGGCGCGAACGCGATCACCTGATCGAACAGGCGGTCTGTCTGGCGGTGCGCGGTCAACGCCAGGACCTTGAAGCGATCCGGATGGCGCGCAATGACGTCGAGCGTGCTGACACCGATGCTGCC
>JANXSE010000174.1 GCA_025356695.1 Betaproteobacteria bacterium
CCGGCGCGCGCAGCGCGCGATTGACCGCGCCGTGCAGCTTCATCACCAGCGGCTGCGGCGTACCAGCCGCCGCCAGCACGCCGTACCACATGGTCACTTCATAGTTGGCCACCCCGCTCTCGGCAATCGTCGGCACCTCCGGAAAGGTCACCACGCGCCTGGGGCCGGTGATACCCAGCGCACGCAGGCGCCCGCCCTTCACATAAGGCACGACACTCGGCACGCCGGCGAACACCAGCTGGATCTGGCCGGCAAGCAGATCGATCTGCGCCGGGCCCACGCCTTTGTACGGGATATGCGTGAGATTGATGTGCGCCAGCATTTTGAGCATCTCGCCCGACACATGCGCACCGCTGCCGTTGCCGCCCGAGCCGTAGGCCAGTTCGCCAGGCCGCGTTTTCGCCAGCGCGATCAACTCACGCGCGTTCTTCGCCGGCAGCGACGGATGCGCCACCAGTACCTGCGGCACTTTCGCAATCAGCGTTACCGGCTGCAGGTCGCGCAGCGGATCGTAGGAAAGTTTCGGATACAGTGTCGGATTGATGGCGAGCGTCGCGATATTGCCGATGACGAGGTTGTAACCGTCGGGCGGCGTCTTCACCACGAGTTCGATGCCGACCGTGCCGCCGGCGCCCGCGCGATTGTCCGGTACCACCTGCTGGCCGAGAATGTCGCCGAGCCTGGCCGCCATCAGGCGGCCGATCACGTCGTTGGTGCCGCCGGGCGCGAACGGGATGATCAGGCGGATAGGTTTGTTCGGGTAGTCCTGCGCCCATGCTTGCGCAGCGCAAAGCGCCATCGCGCATAGCATCAAGCGGCCGCAGCGGGCACGCGCGTTCCGGAACGACTGGGACATCAGGGCAATCCGCTGTAATGTAAGAATCGGGCGAACGTCATTATATTCGTCAATCGCCGGCACGCATGACGCTTGATCTGTCGCAACGCCGCGCCGCCGCCAGTATGGTAAATTTGTTCTAAGTAGTCGAGCCGGCACCACATAACGCGATCAACTGCGCGGCACACGGCCCGAATCGCAGCAACCGACCCGGGAGTAATCCAATGAAAATGGCGTTCGTAGTCCACAACGAGCACTACGCCAAGAACGTGCTCGAACTGCTGAAAAAAAACGACATCGACTACTTCACGCGCTGGGACAACGTGGTCGGCAAGGGCCACGGCACGGACCCGCACATGGGTTCCGGCGGTTTTCCGAGTACCAACTCGGTTTTGATGATCGCGTTTGAAGACGAAGCGGCACTGGCGAAGCTGATCGACGCGATCACCGCCGCCAACGTCAATATCAAGCGCTCGGACGACAAGATCCGCCTGTTCCAGGTGCCGCTCGACCGCATCGTTTAGCCGTCTCACGCGACAATACGTCCGCCAATGCAGCGGGCGACACTCGCATTTGGGGGAATCATCATGCGCACCTGCCATGCCATTGCATTGTTGTCGCTGGTTGCCGCTGTTTCCGCCGGCGCGCAGACTTTTCCGAACAAGCCGATCCGGCTGATCATTCCGATGGCCGCTGGCGGCGCCACCGATATTTTCATCCGCACGCTGACGCCGCGCATGACCGAGCTGCTCGGCCAACCGATCGTCGTCGACAACCGCGCCGGTGCCAACGGCATCATCGGCAATGAAATGGGCGTGCGTGCCGCCCCTGACGGCCACACCATCCTCGCCAATTCGTTGTCGATCGCCATCAACCCCGGCCTCTACAAGCTCGATTACGACGTGGTACGCGATCTGGCCGGCATCACGCGGCTCGCCGACGTCGAGTTATTGCTCGGCGTCTACGCCCATGCACCGGTGAAGAATGTCGCCGATCTGATCGCGCTGGCGAAAGCGCAGCCGGGCAAACTCAACTACGCCTCCTTCGGCCACGGCAGCATCGCGCAACTCGCCGCCGAACTGTTCAAGCAGGCCACCGGCACGCAGATCGTGCACATCGCCTACAAGAGCACGCCGCAGGCGGTGCAGGAAACCATCGCCGGGCAGACGCATTTCCTGTTCGGCGGCATTCCCTACATGCTGCCGCATGCGCGCGCCGGGCGGCTGAACGGCATTGCGGTGAGCACGCTCGCGCGCTCGGCGATGGCGCCGGACATCCCGACGCTGGATGAATCCGGCGTGCGCGGCTTCGACGTGCCGGCGTGGTTCGGCATGTGGGTGCCGGCAAAAACGCCGCGCCCCATCGTCGCGCGCATCTATGAGGTGATGGCGCGAGCGATGATCGACATGAAACCCGCCATCGAAAAACAGGGTTTCAAACCCGGCGGTGACAAACCCGAGGAATTCGACAAATTCATGCGCGTTGAAGTGGAAAAATTTTCGCGCGTGATCAAAGCCGCCAACATCAAACCGGAAAGCTGAGCGCGCCTTCGGCACCGCCATTATTGGAGAAAACACCATGCTCAATTTCATGCGCCGCCTGCTGCGCGTTGCCGCACTCGCAAGCGTCATTGCGGCCACCGCCGCCATCGCGGACGAGCCGCTGCCGCTGCGCGTCAACGTCTTCCCCGGCGCGCAAAACCTGCCGCTCTACGCCGGGCTCGCGCAGGGCATCTTCGTCCGCCATGGTTTTAGGATCGATCTGCAGTTCACGCCCAACTCCGACGACCAGCGCAACGGCCTCGCGGAGGGCAAATTCGAAATTGCCCACGCTGCGGTCGACAACGCGGTGGCGATGGTCGAAGGTGCGGGACGCAACGTCATCATCGTGCTGGGCGGCGACAGCAGCATGAACGAATTCTTCGTGCAGCCCGACATCAACAGCATCGCCGACCTGCGCGGCCGCGAACTGCTGGTCGATGCGCCGAACACCGCCTACGCGCTGCAGGCGAAAAAAATTCTGCTCAACAACGGTCTAAAAGCCGGCGACTACAAACTCAAACTCGCCGGCGGCACGCTGCTGCGCTACCGCGCGATGGTTGAAAACAAGGAGGGCGCGGCCTCGATCATGAACGTGCCCTTCTCGATCATGGCACGGCAGAAGGGCGCGAAGAGCCTCGGCCGCGCCATCGACCTGCTCGGCCCCTATCAGGCCACCGGCGCCTTCGTCATGCGTTCGTGGGCATCGGCCAATGCCGACACGCTCTCGCGCTACATTGCCGCTTATATTGAATCGCTGCGCTGGGCGCTGGCGCCCGAACACCGCAACGATTCGATCGAACTGCTGGTGAAATGGCTGAAGATTCCGCGTGATGTCGCCGAACAGACCTACGACATGGCACGCGATCCGAAATTCGGTTTCACACCGGATGCCAAATTCGATCTCGAGGGTTTCAAAAACCTGCTGTCGCTGCGCGCCGAGATCGAAGGCCAGTGGGACGGCAAGGCTCCCGCGCCCGACAAATACTTCGACATGCAGTATTACGAGCGCGCGCTGAAGGCGCTGGGACGCTGACCCGTAGGGTGCGCATCGCGCACCAACTACCGCGGTAACGCGTGCGCGATGCGCACCCTACAAAAAAGTAGCCCGGAAGGAGCGCAGCGTATTCCGGGAAGCGCACCCCCGGATTTCATTCATTCCGACCAGGCCACGGATATAAGCCAATGCGCTGGCCGCATTACTGCGGCTTGAGCCCGATCGCCGGCAACAGCTTGCGATAACGCTCATATTCGGCGCGCAACTGTCGCGCGTAGCTTTCCGGCGTGGTATCCACCGCCGGTTCTCCGCCCTGCCGCGCAAAACGCTCGCGCGTTTCAGGCAGGCGCAGAATTTTCACGATATCCGCATGCAGTCTGGCAACGACCGCCCTGGGCAATCCCACGGGTGCCAGCACACCGAACATGGTGTCGACCTCGGCACCCGGCAGTCCGGCCTCGATGACGGTTGGTGTATCGGGCAGCGCAGCATTGCGCTTCGCGCTGGTGACCGCCAGCGCGCGCATCTTGCCGTCGCGCAGCATCGGGATCGATGCCGGCGACACAAACACCAGATAGTGGACGCGGTTGGCAAGCATTTCGGTATAGATGTCGGCGACGATCTTGAACGGCACGTGCACTGCGTCGATGCCGGCGGCGCGGTTAAATATCTCGGCCGTCAGATGCGCCGCCGTACCGCTGCCAATGGAGGCATAGTTCAACTGACCGGGACGTGCTTTGGCCATGGCGATGAATTCCTGCACCGTTTTGGCCTGCACACCGGGTGCGACCACCAGCACGCTGGTAATCGAGGCGAGCAGCGCGACCGGCGTGAAATCCTCTATCGGCCGATACGGCGGTTTCAGTTGCAACAGCGGTGCGATGATGGTCGAGGTCGAGGCCATGCCGAGGGTGTAACCGTCGGGCGTGGCAGCGGCGACGGTAGCCGCACCGATGAGTCCGCCGGCACCGGCGCGGTTATCGGCAATCACCTGCTGCTTGTATTCCTCGCTCAGCGCCTGGCCGACCGTGCGCGCAAAAAAATCCATGCCGCTGCCCGGCGAGGCCGGCACGATCAGCCGCAGCGGACGGTTCGGATAATCCGCCGCGGCGGCGAGACCGGCGCACAGCACCAGTCCGCAGGCAATGACGCGCGCGCGCCGCATCATGGCAGCGCGTTTTCCGGCTTGCCGGTGGTGAGGAAATGGTAATAGCTCGAAATGAACAGGTTCATGCGGTAGTAATTGCGCACGTCCTTGTATTTCTCGAACTTCACGTTCTTGATGATTTCGTCTTTCGTCATGCCTTTCTTCACCGCTTCGCGCATGCCGTTATCGAAGTCTTCGAGCATCTGCGCTTCATGCAGCACATCCTGCTTGTTGCCGATATCACCATGGCCGCCGAGGAATTTGTCGATGTCCATCGCCGCGATCGTCCGCAGCATCTTCACCCAGTTCGACATCGACGGCGTGAACGACGGATTGGCCCACGAGTTCTTCGAGAATGGCCCGCCGGTGAAGATGACTTTTTCTTTCGGGAACAGCACCAGCGTGTCGCCGGGGTTCTGGCCGGGGCCCATGTAGATGAGTTCAATGGTGCGACCGCCCAGCGTGATCACCAGCTTCGAATCGTAGACGAGGTCGGGCAGCACCATTTTCACTTCCGCCGGGTCGTATTTCATCTGCTTGAAGTAGCCCATGCGGCGCTTGATCTCGAGGTTGTAATGCGCCTTCATCATGCCCTCGGTGTCGCGGTGCGCGATGAAAATCGCGCCTTCGCGCTTGAACACCGGGTTGCCGAAATAGTGGTCGCCATGCGCATGCGTGTTGATCACATATTTGATCGGCTTGTTAGTCGTTTTGCGGATGGCGGCGAGCAGTTCTTCGCCGCGCCGCGGATGCTGGCGTGTGTCGATCACCAGCACGCCGTCGTCGGTGACCAGCCAGGCATTGTTCGATTCGGCGTGGTGATACTGGAAGAAGAGGCCGGGCGCCACTTCGGTGACCGCGATCGGAATGTCCTTTTCCAGCACGGTGCCATCGTCCGGCGCCTGCGCCGCCGCCGGCAGCACAAAGACTGCCGCGCACAACGCGACCAGCCCGAGCATCAGTTTTTTCATCGTTTCCTCCGTGGCGATATTGTTCGTGATGTTATGCAGTCTCCGCCCGCAGTGTAGCCGATGGCGGAGTTGCCGTTTATTGCGGCACGACGCCGGCGTCGAGCATCAGTTTTTTGTATTTTGGAATGTCGCGCTTGAGCGTGCCGGCGAGTTCCTCGGGCGAACCGGCGATGATCTCGCTGCCGCGCGCCAGCACGAGCTCGCGTATTTCCGGTTTCTCGAAGATTTTGACGATGGCGCGATTCAACATGCGCACGCGGCTGTCCGGCGTGCCGCGCGGCGCGAACAGCGCGTGCCAGTTGCCGAATTCATAACCGTCGAGGCCGGATTCGGCGATGGTCGGAATCTCGGGCAGCATGGGCGAGCGCTTCGCCGTGGTCACACCGTAGACTTTCATGCGGCCGGCCTTCACATAAGGCGTGATGATCGGGATCGACAGCAGCGAGACTTCCACTTCGCCCGACATCACCGCCAGTTCCGACGGCGAACTGCCCTTGTACGGCACGTTGTTGAGATTGATTGAGGCCATCGACTTCAGCACTTCGGTGCCGACATGGCCGTTGGCGCCGGCGATTGCGATATTGATTTTGCCCGGGTCCTTTTTGGCGGCGGCGATGAATTCGCGGAAATTGTTCGGCGCGAATTTCGGGGCCGCCACCAGCGCGGTGCCCGCCGAGATCAGGCGGCCGACCGGCACGAAATCGCGCACTGGGTCATAGGGCAGCTTCTTGTAGAGGCCGGTGTTCATGACATGCGTGCCGACGTTGCCGATCGACAGCGTCGAGCCGTCGGCAGAGGCACGCGCGGCAGTTTCCATCGACAGGATGCCGTTGACGCTCTGCCGCGCATCAATGACGACATTCTGGCCAAGCGCCTCACTGAGGCCGGGCGCGATCAGGCGACCGGCGAAATCCGACGGCCCGCCGGGCGGCGACGGCACCAGCAGACGCACCGCGCGCGTTGGCAGATCGCTGGCGGCTTGCGCCGCCATCAGGTTGGTCGCCAGTGCAACCGTTGTCGCCAGAAGGCCCCGCAAAATCCACTGCATTCGATTGCTCCGCGTTCGCGCAAAACACACCGCGCCTAGTCTAGAAGCTGCGCGCGCCGCTGTCGACACGTTCGCAGGCGCCGACTTCCTTGACACTCCGGCATCGATTTGTTATCCCTCGTTAACCAACAAGAGGAGAAACAGCAATGACGTCCGACCGCAGCACCGTAAATTACGCCATCGCGCCCGAGCGCATGCCGATGCTTGATGAAAACAAAATGACGCCGGCACAGAAAAAAGCCGCCGCCGACATCACCGCCGGCCCGCGCGGCGAGGTCAAAGGCCCCTTCGTCGCGCTGCTGCGCAGCCCGGAATTCATGAACCGCGTGCAAAAGGTCGGCGAATACATCCGCTTCGTCTGCCCGCTCGACAAACGCATCAACGAATTCGCCGCCATCATCGCCGCGCGCCACTGGGGCCAGCAGTTCGAATGGTGGGCGCATTACCGCCAGGCGCTCGAACACGGCCTCGACCGGAAAATCGCCGACGCCGTCGCCGAAGGCCGCCGCCCCGACGGCATGGCCGAGGACGAAACCATCGTCTACGATCTGCTCACCGAAGTGCTCAATACCAAGGGTGCAAGCGACACGACCTATGCGCGCGCCGTGAAGAAATTCGGCGAGGAAGGTCTGATCGATCTCGTCGGCATCGCCGGTTATTACGCGCTGCTGGCGATGGTGATGAACGTTGCACGCACCGCGGTGCCCGAAGGCAATCCGCTGCCGCTGCCGCCGCTGCCGCTGCGCGCGCAGCCGAAGTAGCAACAGGCGACACGCCGGCCTGCGACGTTATTCGGCGCGTATGCCGGCGTTTTTCACCAGCCGGGAAACCGTTGCGATCTCGCTTTTGATGCGCGCAGCCAGCGCGTCGGGGCTGCCCGACTGCGCTTCCATGCCGCTGGCGAGAAAGCGTTCCTTCAACTCCGCCTCGCGCAGCGACTGCTCGACCGTCTGATTGAGCTGGTTGACGATCGCAGCGGGGGTTTTGAGCGGGGCCGCCAGCGCATAGATCGCCACCATTTCATAACCGGGCAAACCCGCCGCGGCCACCGTCGGCAGCCCCGGTGCCAGCGCCGAGGGCTGCGCACTGGTGACCGCCAGCGCGCGCAGGCGGCCGCTGCTGACATGCCGCATCACCGAACCTGCCGTGGCGAACATCAACTGCAACTGTCCGCCAAGCAGATCGTTCATCGCCGGCCCCGCGCCCTTGTAGGCGATGCGCGTGATATCGACGCCAGCCATCTGCTTGAACAATTCAACCGCGAGATGAATCGACGAACCGGTGCCGCCCGAGCCGTAATTGAGCGCGCCCGGCTTCGCCTTCGCCAGCGCGATGAGTTCCCTGATGGAAGTTGCCGCCACGGAAGAATGCACGACGACGATATTCGGATTGGTCGCCACCAGCGAAATCGGCGCGAAGTCTTTCGCCGGATCGTAGTTCGTGTGGTCGAACACCGGTGCGAACAGTATGGTGCTGCTGACCAGCAGCAGCGTGTAACCGTCAGGCGTCGCCTTCACCAGCATGTCGCCGATCAAACGACCGGGGCGGTTTTCCACCACCACCTGTTTGCCCAGCGGCACGGCCATGCGCTGCGCGATCACGCGCGCGGCAAGGTCGGCGCCGCCGCCGACTTCGGCACTGAGGATGCGGATAGGTTTGTAGGGGTAGGGTTGTGCAAATGCATCTGATAAAAAAAGTGACTGGCCAAAAACAGTGGCTGCCATAAACCAGAAGCGCAAACTCCCCTCCCCCTGAGAGCCGCCGAGCAGCGCAGATACATCGGGGGATGTCGGCGAGCACTGTCTGAGCCCTTGTCGTTTTTTGACAAGGGCGAGTTGCGCAGCCGCCCGATGTGTCGAGCAGCGCAGGGGAGTCCGCAGGACCGGCGAACCGGGGGTCGCCTTCTTTTGGTTACTTTTCTTGGCGAAGCAAGAAAAGTAACCGGCCGCCGGGCCGCCCCCGGCGAACTCAAACAACCGTGATATGCGTGCAAACATATCCTTAAGCACGCAGCTGTTGCATAACCGATTTGATATTGGAAACCGCTTCAATTTCCAGCAATGACTTCTGCAAAGCCGCAGTCCGCGCCGCCCCGAACTGCGGCTCCACCAGTTCATTGAACTTCGCCGACAGCTCCGCACGATCCATGCGCGTGAACCAGGTTTCTTCCTCGAATTTTTTGCCGTCGCGCGTGCGGATGATGACGATGGCGTGGCGGCCGTGCTCCATGCCGGTCCAGTCGTCGCGGCCGACAAATTTGACGCGGTCTATCATCGTCGCAATCGCCGCATCGACGGCCGCCTGCGGGCCGTGCAGTTTATAGAAGTCGAGCTTGCCGGTGGCGGCAGCAATCGCGCTGACTTTCAACGCCGAGATCGAGGCGTGGCGCGTCGTCGGCACGCGCTTGACGCCGCGCGTCGGCATGTGGATTTCGATCTGCTCGATCTGTTCGGGCTTGATACTGTTGTCTTTGAGCAGACGGAACAGCGCGCCCAGATAAGTCTGGTTCGGCGTGCCGGCCGAATAACGCTTGTGCATGACGTCGGTGATCGAATAGTACTCGCCGAGCTTGTCGAGCAGCTCGGGACCGGCTTCCGGCGTATTGAGGTAGGCGTCGAACAAACCATGCGTGCCGTCGAGGATGTCGGTGGGCGCGTAGCAGCCCTTG
>JANXSE010000204.1 GCA_025356695.1 Betaproteobacteria bacterium
TACTGTCCGGGCAATCTCACCGAATTGCGCACCACCGCCCGCAACAAGCTCAAGAGCGCTCAGAAGCGCCCTTCGATCATCGCCGCTTGCTGGATGCAGGCTACCCTTTGGTGATGTCATGATTTATGCGAAGATCAATAAATTCTGGAGAAGCGCATGAATCCGGGAGAAATCATCACCGCCGACGGCGACATCGAATTGAATGTCGGCCGGCGCACCATCACGCTGAAAGTCGCCAATCGGGGCGACCGGCCGATCCAGGTCGGCTCGCACTATCATTTTTTCGAGACCAACGAAGCGTTGGCCTTTGATCGCGCGGCGTCGCGCGGCTTCCGTCTTAACATCGCCGCCGGCACCGCAGTGCGCTTTGAGCCGGGCCAAGAGCGTACCGTGGATCTCGTTGCCCTGGCAGGCGACCGCATCGTCTACGGTTTTGTCGGCGCCATCATGGGCAAGCTCGATCAAGTGAAAGCGAAGAAGGCCGTGAAACCGGCAAAGGGGAAAAAATGAGCCTCAAGATCGGCCGGCAGGCGTATGCAGAAATGTTCGGACCGACGACGGAAGACCGGGTGCGTCTGGCCGACACTGGATTGTTCGTCGAAGTCGAAAAAGACCACACGATCTACGGTGAGGAAGTAAAGTTCGGCGGCGGCAAGGTCATCCGTGATGGCATGGGGCAAAGCCAGCGCAATGCGAAAGACTGCGCCGATACCGTCATCACCAATGCGCTGATCATCGATTACTGGGGCATCGTTAAAGCCGACATCGCGATCAAGGACGGCCGCATCGCCGGCATCGGCAAGGCCGGCAATCCGGACATCCAGCCGGGCGTGAACATCGTCATCGGTGCGGCCACGGAAATCATCGCGGGCGAGGGCATGATCGTCACGCCCGGCGGCATCGACAGTCATATCCATTTCATCTGCCCGCAGCAGATCGAAGAAGCCCTGATGTCGGGTGTCACGACCATGATCGGCGGCGGCACCGGGCCGGCTACCGGCACCTTTGCCACCACCTGCACGCCGGGGCCGTGGCATATGCTGCGCATGCTGGAGGCCGCCGAAGCCTTTCCGATGAATCTCGGCTTTCTCGGCAAGGGCAATGCGAGCCTGCACGAGCCGTTGCGCGAGCAGGTGCGTCACGGCGCCATCGGCCTCAAGCTGCACGAGGACTGGGGCACAACGCCGGCGGCGATCGATGCCTGTTTGACGGTGGCTGATGAAATGGACGTGCAGGTGGCGATTCACACCGACACGCTGAACGAATCGGGTTTCGTCGAAACCACCATCAAGGCCTTCAAAGGGCGCACTATCCACACCTTTCACACGGAAGGGGCGGGCGGCGGTCATGCCCCCGATATCCTGAAAGTCTGTGGTGAAGCCAACGTGCTGCCGTCGTCGACCAATCCGACGCGACCTTATACGATCAACACGCTGGACGAGCACCTCGACATGCTGATGGTCTGCCATCATCTGGATTCGAAAATTGCCGAAGACGTGGCCTTCGCGGAATCGCGCATCCGTCGGGAGACAATTGCCGCGGAAGACATTCTGCACGACCTCGGCGCGCTGTCGATGTTTTCCAGCGATTCGCAGGCGATGGGGCGCGTCGGCGAAGTCATCATTCGCACCTGGCAGACCGCGCATAAAATGAAGCTGCAGCGCGGTTCGCTGGCGGGTGATCCGTCGCGCCACGACAACGCGCGCGTCAAACGCTATATCGCCAAGTACGCGATCAATCCGGCCATCGCGCATGGCATTTCGCATGAAGTCGGCTCGATCGAAAAGGGCAAACTCGCCGACATGGTGGTCTGGAAGCCGGCGTTTTTCGGTGTGAAGCCTTTCCTGATTCTGAAAGGCGGCATGATCGCGGCGGCGGCGATGGGTGACCCCAACGCGTCGATACCGACGCCGCAACCGGTGCATTTCCGGCCGATGTTCGGTGCCTATGGCAAGGCGCTCAACCGTTCGGTCACCTTTGTGTCGAAGGCTGCGTTGAAGAATCCGGCAGTGCGCAAACTGGATTTGCAGAAATCGCTGGTGGCGGTGAAGAACACGCGAAAAATCGGCAAGGCCGACATGAAGCTGAACAATTACGCGCCGAAGATCGACGTCGATGCCGAGACGTATAAAGTCGTTGCCGACGGCCAGTTGCTCGAATGCGAGCCGGCGGCTGAACTGCCGATGACGCAACGCTATTTCCTGTTTTAGGAACGCTTATGTTGTTGATCGAATCACGCACTGAAAAAAAATCCGTTTGTGATGCGGAGCTGAAGCTGCCGTTCGACCTGCGTCAGAAAAGCCGCCTGCGTACGCGTTTGGTAGACGGGGAAGAAGTCGGCCTGTTTCTCGAACACGGTTCGATTCTGCGTGGTGGCGATTGCCTTCTTGCGAAAGACGGGCGCACTGTCAAAGTCGTATCGGCCGATGAAGAATTGATGAATGCGGCCTGTGCCAGCCCGTTTGCATTGGCGCGCGCCGCTTATCATCTCGGCAACCGTCATGTGCCGGTGCAGATCGGCGAAGGCTGGCTGCGTTTTCAGGCTGACGAAGTGCTGGCAAAAATGCTGCGCGGCATGGGTGTGGAGGTGACAGTGCTGTCGGCACCGTTCGAGCCGGAGGCAGGCGCCTACGCGGGCGGTCACAGTCATCATTCGATGGATGCCAAGCACAGCGGCATCATCCATGATTTCACGAATTACAAGAAGCCGTGATGTCACTCGACGCTTTGGGTCTTGCGCGTTTGCTGCAACTGTCGAGCCCGGCGCTGCCAGTCGGTGCCTACAGCTATTCCGGCGGACTCGAGTCGGCCATCGAAGATGGTTTTGTTGTCGATGCGGCGTCCGCCGAGCGCTGGATCGGCGATGTGCTTGAATACAGCCTCGCGACGTACGAAGCGCCCATCTTGTGGCGGATGCGCTCCGCCTTGAACAATGGCGATCACGATGCATTTCTGCAATGGAACGCCATTTTCAGGGCCGGTCGTGAAACTGCGGAACTGCGCACCGAGACCCTGCAGATGGGCGGCGCCTTAAAAAAACTGCTGGCCGAACTATCGTTTTGCGATGATGGCGCGCAGGCCCTGTTGGCGCGGTCGGGTGCGCTTACATTCCCGGCTGCGTTTGCATTTGCAGCGTACCATATGAAAGTGGATGCGAAGGCGGCCCTCGTCGGGTATTTGTGGGGATGGCTGGAGAACCAGGTGATGGCGGCGTTGAAAGCCGCACCGGTTGGACAGACTGCCGGGCAGAAGATTCTGGCGAATCTTGGCGCGCGCCTGCCTGATATTGCAGAGGCCGCGACGCTGCTTGCCGACGAAGATTTGAGTAATTTCGCACCGGGGCTGGCGATCGCCAGCAGCCGGCATGAGATCCAGTACAGCCGTTTGTTCCGGTCATGAAAGGTTTTGCCGTATGAGTGCAGGAAAATCCGCGTCGAACAATCCTTTGCGCGTCGGTATCGGCGGCCCGGTGGGGTCGGGCAAGACGGCTTTGACCCTGGCATTGTGTTGTGTATTGCGTGACCGCTACCAGCTCGCGGTCGTTACCAACGATATTTACACCGAGGAGGACGCAAGGTTTCTGGTCACGCACAATGCGCTGACGCCGGACCGCATCATCGGCGTCGAGACCGGTGGCTGTCCCCATACGGCGATTCGTGAAGACGCCTCGATCAATCTCGAAGCCATCTCGCGGCTGACCACATTGTTTACCGATCTCGATATCGTCTTTGTCGAAAGCGGCGGCGACAATCTGGCGGCGACCTTCAGTCCCGAACTCTCCGACCTGACGATTTACGTGATCGACGTTGCCGCCGGTGAAAAAATTCCGCGCAAGGGCGGGCCCGGCATCACCAAATCCGATCTGCTTGTCATCAATAAAATCGATCTGGCACCCATGGTCGGTGCCTCGCTCGAGGTGATGGATCGCGATGCAAAAAAAATGCGCGGCGAACGGCCGTTCGTCTTCAGCAACCTGAAGACCGGCAAGGGCCTTGATGAAATCATTGCCTTTATCGAACACCAGGGGCTGGTCACGGTATGAGCGTGCTGCCGGCAGACTGGTTCGGCCTGCTGGTCGTCGTCTATCTGCTGGGCATCCGCCACGGCATGGATGCCGACCACCTGGCGACAATCGATGGATTTACCCGTGCCAATCAGATTGCGCGCCCGGGCATCGCCGGCTGGTCCGGCATTCTGTTTTCGCTGGGACACGGCATCGTTGTCATCGCGGTCAGCATTCTGGTCGGCGTTGCCGCTGCGCAGTGGGCTACACCGGACTGGCTGGACACGACCGGAACCTGGATTTCGGTGTTGTTTCTGATCGGGCTTGGACTGTTCAATGTCGTGAACGTGCTGTTGGCGCAGCCCGCTGCGGTGGTGCGTCCCGCCGGGCTCCGTTCACACTGGTTCGGTGTTTCGGCGCGCGTCAATCATCCGCTGCTGATTGCCGGCACCGGGGCGCTGTTTGCATTGTCGTTTGATACGGTCAGCCAGGTTGCGCTGTTCTCGCTGACGGCAAAATCGATGGCGGGCCTGTCGTTCTGCATGGGGCTGGGTATTATTTTCATGCTGGGCATGATAACGACCGATGGCATCAATGGACTCTGGATTTCGAGACTGCTGCAAAGGGCCGACCGCCGGGCGCGCGTCGGTTCCCGCGTGATGGGATTGACGATCGGTGCGACCAGTTTGCTGGTCGGGCTGTATGGCGCGGCGCGCGAAACAGTGCCGGCGGTTGCCGTGTTTGCAGAAGGCCTTGAAACGAGTGCGGGTCTGATCGTCATTGCGATCGTGCTGGGGAGTTTTCTGGCGGCAGCGCGTCTTGCTTCACCGGATACTGCGAAGGCATTTGATTAAATCGCGGGTTTTATTTGTCTGCATGGGCAACATCTGCCGTTCGCCGACGGCGGAGGCGGTGTTTCGCCATGTCGTGGCAGGGGCCGGTTTGGCGGGACGAATTGATTGCGATTCGGCGGGCACGCATGATTATCATATCGGCGAGCCACCGGACAAACGCAGCATCGCCGCCGCTTCGCGGCGCGGTTATGACATGACTCCGTTGCGTGCCCGTCAGGTCAAGGTCGAAGACTTCTCGCGTTTTCAATATGTGCTGGCGATGGACCGGCAGAACCTGGCGGCATTGAAGCGATTGCAACCGCCGTCTGGCGTGGCGCATCTTCAGTTGTATGGAGATCTTCATGAGGATTACAACGGGCAGGACGTGCCCGATCCATACTACGGCGGCGCTTCAGGCTTTGAACGCGTGCTTGATATGGCCGAGGCGGTCAGTATTCGTCTGCTGGAGAGAATCTGCACCGGCAATGGCTGAAACCGGCTTGCGCCGAAACAAAACGGGCCGCATTCGCGGCCCGTTTGTTTTGTTGCGTGTATGCCCGGTTACTTGTGGGTTTCCACCTGCACCAGCGGTTCATTGCTGATCAGCGGCAACGGCGGGCGTACGCGGGGAGGACGCGGTGCAGACGGTGTTGCCACCTTGCTCGCGGCAATGCGCAGCTTTTCCTGATCCGTTTCGATTTGCGTGAGGTCGTGCGGCAGAACGATGGGCTCCCGTGCAGCCGGGGCGGCAGGAGCCGATTTGGGTTCGTTCTCGACCACACGCTCTTCGCTGGCCACCGAGGTATACGGCGCATGGACCGGAGCCGGCGGTTGTGTCGTCTCTACCGCAACAGTCGAAGGTGCAACTGCCACCGGCGTTTCGAACACCGCGGGCGCTGCGGCTTCGCTGACGACAGTTTCCACCGGGGGCTCTAGCGGACGCATCTCGATGGCCGGGATATCGGCGTGAACGGCCTCGTGTTGATGAGTTTCATGCGGGCTGGACGATTCAATGTCCGATGCCGGCATTTCACCTGCAACTGCATTTACCGATGTTTCAGGCGCGCCGCCCTCGGCAGATCCGTTTTGTGCTGCACGTTCGGCGCGATCACGACCACCGCGGCCACGACGCCGACGGCCACGACCGCCGCCTTCACGGGCTTCACCATTGCCGCGCGGCGCCTGTTGTTCCTGGCCCGGCAATTCTGCTGCGTCGGTAGTCACGCCTTCGGCGTTTTGCGGAATCGGCTCGTTGCGCGGCGGACGCTGTTGCTGACCATCGCGGCCACCTTCACGCGGCGGACGCGGCTCACGCGGCGGGCGCGGTTCGCGCGGCTCGCCATTGCGCGGACGCTCGCCACGCTCCTGGCGGTTACGCTCGCCGCCCTGTCCCTCGGCACGCGGTTGATTGCGATCGCGGCCCTCGTCGCGACGACCGTCGCGGCGCGATGAATCCGAACGTCCGCGGCGCTGGCCGCGTTCCGGACGGCCGCCGCGTTCGCTGCGCTGACCGCCTTCGCGTGTGGCCGGTTGCGTCGTGCTGGCAGCAGCAGGGGCGGGTGTACGTTTGAACCAGCCGAAAATCTTGCTGATGATGTTCGGTTGTTCGGTGGCCACCGGTGTTTCTGTGACTTTTTGTTTGGGCTCGATGATCGGTGCCGGTTGCGAAGGCAACGACGCTTTGACCACGGCGGTCGGTTTTGGCGTCAACGCTTCGGTTTGCTCCGAAGGCAGCGGTTCGGGCTTCTCCGGCGCCGTCATCATCAGGTAGCTGGGCGGCGGCACGTCGGCATGGTTGAGTTCTTCGTGCTTCAGGCGCGTCACCGTGTAGTTCGGTGTTTCAAGGTGAATGTTCGGAATCAGAACAACGTTGACCTTGAGGCGCGATTCGATGGCGTGGAACTCGGCGCGTTTTTCGTTCAGCAGATAAGTGGCAACGTCGACCGGAACCTGCGCATGCACGGCACCGGTGTTTTCCTTCATTGCCTCTTCCTGCAGGATGCGCAGGATGTGCAGAGCGGTGGATTCGATGCCGCGGATGTGGCCGATGCCATGGCAGCGCGGGCAGGGGATGTGGCTGCCCTCGGCCAGTGCCGGACGCAGGCGCTGGCGCGACAGTTCCATCAGGCCGA
Organism: Betaproteobacteria bacterium; assembly: GCA_025356695.1. The sequence goes on from JANXSE010000204.1 coordinate 6,969, forward strand.
AACGCGAAATCTTGCCGATCTGTACGCGGGCGCGGTCTGGCCGCAGCGAATCGCGCAATTTGTTTTCGACTTCGCGCTGGTTGCGCGCGCTTTCCATGTCGATGAAGTCGATGACGATGAGGCCGCCCAGGTCGCGCAGGCGCAACTGGCGGGCGGTTTCTTCAGCCGCTTCAAGGTTGGTGCGGAAGGCAGTTTCTTCGATGTCGGCCCCGCGCGTCGCGCGTGCCGAGTTGACGTCAACGGAGACCAGCGCTTCGGTGTGATCGATAACGATCGCGCCGCCCGAGGGCAGCGTAACCTGGCGCGAATACGCCGATTCGATCTGGTGTTCGATCTGGAAACGCGAGAACAGCGGCACGTCGTCGCTGTAGAGTTTCACCCTGCCGACATACTGCGGCATGATGTTGTTCATGTAGATGCGGGCCTGTTCAAAGACTTCCTCGGTATCGACGAGGATTTCGCCGATGTCCTGGTGGAAGTGGTCGCGTATGACGCGCGAAACGAGGTCGTTTTCGGAATACAGCAGGCGTGTGCCGTAGACCTTGACCACATCTTTCGAGCCGGCGTCGTCAATGGCATGCCACAGGTCGAGCAGGCGCGTCAGGTCCCACTTGAGTTCTTCGGCGTCGCGGCCGATGCCGGCAGTACGCGCGATGACACTCATGCCCTGCGGTACTTCCAGCTGGTCAACGGCTTCACGCAGTTCGGCGCGGTCTTCGCCTTCGACGCGGCGGGAAACGCCGCCGCCGCGCGGGTTGTTCGGCATCAGCACAATGTAGCGGCCGGCGAGGCTGATGAAGGTGGTCAGGGCGGCGCCTTTATTGCCGCGCTCGTCCTTGTCGACCTGAACCAGGACTTCCTGGCCTTCCCGCAGTGCGTCCTGGATGCGTGCCTTGTTGACGTCGACGCCCTGCTTGAAATACGAGCGGGTGACTTCCTTGAACGGCAGAAAGCCGCTGCGTTCGGCGCCGTAATCGACGAAACACGCTTCGAGACTGGGCGCGATGCTGTTGATGACGCCCTTGTAGATGTTGCTCTTGCGTTGTTCTTTGTTGGCAGATTCGATATCGAGGTCGAGGAGTTTCTGACCATCGACAATGGCGACGCGCAGCTCTTCGGCTTGCGTCGCATTAAACAACATGCGTTTCATTTTTTCTTCTCCCGCGCTCAGACACGGGATGGGCAAACTGCCGGCGCAAACTGCACGCGCAGGCGGGGCATCATTGTTTTACCAGATCGTTAAGTAAGGCGTGATGACCAGTAATAAATGGCTTTTGCTGTTTGCCGTTAGAATTCGTCATGCTGCAGCGTCATGTGGCGGGGCGGTTTTCGCCGGCGCCGGAACCGCTGCTGCAATAAAACTATCGTGTATCTTGAGCGCGCAATTCAACTACCATCGCTACTTTTTGGTGAGCCATGTTAACCATTGTGCTGCGGCAACCGTGTACGAGGATCGTCTGGGAAATAATCTGACGGTCTATCGATCGCCTTCGGTGAACAGCGGTCTGGCGCTGGGCCAGCCTGCCGGGCGTCGCTGCGTAATTCTTCTAATCGCGCGCCAATTCCGGCTAGGGACGGTGGATGTCGTACCGTCTAATCTACTGCCAACCGGCTTTTAGTATAAGCAAAATGAAGGATTTAGGCAAAAATGTCGTGTCCCGACATCAAGTTGGGGAGGAAGACGCCGGCCAGCGCATCGATAACTATCTGTTGAAGATACTTAAAGGGGTGCCGAAGAGCCACGTTTACCGGGTACTGCGCAGCGGCGAAGTCAGGGTCAACAAAGGCCGGGCGAAGCCCGAATACCGGCTGCAGGCCGGCGACGAGCTGCGCCTGCCGCCGTTACGGCTGGCCGAGCGCACCCACCGGGAGCCGCCGCCCGACCCCAAACTGGAACAGGCGATCCTGTTTGAAGACGACGCCATCATTGCACTGAACAAGCCCTCGGGCATGGCGGTGCACGGTGGCAGCGGGGTGAGTTTTGGCGTGATCGAGCAATTGCGTGCGCAGCGCCCGCAGCTGCGTTTTCTGGAACTGGTGCACCGGCTTGACCGCGACACCTCGGGTGTTCTGCTGCTGGCGAAAAAACGCAGCGCGCTGGTCGCCCTGCACGAGGCGCTGCGCGAAGGGCAGGTGGGCAAATACTATCTCGCGCTGGTCGTCGGCAAGTGGCACAACCCGCGGCAAAGCGTGAAGGTCAATTTGCGCAAATACGTGCTTGAATCGGGCGAACGGCGCGTTTCTGTCGAGGCCGAAGGTCAGGCGTCGCACACCGTCTTTGAGTTGCAGAAGGCGTGGCGCGACTTCAGCCTGTTGCGCGCCGAACTGAAGACCGGTCGCACCCACCAGATCCGCGTGCATCTCGCGCATGTCGGTTATCCGATTGCCGGCGACGACAAATACGGCAATTTCGCGCGCAACAAGGAGCTGGCGCGCAGCGGGCTCAAGCGGATGTTTCTACACGCCGCCAGCGTCACTTTTCTGCACCCGATCGAAGAACTAACGATGACCGTGGATGCACCGCTGCCGGAAGAACTGCAGAAATTCATCAAATCTCTGGATGCGGACGATGGCGCGCCGGTTTGATCTGCTGGTCTTCGACTGGGACGGCACGCTGATGGATTCGACGGCGGTCATCGCCTCGTCGTTGCAATCGGCCTGCGAAGACATCGGTCTGCCGGTGCCCTCTGAAGAGCGCGCGCGCCACATCATCGGGCTCGGTCTGCACGACGCCATGCGCTACATATTGCCGGGCGTGCCGCCGTCGATCTATCCGCAGGTGGTCGAGCGCTACGGATTCCATTTTCGGGCGCGCGAAGAATCGGCGCCGCTGTTTGCTGGCGCTGCCGCAACGCTCGAAGCGCTGGGGGCGGCAGGGCATCTGCTTGCCGTCGCGACTGGCAAGAGCCGGCGCGGCCTCGATCGCGTGCTGGAGCGCACCGGTCTGGCCAAATGTTTTCACTCCACGCGCTGCGGCGAGGAGGCTGCCAATAAACCGTCTCCCGCGATGCTGCTGGATCTGCAGTCCGAACTCGGTGTCGAAAAGGCGCGCACGCTGATGATCGGCGATACGACGCACGACCTGCAAATGGCACTGAACGCCGAGATTGCTTCGGTGGCGGCGGCGTTTGGTGCGCATCCGCGCGAACAGCTGCTGGCGCTGCAGCCGCTCGATTGTTTCGATGAACCCCAGGCGTTGTGGACATGGTTGATCCGGCACGCGTGATTTGCGATAGCAGCGCCCTGACCGAGGGCGGCAAGGGCGTGCGTTTCAGCGTACTGCGCGACGGCAAACCGGTGCCGGCATTTGTGATCCGCTATAACAATAGCGCGCACGCTTATTTGAACCAATGCGCGCACATCCCGGTCGAACTCGACTGGATCGAAGGCGAATTCTTCGAGAGTTCAGGGTTATACTTGATATGCACCACGCATGGCGCGACCTACGAACCCGACAGCGGGCACTGCATCATGGGACCGTGCAAGGGGCAGCGCCTGACGGCGCTTGAAGTTGCCGAACTCGACGGCAAGGTTTATTTAACGCATAGCGAAAAAAATCATGGCTGAGGCAGGACGGGAAAATCAGGACGCGAATTGGGAGCGCAGCGTGCTCG
>JANXSE010000211.1 GCA_025356695.1 Betaproteobacteria bacterium
CCCTGCGCATTGCGGCGAAAATCGACTTCGCTGACTTTGATTTCGAACGTGGCCGCCGGATTGTATGAAACCTTCATTGCTGCTCCTCTGGAAATTTGCGCCGCCGACTTTACGCCTAAACACCGGCGCCGGCCAGAATGCGGCGCCATGGCACCGCACTCCGGCGCGAAAAAAATCAGCGCGCCAGATTCCGCGCGATGAAGGCCTTGACCATTTCCTGTGCACGAAAGGTCTGCGGGCCGGGCTTGGGCGTCCACTCGTGTATGGAGTCTTCGAACACCGTATATGAAACATCGCCACCGGCGGCGCGGTAGGTGTTAACAAATTTCTCCTGCACTGCGGGCAGCACGTTGTCATCAAGCGCGCCCTGCATGACCAGCAGCGGGAACATGTTTATCGCCTCGCGCCGCTCGAGAATCTCCTGCGGATTGGCCTCGTGGATCGACTCCCAGGGATTGAAAAAATTGGTGTTGTTTTTCATCATGCCGGCGCGTTTCTTTTCGACTGCGTTTTCGTAACGCGCAAAGGTGTTGCTGATCGGCGAACGCGTCGCAACATAGAGGACCGTCGCGTCGATGTGCGGTGCCTCGGATAACGGGATCGCGTTGTAGCGCGGGTCTTTCGGCCGCATGCCGAGCAATTCGGCAACGTGACCGCCACTCGAACTGCCGTAGATGCCGAGCGTCGACGGATCACCGCCCCACTGCGCAGCCCTGGCTTTGAGCCAGCGCACGCCGTAGTTGGCGTCCTGCACACAGGCCGGGTAGGGCGCCTCGGCCGCCAGCGTGAGGTCGATCGCGACCACCAGCGCGCCGCTCGCCGCAATCGCGCGGTTCATCGGTTCCTCGGCGAAGCGGTCCTTGGCGTTCCAGGCACCGCCGTGCAGGTCGAGCACCACCGGAAACGGCCCCGCACCCTGCGGACGGTAGATGCGCGCCATCAACTGGCGGCCCCTGGCGGTGCGGCGGAATTCCACTTCGCTGACGCTGATGTCGAAGCGCGCAAACGGATCGTAGACCGTCTTCCTGGCCGCCCCCCCGTAACTGCCGCCGGTCTGCGCGCAGCCAGTGATGCCGGCAGCACCAACGATGGCGGCGGCCCTGAGAAAATCGCGACGATGCGCTGAATGCTGGTCCATGTTCCCCTCCCGAGTGCGGCGCGGCTGTTGATTCAGCCGTCTACCGTGCTATCGCATACTTTACGCCGAATCGCGCCGCGCGGCCCAAATACGCGCGGATACGGCGGCAAACGGCGCTATGGCGCAAGGCGCGAATGTGCGGTAAAAAAGCGCTCTGCCCGCGTTTCAATAATAACAATCATCCGGAGGAAAACATGCCGCGACTTGCCCGCCCGGCCGTGCTGCTCGCCGTCTGCATCCTGCTGTGCGGCGCCGACAGCGCCGTCGAACCGACCAACGATCTGCCCAATCCTTATCGCTCGGAAGCGCCGTGGGGCAAGCTGCCTGCCGGACAAAGCTGGGGCGCGTTCAATGCAGTGGCCATCGACAACGACGGCAGTTCGCTATGGGTGGCGAACCGTTGCGGCGCCAATCCGGACATCCCGCCGGGCGCGTCGGCCTTCCAGTACGATTCATGTGTGAATTCGAATGTCGCGCCGGTGATGAAATTCGACGACGCCGGCAACCTGTTGAAATCGTTCGGTGCTGGCCTGTTCATCTTCCCGCACAAAATCACCATCGACCGCGATGACAACGTGTGGGTGGCCGACCAGCGCGACATCAACGAGCGCGAAAAGAAAATTCATCCGCACGCGGGCGGCAAAGGCCACGCCGTCTACAAGTTCAGCCCTGACGGCCGCCTGCTGATGACCATCGGCAAACCCGGCGTCGCCGGCAATCCACCCGATGCGCTGACGGAACCGACCAGCATCGTTATCGCCGGCAACGGCGACATTTTCATCACCGAAGGCCACGGCGGGCAGGCGCCCGATGCTAAGCCAGACACCGTGTCGCGCATTTCGAAGTTCGACAAGAATGGAAGATTCATCAAATCGTTCGGCAAACTCGGCTCCGCACCGGGCGAGTTCCGCCTCCCCCACGACATCACCATCGATGCGCAGGGCCGGCTGTTCGTCGCCGACCGCGGCAACATGCGCATCCAGATTCTCGATCAGGACGGCAGCTTCATCGCCGAATGGAAACAGTTCAGCCGGCCGAGCGGCATCGCCATTCGCGACGGCCTGATCTACGTTGCCGATTCGGAATCGAACGGCGTAGCACCCCATCCGGGCTGGAAACGCGGCATCCGCATCGGCAATCTTGCCGACGGCCGCGTGCTCTACCGCATTCCCGATCCGCTCGAAATGAAAGGCACCAGCGCGGCGGAAGGTGTGGCGGTCGATGCGCGTGGTGTCATCTACGGTGGCGAAGTCGGCCCGCGCCAGCTGGCGCGCCACAGCCGCTGAATCCAGTTACCAAAACAATATTTGCGAGGAGAATTTATGGACGACAAACAGAACCCGGGCGCAGAAAACAAGGCGCGCCGCACATTTCTCGCGCAGGTCGCCAGCGGCAGCGTTGCCGCCGGCGCGGCGGTCGCCATGCCGGCCATCGCGCAAAACAGCAATGAGGGTGTCCGCATGAGCAAGTCCGTTCCCAACCAGCCATCGCTGTCGCAAACAATCGCCAACTATGCGGTCAATCTCAAATACGAAGACATCCCGCCAGAGGTTGCGCGCACCACCAAACGCATCGTTCTCGATACCATCGGCTGCGCCATCGGCGGGCACACGGCGGGACCAGCGCGCATTGCGCAAAAACTTGCCGACAACGTCAGTGCCAAACATTCGGCGACGGTGATGTGCACGGGACAGAAGACTACGCCGGAGATGGCGGTGTTCGCCAACGGCGTGATGATCCGTTACCTCGATTTCAACGACGGCTTCATCAGCAGCGGCGGCAGCGGGCACCCGAGCGATTCGCTCGCTGCACTGCTCACGCCGGCCGAACTCAACGGCAAAAGCGGCCGCGATCTGATCACCGCTACGGTGCTCACCTATGAAGTCTTCGGCAAAATCATCGATGTACTCAACACGCGTCTGCTGGGTCTCGACCACTCGACCGTACTCGGCATAGCGTCGGTGGTCGGCGCCGGCAAGCTGATGGGCCTGACCAAGGAACA
>JANXSE010000215.1 GCA_025356695.1 Betaproteobacteria bacterium
GTCATCGGCCAGACCACCGCCGAATCGATTCATGGTATGCGGCGCACACACACCTGGAACATCCATGTTTGAGCAAGTTACTCGATTTGCCGACTGCTTGCGGCCGTTTTTTCAATTGAACGGTCGTGACGCAAGCCCCCCCCTGCACGGATTCGCTTCGCCACGTTCATCGCCACTGGCGGTGACGTCGTTCCGGTTGACTACCGTCAATAGTCTATTTACACTGCGCCAATGATCCGCACTTTCAAGCACAAAGGGCTTGAGCAGTATTTCAGGAAAGGCAGCAAGGCTGGCATTCAGCCGTCCCACGCCAGTCGACTGCGCATGCAACTTGCCAAGCTTGATGGCGCGAAATCCGCACATGACATGGCGCTGCCCGGCTGGAAGCTGCACCGCCTGACGACCGGACACTGGTCTGTGTGGGTTAACGGCAACTGGCGCCTGACGTTCGTTTTTCAGGGTGAAGATGCGGTGCTTTTGGATTATCAGGACTATCACTAGGAGCAGGACATGACGCGCATGCATAACCCGCCCCATCCGGGAGAGGTCTTGAGGGACGGTATTTTTAACGGCACAGGCATCACGGTGACAGATTTTGCCAGGCGAATCGGCGTCACCCGTGTCACGTTGTCAAATCTGTTGAACGGTAAAAACGGCGTCAGCGCCGATATGGCCGTGCGGCTGGCGGCAGCGCTCGGCGGCAGCGCGGAATCGTGGCTGCATGTGCAAGCACAATACGACCTGGCTGTGTCTGAAAAATTGCTGAAAAAAATCGTTGCGAAGATTCAACCCCTGGAAAAAGTCACTGGCTGATGGTCAGTCGCGCATTTTAAAACCAGCAGTTTCCCTTTTTCCACGCGAGACGCGCTCTTCGCTGTCGAGACTGCCGAAAGCGCACCGTTAAAAACAATGCATCGAATTCTCCGCACCGTCTGCGTTCTTTCAACTGCGTTAGCTGCAACTGCAACCGCTCACGCCCAAACCTACCCAGCCCGCCCCGTCCGCCTCGTCGTGTCCTTCGCTGCCGGCGGCGGCGTTGATCTGGTCGCGCGCCTCGTCGGGCAAAAACTGTCCGAGGCGTGGAACCAGCAGGTGGTGATCGACAACCGGCCCGGCGCCGGCGGCAATGTCAGCGCCGAGCTCGTCGCCAAATCGCCGCCCGACGGTTATACGATCTATATGTCGAGTGCGTCCGTGGTGGTCAACGCCAGCCTCTACAAATCGCTGCCCTATGACCCGCTGAAGGATTTCGCGCCGGTGACGCTGCTGGTCAACGCGCACAACGTGCTGGTGGCGCACCCGTCGCTGCCGGCGAAAAACATCCGCGAACTGATTGCGCTGGCGAAGAAGGCACCGGGACAGATCAATTACGCCTCCACCGGCAGCGGCAGTTCCGGCCATCTGGCGATGGAACTCTTCCGCAGCATGGCGGGCATCGAATTGACCCACGTGCCGTACAAAGTCATCGGCCAGACCACCGCCGATCTGCTCTCGGGCCAGGTCTCGTTGTGGTTTCCGACCATGCCCGGAGTGCTGCAGCACATCCAGGGCGGCCGCATGACGGCGCTCGGCGTTTCCGGCAGCCGCCGCGCGCCGGCCCTGCCGAACGTGCCGACCATCGCCGAAGCCGGTGTACCAGGCTACGACGCGTCGACGTGGTATCCGTTGCTCGCTCCGGCCGGCACGCCGGCAGCGGTGATTGATAAATTAAACGCACAACTCGTGGCGATACTCGCCACCGGTGATGTGCGCGAAAAATTGCAGGCGCAGGGCATCGAACCGGTCGGTTCGTCGCCGGCGCAACTCGCCTCCCATCTTAGAAGTGAAATGGGGAAATGGGAAAAAGTCGTGCGGTTATCGGGCGCGAAAGTGGATTGACCATTTCTCTTCCTGATGGCCGTTATACTCTACGGTATGGTGACATTTCAGTTTACCGAATACTTTGAAAATGAAGTTCTGCGCAAGCGCCCCTATCTGCAAAAGGAATGGTGCGCGCGGGTCGTTGAAAATCCCGTTTATTCGGAGCGCCAGGAAGGCAACCGCTACCGCTTTTGGGCGCCTTTGGCGGAGCTGGAAGGACGCCACTTGAGAGTCGTAACGCTTGAGGATAAAGTAACCATTCATAATGCCTTTCCAGATCGAGGGTTTAAGCCATGAAACTGAATTACCACCCGGAGACGGATTCGCTGTACATCGATTTGTCGGAAAAGCCGAGCGTTGAATCCCGAGAGATTTCGGAAGGCGTTCTGCTCGACTACGATGCTGGCGGCAATCTGGTAGGCATCGATATCGACAATGCGAGCAGAAAAGTCCAGCTCAAAGACCTCCTGCTCAGCAAGTTGCCTTCGAAAGTCGAGACAGTTGCTGCCTGAGCGTTGCCCGGGCACGCGGAAACCTGAGCAATTCTTCAGTAATCCACGAATTGTTTTACCCGTAGCCGTTTTCTGCTTTGCCGCAACCTCCGCGGTTGCTCAAATCAGTTACCCCAACAAACCCGTGCGCCTGATTGTCGCCGCCGGCCCCGGTGGCTCCGGCGATTTGCTTGGCCGCGCACTGGCGCACAAGTTGAGCGAGCTGTGGGGCCAGCAGATGGTGATCGACAACCGCCCGGGCGCCGGTACCGTGATCGGCACCACCATTGCAGCGAAGTCCGCGCCCGACGGCTACACGCTGTTTCAGGCCAATGCCGCGCATACGATCAATCCTGCACTGACACGTGATTTGCCCTACGACACACAGCGCGCCTTTATCCCGATCACGCTGTCGGCCGAACTTCCCAACGCGCTGGTGCTGCATCCGTCGGTATCGGCGCGCACGGTGAAGGAACTGATCGCGCTGATCCAGTCAAAGCCGGGCCAGTTCAACTACGCTTCGTCCGGCATCGGCAACGCCACGCATCTGGCCGCGGAACTCTTCCGCAGCGTAACGCACACGCAGATGGTGCACGTGCCCTACAAGAGTGGCGGCTTTGCGCTGACCGGTGTGATTTCGGCGCAGGTGCAAATGTATTTCGCCACACTGCCCTCGGCGCTGCCGCATATCAACAGCGGCCGCCTCAATGCGCTCGCCGTGACCAGCATCCGCCGTTCGTCGGCGGCACCGCAACTGCCGACCATGAGCGAAGCCGGCGTGCCCGGTTATGAAATCACCTCGTGGTACGGCATCCTCGCCCCGGCCGGCACACCGGCGGCGATCGTCGCCAAACTGAATCGCGATATCGTCGCCACTCTGAAAGACCCGCAAGTGCGCAGCCAGATCGCCGCGCAGGGCGCCGATCCGGTCGGCAACTCGACGGCAGAATTCAATGCCTTCATTTCACGCGAGCTGGTGAAATGGGCAAAGCTGATCAAGGACGCCGATATCAAGGCCGATCCGGGCGGCTGAACGCCGTAGGGTGCGCATCGCGCACGCAGTACGGCTGTGAACGGTGCGCGGTGCGCACCCTACACCGCGGGCCTGCTCTGCGACTTCTACGCGCGTGATTTTCGCGCCGCCGCCTTCTCCGCCTTGATCTCTTCCATCGCCTCCAGCATGCAGGTCACCCCGTACGTCAGCACCTTCATGCCGCAGGGATTGACGCAGACCATCAGCGCCTCGGCGATTTCCGCGGGCTTCCAGCCCATCTGCAGGGCCTTCTTCAGATGCTGGCGCAGATGCGGCTGGTTCGGCGGGTTCGACATCTCGACCGCCAGCGCGATGATGTGAAACAACTCGTGCATCTTCTCGTTGAAGCGCCGCGGCTTCTCGCGGATGACGTAATCGAGATCGAGCAGCACTTCCATGTAATCGGGAAAATGCTCGGCGATGAAGGCGTGTGCCGGATAACGCTTGCCGCGGCGCTGGGCGATGCGGTCGGCGAGTGATTTTGATTGGGTCTTGGCCGGTTTGCGTGTGCTTGCCATGCAGTTTCCCTCCGATTTGTTTTCACGCCGCATACTACGCCGTCTTCCCGATTAACTCTCCTCCCCCCTTGAGGGGGAGGACTAAGGTGGGGGGTACGACGTTACAATTACCCCCCCATCCCAGCCTTCCCCCTCAAGGGGGGAAGGTGCAACTCAACAGTAAAATGGCCGCATGTTGATCCGACAATTTGCCATCGCATCGATTGGACTAATCGTGACGTTTCCAGTCGGTGCGCAAAACTTTCCACAACGCGCCATCCGCATCGTCGTGCCCTTCGCACCCGGCGGCGCCAACGACAACGCCGCGCGCGTCGTCGCGCAGAAATTCGGCGAATCCTTCGGCCAGCCGGTGGTGGTGGACAACCGGCCCGGCGGCGCCACCAACGTCGGTACCGACATCGTCGCCAAGGCACCCGCCGACGGTCACACGCTGCTGGTAACGAATTCTTCGCTCGCCACTAATCTCAGTCTCTATAAATCTCTGCCCTACGACGCGCGCCGTGATCTGGCACCTGTCACGTTGATTTTCACCACACCGCTGGTGCTGGTCACGCACCCGTCATTGCCGGTGAAGAATGTGCGCGATCTCGTTGCACTGGCAAAAACGCGACCCGGCCAGCTGACGTTCGGTTCGGCCGGCATTGCCAGCCCTGCGCATATCTGCGGTGAACTGCTCAACATGCTGGCTGGCGTGCGCACGATACACATCCCGTACAAAGGCGGCACGCAGGCGCTCGCCGATCTGCTCGGCGGACAGATCAGTTTTGCGTTTACCGGCGGGCCGGCGACGATGGAACTGATGAATGCCGGCAAGCTGCGCGTGCTCGCCACCACCGGGCCGAAACGCTTCACCGTGACACCGGACATTCCGACCATCGCCGAATCCGGCGTGCCCGGCTACGATCTGGTCGGCTGGGTCGGTCTTTTCGCCACCGCCGGCACGCCCGCCGATGTGATTGCGCGATTAAATACCGAAGCGCAACGCGGCCTCGCGCAGCCCGATGCGAAAAAACGCATCGAAGACACCGGCGCCGAAGTCAGCACCGGCACGCCGCAGGAACTCGGTGCCTTTCTCGCGCGCGAAATCGACAAATACGCAAAGCTGATCCGCGTTGCGAACATTCGACCGGAATAACCGCCTGGTCCGCAGGGTGCGCACTGAATGCAGGCGAGTCGCCTGCGCTACTTAGCGCCCCCGCGTCGGCGAACCCTCGATCTGCCCCAGTTGCACCGGCAAAGGCACAATCGGATGCGGCCGGCCTTCGAGCAGCGGTGTGCGCGCGACGTTCATGATCATCGCCAGCGTCGCGTAATAACCGACGATGCCGAGAATATCCACCACGCCCGATTCGCCGAACTTCGCCACCGTCGCCGCATAAGTCGTGTCGCTCGCTCCCTTGGTCGCCAGCACCTCAGTGACGAAGTCGTAAAGCACCGCTTCGTCGTCCGTCATCTTCGCCGGACGACGGCCTTCGGCAATTGCATTCGCCAGATCCTTGGTCATACCTGCGTCGAGCGCCTGCAGAATGTGCACGTCCCATTCGAATTGCTGTGTCCACGCGCGCGAAGCCATCAGTGCCGCCATTTCATTCAACTTGCGGTCGAGCCCGCAGCGATAGCGGTAGTACTCACCGACTTTCTGCAGGCCGTCGGCCAGACCGGGACTGCGGATGATCGGCCAGTACGGGCCTTCGACCTTGCCGCGCGGGCCGGCGATGATGTCGGCGGCGACCTTCTTCTGCGCATCGGTCATCTTCTCGGTGGGGATTGGCGGCATGCGGTCGGGCAGGATTTTGAAACGGGCTTCCATAATGTCTCCATTAAAAGCGGAAAATTAAAATCTCCACGGGCCTGTAGCCCGGATGGAATGAAATGGTATCCGGGGTAGCGCACCCCGGAATACGCTGCGCTCCTTCCGGACTACGGTGCTGCGAAGTCGAAAATTAAGAAACGCGATGATACTTGAGTTATTCGGGAACAATCCCCGCGGCCTTTGCCACATGCGCCCACTTCTCGATTTCGCGGCGCAACAGCGCGGCGAACTCGTCGGGCGTACCGGCGACGATATCGGCGCCTTCACCACCGAGACGCGCCCTGACTTCGGGCGCGCGCAAAATCGCCACCGCTTCGCGATGCAGGCGCTCAATGATGTCGCGCGGCGTGCCTGCCGGCGCCAGCAGGCCGTACCACTGCACCGATTCGAACCCCGGCAGACCGCTCTCGCTGACGGTGGGAATATCCGGTGCCGGTGCCACGCGCGTCGTGCTGGTCACGCCGAGCATGCGCAAACGTCCTGCCCGCACGTGTGGCAATGCCAGCAGCAGTGGTGACGACGACAACGCAATCTGCCCGGCGACGAGGTCGATGATGCTGGTCGAGCTTTTGTACGGCACATGCGTGAAACGGATGCCCGCCATGTTCGAAAACAATTCAATGGTCAGATGCGGATTGGTGCCGATACCGGAAGAGCCATACAGAATTTCGCCCGGTCGCGCGCGTGCCAGCGCAATCAGTTCGCGCACGTTCCGCGCCGGCAGTGTCGGGTGCGACACCATCAGGTTCGCCATGCTCAGCGCCTGTGTGACAGGCGCGAAATCCTTCACCGCATCGTAGGGTACTTTTTTGTAAGCAGTGGGATTGGTCGCCAGCGTGGAAAGCCCGATCAGGAGCGTATGCCCGTCAGGCGGCGCCTTCGCCACGAGTTCACTGCCGATCATGGTACCGGCACCGGTGCGGTTCTCCACCACCACCTGTTTGCCCAGCCGTTCGGTGAACCCCTGCGCCAGCAGCCGCGCAATGCCGTCGCCGGGACCGCCGGTGGCGGTCGGCACAATGATACGCACCGGTTTGAGCGGGTAATTCGTCTGCGCAAACGCCGCGCCGGCCAGCAGCAACACCCCGGCCGATGCGCGCAGTACAAACGCCTGCGCCTTCATAGCGTGTTAATGCCCTGGTCCGGACCGGCGCCGCAGAGCGCGACCATGCCCATCCAGAACAACTGGCCATCGCCGGTATCGATGTCGTGCTTGCGCACGAAGGTAAGCCGGCCGTCGTTGCCGATGGTGAATATCGTGAGGCCGGCTTCGACGCGCGTCACACCATCGGCGCCCGCCATGAGCATCGGCATCAGGCTGGCAGCGACCAGCAGCCGCCCGCCCGCGTCAATGGCAAAAGTGCGCGGCGCGATGCCATGCGTATCCGCATTCTGAATCAGCGTCGGCGTGCCGCTGACGGCGTCAAGCGCGTAGACGGCAATGTTGTTTTCGCCGCCGGCAAAGACACGGCGACCGTCAACTTCTTTGCTGGCACGCGCGCGGTTGGCGACGTAGAGATGACGCCCGTCCGGATGCACGTGCACGGTGCCCGGCTTCTGCGCGGGGTTGTCGTGACGACTGTCCGCAAGCGTGCCGGCCGAATACAGCGGCGCCGCCCCCGGCACCTCGCCGGTAAAATCGAAGACCTGCAGCTTGTTCTGGCGCTCGAGAGAAACATACACGCGCGGCAGCGCCGGATGGAAATCGACATGCCGCGGGCCGAAACCATAACCACCGCCGGGCGCGATGCTCGCCCGGTTCGCCAGCCGGCCCTGCCGGTAATCGAACAGCTTGAGCGCCCCGGGGTCCTCGGGCTTGCCGGCTTCGGCATCGTTGCCGCGCGTCACCACGATCGCGCGCGTGTTCGAGGCCGCGAAACGCACCTGGTGCGCATAAACGCCGAAATCCAGCGATGCCGGCTGCGCGACCTCGGCACCGATGCCGCCATCGGCATTAATGCGATGCACGCTCACGCTGCTCGGCACGTTATAGGTGATCGCAAGATGCTCTGAATGGATATCGGTGGTGATGTGCAGCGGACGCCAGCGCAGGCTGAGCGGTTCCCCGTGCGGCCGCAAAGCGCCGGTAACGCCGTCGATGCCGAGCACGCAGACGAAATGCATGCTGCCGGAGGAATCCGGATTGCCGTCGCTGCAGGCCACGTACAACCAGCGCCCCGTCGCATGCGGCCATGCGTATTGCACATCGGCAGGCAGCACCAGCGTAACGCGTTCGCTCAGCGTAGCGCGATCGGTGTCGACTTCATAGTGAATCAGCCGTCTGCCGGCACTCGCGTAAAGCGCGCTGCGTTGCGTTTTGTCGCCTGCCACCGCTCTCCCCCGATCGATTTGTCGCCGCGCATATTAATGCGGCTGCATTGGACAACATTGTAGCGGCGATTTGGGTATGAAACCCTGTGCGCGCCTCCTCAAATCCGTCGGCGCTTCGTCGTATACTGTCCGTCATTCAAAAATGCTGCCCCGTCCGGGAGGCAGCCGCTGAGGGGAGATAGCACATGAATTTTTTCCGCATCTGCGCGTTGGCCGGCACTCTGCTGGCATTGAACACAGGCAATCTCGACGCGCAGGGTTTTCCTGCCAAGTCGCCGCGCATCGTCGTCGGCTTCGCGCCCGGCGGCGCCACCGATCTTGTCTCGCGCATCGTCGCGCAAAAACTCGGCGAGTTGTGGGGGCAGACCGTCGTCGTCGACAACCGGCCGGGGGCAAGCGGCATGATCGCCGGCGAAATCGTCGCCAAGGCCGCTCCCGACGGCTACACCTTGTTGCTGACGCCGCAGACCAGCATCGCCGTCGCGCCGGCACTCTACAGCAAGGCGCCGTACGATCCGGCCAAAGATTTCACGCCAATCACGCTCGCCGGCTCGTCGCCCTTGCTGATGGTGGTGCATCCGTCATTTCCGCCAAAGACCTTCGCCGAATTTGTGGTGCTGGCAAAAAAGGGCGGTGCCAACGCACTGACCTTCGGCTCCGGCGGCATCGGCTCGTCGCCGCACATGGCCGGCGAACTGCTCGCCGCCGCGCTCGGCACCCGAATGAACCACGTGCCCTACAAAGGCGAAAACCCGGCGCTCACCGACACCATCGGCGGCCAGATTCCGATCATGTTCGGCAACCTGCCGGTCGCCCTGCCCTATGTGCAATCGGGAAAACTGCGCGGACTCGCCAACACCGCGGCAACGCGTTCGCCGCTGGCGCCGTCGATTCCGACCGTGGCCGAATCCGGCATCAAGGGGTATTCAATCGCGACGTGGTCTGCCGTGCTCGGGCCCGCCGGCATGCCGGCCGAACTGGCGACCCGCATTCAGCGCGACATCGTCCGCGTCGTCAACCAGAATGAAACGCGCGAACGGCTCGTCGGCATGGGTGTAGACATCATCGGCAACTCACCGGAGGAATTCGGCAGCTTCCTGCGCGCCGAGATTCCGCGTTACGCCAAAGTGATCAAAGACGCCGGCATCAAGGCCGAATAATCATCGTGGAAAACATGACCGCCGGCGTGATCGGACTCGGTGCGCTTGGCCGTCCGATCGCTGAACTGCTGCTCAAGGCCGGTTACGCCGTCGCTGTCCATGACGTGCGCCGCGAACCGATGGCCGAATTGCAAAAGCTCGGCGCCACCGCCTGTACCTCGCCGGCCGAAGTCGCACAGCACAGCGACATCGTCATCAGCCTTGTGCTGAACCACGCACAGACCGACGAGATCGTCTTCGGCACAAACGGCATACTGAATCATTGCCGGCCCGGCGCGATACTCGCCATCGGCAGCACGCTGGGCCCCGCACCGGTCAAACACATCGCCACCGAGCTGGCGAAGAACAACGCCGAAGTTCTCGACATTCCGATTTCCGGCGGCATCCTCGCTGCACGCGAAGGCACGCTAAGTCTGATGGTCGGCGGCAAAGAAGCCACGCTCGAGCGCGCACTGCCGGTGCTGCGCGTGTTCGCCAATCAGATCACGCGCACCGGCGAAGTCGGCGCCGGTCAGGCCGCCAAACTCGCGCATCAGCTCGTCTTCGGTCTTAACGTCATGGCGCTGCTCGAAGGTCTCTCGCTCGGCATTACCGGCGGCGTAGAACCTGAAGTGATGAAGAACGTTTTGAAAGAGGGGCTCGCCAACAGCACCGTGTTGCAGGTCTGGCACGATCTCGGGCCGCGCTGGAAAGGCATGCTGGAGGCAAGCGCGCCGGGCGCGCCGCTGCCCAACCTGCGCAAGGATCTGCATCTGGTGCTGGAGTTTGCGCGCGAACTCGGCGTCGATCTGCCGATAGGCACGCAGGCCTCACAGACTGCAGACGCCGGCAATGCAACCGGGCACGACGATCCGCGGACGTAGCGCAGGCGACCCGCCTGCATCCTTTAAGCGAGCAGGGTCATTTGGTTTTCTCCTTCCCCCCTTGAGGGGGAAGGCAGGGATGGGGGGTCATCTGGTAACGCCCCCCACCTCAATCCTCCCCCTCAAGGGGGGAATGGTGTAGTTGACAAACCCAAATAGGCAGCGTATCTTTCGTCCATACACTGGAGAAACAGTCATGGCCGAAGCGATACTTAACCAACCGCAATTTCAAGACGCTGATAAAGCGCGTTCATATCTTGAGTCCATTCGTTGGCCTAACGGCCCGATCTGCCCGCATTGCGGCAGTGTAAATAAAGATCACTACGCACTCAACGGCAAAGCGCATCGCGTCGGCTTGTGGAAGTGCAAGGATTGCCGAAAACAGTTCTCCGTGACTGTCGGCACCGTATTTGAGCGTTCCAAGGTTCCGCTTCATCAGTGGATGCTTGCCGTCTATTTGATCTGCTCCAGCAAAAAAGGTTGCTCCAGCCACCAATTGCAGCGTTCGCTTGGCGTTCAATACAAGACCGCGTGGTTCATGTCGCACCGTATCCGCGAGGCCATGAAGAACGACGGTGGCATGTTTGGGGCGGGCGGCGCTACGGTTGAGGCCGATGCCACCTATGTTGGCGGCAAAGAGCGTAACAAGCACGCCAGCAAGCGCACGAAGGGCAATATCGGCGGCGTCGGTAAAGAGTGCGTCTTTTCTCTGGTTGAACGTGGTGGTAGCGTTCGCTCTTTCCATATTCCTAGCGTCAACGTTAAGAACCTTAAGCCGATCATCGAATCGCAAATCAATGCTGGCAAGATTCGTCTTATGACGGACGGAGAGCGCCCGCTGCGCGCTTTGAAACCGATGTTTGCCAGCCATGAGACCGTGAACCATGAGGCTGGCGAATACGTGCGTGGTGACGTTTACACAAACACTATTGAAGGATTTTTCAGCATCCTCAAGCGCGGCATCGTTGGCACCTTCCATCATGTTAGCCCGCAACATTTGCAGCGTTATGTTTCGGAATTCGACTTCCGCTACAACCACCGCGAAACCAACGTCAAGATCGACGGCAAATGGACGAAGGTTGGATTCTCGGATTCAGATCGCACCGCCGCATTGCTGAAAGGCATCAGCGGCAAGCGCCTGACATATCGGCGGACTAACGCGACAGCGTGAAATTCTGATAGCGCAGATCATCGCGCTACTGCGCCTGATCGCGGCAAAGGGTGAAACTGGTAAATGGGTGCAACTGTGTTTGGAATTCTGATCTATTGAATATCGTTAATTAATGCCCATATTTCTATAAATGCCATTGTTAGTGTGCACTGACATGAATATTGCAGAAGTATTGTTTTGTTGCATTTTTTCGTTTTTTACGTATGTCCTACATGATTCTGTCATCAATACTTACAATTGGTTAATTGCAACTTAGAAGGCATTTTGCTATCTTACTGCCAGAACCTGTTCTACTCGCCGAACTGAAGGGGCAACTCTTCAGGCGGCAAATCCTACAGCCACGAAAGTGGCTGTAGTTGTTTGGGAGAAGTGGTCCCGTTTGTTTGAACAACTTTCCCCGATTTATAAGTGGAATCCGGGCGGGTTGTTAACGGCGAAGCGCAGTCCACGGTAGTGAGCAACGCGGGGCGCGCCGAAGATTTCATTCTATGCCGCCTTTGCCAT
>JANXSE010000236.1 GCA_025356695.1 Betaproteobacteria bacterium
CATTCATGCGCTGCGCCGGCACCAGGCTTTGCTGCATGCTTTTCAAACTATCGTCTATGTTCGCAATCTGGCCCTGCAAGTCGGCACGGCGCGTGCGCGCCGCGCTGTCGGGGTCAGCCAAGCGCTGCTCAAGCGCCTGCACCTGCTGCTGCAGAACCTGCAGTTCGGTCTGCTGCTGACGCGCCTGCATCGCCAGCAGCGTTTCACGCTTCTGCGCCGGCTCGACGAACAAAGCAAATATCAAATACACCGGTAACAGAATCGCCGCGCCGAACACCATCAACCGCTCGCGCAGCGACAAGGCGTCTATGCGCGCCGCGTATTTTTTCCAGTCCTCTTTCATTTCGCCGCCTCCGCCTTGCCGCCGCCCGCGCGCATGGCGGCATCCAGCACCGCCGCGGTGCTCGGACCGCTCTGCGCCTGCGGTGCGGCCGCCGGCGCGGCGACAGCAACGGGTGTTTTTTGCGCGGGCTCCGCCAGATCAGTGGTCGATATGCTGAATTCCAGATAACGCGGCTGCGCCGGTGCGGCGGCTTTGGCGTCCCTGGCAACCGCCGCGGCTTTGCCGTCCGCAGCGCCTTTCGGCTCTTCCTTCGCCTTTGCTGCAGCTGCCGCAGCGCTCACCGGTTCAGGCTGCGGCTGATTGATCCGCATCGCGGCAAACTGCCGGCCCTGAAGTGTTTTTTCTGCATTCAGCCGCGTCAGATAAAGCGGCAGCAGGTCGGCGCTCAAGGCGCGGCCCTCGATCGTAAACTCATTGCCGGAAGACGCAATGTCAAAACCGGTCAACCACAGGCCGCTCACGGTCTGCCGCGAAAACGCCTGCATATACTGGGAAAAACCCCCAGTCGTGCCGACGGCGCCGCTGTTAAGCGCTTCAACAATATCCTGGCGGCCCTTCAAGCGCACTTCGAGCTGATTCAATTCCGCAGCCAGTTCGCCATTCGGTTTCTGCTGCGCAAGTTGTGCGGCGAGTTTATCGCGCGTCGCCGTCGCATCGGTCACCTGCTGCGCAACATCCTGGGCGCGACGCGCGACTTCTCTGGTACGGTTATCCTGATAAACGCCGTAGACCGCGGTGCACGCAATCGCAATACCGACGCCAACCAGCATGGCATTCGCCGAGGTTGCAGAAAAACCTTTTTTCCGGAACAGCGGATTGTAAAGATTGACCTGCTGGCTCATGAGGCCGCCGTCTCGTCGCGCAATGCCGCGCCGATCGTCGCCAGACACTGCGCCTGCCGCGCCGCGTGTTTGAGCTCGGGCACCGCCGGGAAATCCATTACTGCAGCCAGATCCATGGTTTCAACCGGCACGTAAATATTGGCAGCGAGGTATTGCTGCAAGCCGATATCGGCGGGTAACGGCGCCAGCATCAGTTTGGATACCGGTACGTAATTGAACTGCCGGTCGAAATGATCCAGCGAACGCTGCAGTTCCAGTGCGATACGCTCGAAATTCTGGTTTCTGCGCTCGACGTCCGCTTCCATGATCTGCGCCAGTGTAATTTCGATACGCCGCGTCAGATACACTTCGCCGCCGCTGGTGAAGGTCAGCTTGCCGCATTCTTCGTGAAACGCCAGCGTCGCCAGGCCGCGTCCCGCCTGCTCGAACAACGCAGCGATGTTCCGCTGCGCAAGCGCAGGGATATCGATCGCCTCAAGCGGCAGATTTGCCTCGTTAAACGGCTTGAGCGTGCGTTCGACGAATTCGTTGCGCGCCGTTATGGCGTAGACGGAGTGATTGCGTGAAGTGCCGTTTTTGTCGACGGGAACGTCGAGCACATCGACAGTCGCCTGTTCGAGCGGGTAGTCGATCACATCCTTGACGCGCCAGCGCACTGCATTCTTCAGTTCGGCAGCCGGCACGCTCGGCGCGTCGAGCGAATGCATCTGATAGTCGGCGAACCTGAGCAAGGTGGTGCAGCGATACTGGTCGAGCTTGAGTTCCTTGCGCAGCCGCACCAGCGCATCGGCTTCGGAACCTTCGGTGCGGTACGTGTCGCACAACAGGATTTCCGGGCGGCCATTGGCCATGCGACGGACATGCACCAGATCAATATGATCCCCGTGCAAGCCGACTGCGAGCCAGCCCGGCTGCCTTTTCCCCTTGAACCACGCACTCATTTGGATGATTCCAGACTGAACTTTTTGAACGTAAATTAAGGCGCCAGCAGTGTCAATTATAGACCGGCGCAGAGGCATGGAACCTTATTGGAAGTTTTCCCGCTGGTAAATAAACGGTGTGGCGTTCTTGTATACCCCGAAGGTGGCTCGCGCGGTCGGGTCGCTCGCATAAGTCCCCGGCGGCGTGCACCAAAAACCCTGCAAATGGGTCAGGTTGGCGCCGGTGCTCGCCGGCATGCCCGCCGTGCATGAGGCGCCCGCCGCTACTGCGGTGAGATTGACCGAAACGTCGACACTGCCGTTGTTGGCGGAACCAGGCGCGGACAGCCGCAAGGAACCGGCCCCGGCGCTGAACGCGCCGCCGACCGTCACCACCGTTTCACCCGCATTCAGATTGCGCTGGTAATTTCCCAGAGAAACGTTGGCAAGCGCAATCGTCGTGCAGTTGTCGTACGCATTGGCGACGAAGGCCGTGCCGTTCCAGTACTGCGTCTTCATCGGCACCGGCATCGCCAGGAGCTGCGAGCCGTTGGCATTGTCGAGCCGCAGGCGGCCGAAGAAAAAACGATTGATCTGCGCAGGCGGACCGGCGAATGTCGCATCAAATGCAATGGTGTTGAAGGCGGCGGGATTTGTCGTCGTAACCGTTTGCGTCGCGCCCTCCGCCGCATCGCTCAGCGCCAGCGATGAATTAATGGTCGCCGTAAAATCCGCCACCGGCGCCGCCGGGCGACTGAAGGCGAGCTGATCGCCGCTGGTAAAACTCAGTGTGCCCGTACCATTGCTGTTCGACGCCACCGACGGTATGCCCGTGACCGGCAGTGCGGTATCCCACACCGCCCCCACTGCCGGACTCAATGTGTAGGTGTAGGCGTTGTTGAACGATGTCGTGCCCAGTGTGCTGTTCAGCGTGCAAGTCACCGTATTGCACGTCGCCACGGCGGCAACACCGGCGCCGCTGCCGAGTTTCCATAACGCGCCCTGGTAATTCACCGTCGTCGCATTCGCGAAATTGCGCGCAATAATGGTCGCCTGCGGCAGCGTCGCGTAACCGAAGCGCTGGCCGAGGTAGGTAAACGAGCGCCGCGGCGCCGCCCCTGCGCTGCAGGATGCGTCCGTTGTACCGAAGGTACGGAACACCGGTGTTACCAGTGTGGCCACATCAAAGTGATCAGGCACGAAACGCCCGACCGCAACCGGATTGGAATCGACGTAGCGCTCACCCGTCGTCGAGTCCGCCGCATCAATGCTGGCGAAACTGCGGTCTTCCAGATGCATGGTAATCGCACCGACCTCGCTGTAGCTGACGTTGCTGGACGTTATCGTACCGGTGCCCGACCAGCTGCCGGCCGTGACGGTGCCGGGCACGCAGGCGGCGCAGCCGCTCGGCAGTTGCAATGCGCTGACGCCGCCTGCCGGGCTGCTGGCGTAATTGGCAATTGCGCTGCCCAGCGCGTCCTTGGCTGAAGCGGTGAGCGAAAAGTTGCGGCCCGCTTTGTGCACCTGGCCGCCTGCAACAACGAGATTGTTCAGCGTTGTTGCAGCCCCCGCGGTCTGCCAGTCGGCGTGCGTCGCGTTGTTCATGACAATACTGTCCGGCCGCAGCGCAAATGCATCGTTCGAACAGCCGTAACGGGTCACCGCACCGGCCGCCGGAAAACTGACGCGCACTTTGAGATTCGGATATGCAACGGCATTGATCTGCGGAATGGTCGTCAAACTGACGCGTCCGCCGCTGACGGCCTGATTGGCCAGCGTCGCCACCACCGGCCATGCCGCATTGCAGCCGCTGGTGTCGAGCGCACCGCCGGCCGCGGCGTTCAGCACTTCAACCTTGACCGTGTTGTTGAAAACGTTGTCGATCACGCCGGCCGACAGCGCAACGATGGCGAGATTGCCGGTCGTGGTGTCGAAACGACGTCCGGCGGTTTTGGTTTTGATATAACCGGCGACATATCCCGCCGGCGTGCTTGATTCGAACACATTGAAGCCGCCGAGCGTTGCGCCGGTGACCGGGCAGAGATGCGTTTCGCGCGCGAGGATGTCGAGCGTTGTTTGCGGCACCGCGCCGCTCAGCACTTTGACTTCATCCATAAAGCCGAAAAACTTGAACGTGTTTTCCGATGAGGCGCTGGTCTCGCCGCCGATTGATGCCGCCCCCACATCAGTACCCCAGGCGCCGGTAAAGGCCGCACTGACGCTGGTCAGCAAGGTGCCCGAGGCGTCGTAAACGTACATCGATTTGATACCGCCGGCGATATCGGCAACTGCGGCGACGAAGTACCACAGGTTGTTTTGAATCACCGCCGCGGTATCAAGTATCACCGGCGTGGATGCGCGGCTGTAGAAGCGCAATATGCCGGCGCCGCCGTCGCCCAGGCTTAAGCCGTAGCCGCCGGTGTTGGTCTCATCGTCAACCAGTACGCGTTGGCCCGAGCGCGTGCGATCCTGCGTGTTGATCCAGGCTGTGATGGTAAAACTCTGCGTCATGTTCGGAAATGTTGCCGGCAACAAAACGTGATCGTTGACGCCGTCGAAGCTGCCGTAACGGCAGGTTCCGGGATTGACTGAAATCGCCGGCGTCGTTGCAGAAGTCACCGCGCCGTTCACCGCCTGCGCATTTCTCGCGTTACCCGAGGTATCGAGCACTTCGCCGGCGGCACCGGTCCAGCTCAATTCATCCATGCGCCATTCGCCGAGCTTGACGGGCGTCGGATAAAAACGAATCGCGCTGTAAGCAAGAGTACCAAAGCCCGAATAGTTGTAGATATCGTAGTCGGTGGCGGAAACCTCCCAGCCGATCTGCGCGTGGCCGGTCGTCACGTTGACCGTGTCTTTGTACTGGAAGACGAATTCGCCGTTCTCACGCAGAATGATCTGCATGTTGAACAGACTGCCCGGGCTGTTCCA
>JANXSE010000311.1 GCA_025356695.1 Betaproteobacteria bacterium
GCCGGCCAAAAATAATCATGCGCCCCGACCTGCGACACTTTGGATACACACTGTTGTGCTGGCTGGCGCTGGCGGTTTTTGTATTGCCGGCCTCGGCGCAACAGGTCCGGCGCGATGTCGATTACCGCGTTCTGCCGCAACCGCAACCGGTGCAGACCGGTGAACGCATAGAAGTCATCGATTTTTTCTTTTACGCCTGCCCTTACTGCAACGAACTGGCACCGCACCTTGACCGCTGGCTGAAACGCAAGCAGGCAGATGTCACATTCCGTCGCATGCCGGTGGTGCGACACGATACCTGGGTACCTTTGGCGAAAACCTATTTCGCGCTGGAAGCCATGGGAGAAGTAGACCGCCTGCATCTGGCGGTCTACCGCAGCTATCACGTCGAAGACCTCTACATGAGTCAGGAAAAGGTCATTGCGGAATGGGCTGCCAAAAACGGTCTCGACAGTGAAAAATTCATGTCGATCTATCGCTCGGATGAGGTTAAAGCCAAAGTCGAACTGGCGCGCAAGATGACCAGGGATTACGACATCCAGGGCACGCCCTCGATTGTGGTTGACGGAAAATTCCTGACATCGAGCAGCATGACGCCTGGCGTGCCGCAGGTTATCCCCGTCATCGACGGCCTGATACGCCTTGCCCGCCAGCAGCGGCTCGAAAAAAGCGGCAAGTAAATCCGGACGGCGCGCGCGGCGCGCTATTCGACGGTTACGGACTTCGCCAGATTACGCGGCTTGTCAACATCGTTACCGCGCACAAGTGCCGCATGATACGCCAGCAACTGCAGCGGTACTGTGTGCAGAATCGGGCTCAGAATCCCGGCGTGATCGGTCAATGTAATGACCTCGACGCCTTCGCTCGATGAAAGACGGGAATCCTGATCGGCCAGGACGTAAAGCTGGCCGCCGCGCGCGCGCACTTCCTGCATATTCGATTTAAGTTTTTCCAGCAGTGCGTCGTTCGGCGCAATCGCCACCACGGGCATTTCCTTGTCGACGAGCGCAAGCGGACCGTGCTTGAGTTCGCCCGCCGGGTAGGCCTCGGCGTGTATATAGGAAATTTCTTTCAGCTTGAGGGCGCCCTCAAGCGCAATCGGATAATGAATACCACGGCCTAGAAACAGGGCATGATCGTGGGCGGCAAATTTTTTCGCCCATTCCTTGATTTGCGGTTCGACCTGTAGCACGCGCGACAACGCTGCCGGCAAATGTCGCAGTGCTTGAATAAATTCCTGTTCCTTCTCCGCGCTTAAGCGGCCGCGCAGCTTGGCCAGCACCAGCGTCAGCAAGACGAGCGCGGCAAGCTGCGTGGTAAAGGCCTTGGTCGAGGCCACGCCGATTTCGGGGCCGGCGCGCGTCAGGAAACGCAAATCCGATAACCGCACAAGAGCGCTCTCGGGCACGTTGCATATCGACAGGCAGGATTTCTGCCCCAGCTCGCGGGCGAAATTCAGCGCGGCGATGGTGTCGGCGGTTTCCCCGGACTGCGAAATGGTCACCACCAGGGCACGCGGGTTCGGCACGGATGCGCGATAGCGATATTCGCTGGCGATTTCAACGCTGCAGGGCAAACCTGCAATCGCCTCAATCCAGTACCGGGCGACCACCCCGGCGTGATAGCTGGTGCCGCAGGCCAGAATCAGCACACTGTCGATTTCCGCAAATATCCCCGGCGCTTCGACACCAAACAATTGCGGCGAAAGCGATTGCGCATTGACAACCATCTCGAGGGTATTGGCGAGCGCGCCCGGCTGTTCGAAAATTTCTTTCTGCATGAAATGCCGGTAGGGTCCAAGATCGACCGCGTCTGCAGTCAATTCGCTTAGATGGATTGGTCGCTCGACCTTTTTGCCGCTGGCTTCGCGCACCTCAAAATGGTCTCGCTGCAGATCTACGACATCGCCCTCTTCAAGATAAATCATACGCCGCGTAACCTGCAGAAGTGCCGAGGCATCAGACGCGGCAAACATTTCGCCATCGCCCACGCCCAACAGTAGCGGCGCGCCTTGACGCGCGACGACGACGCGCTCCGGTTCGCTTTCGAGCACCACCGCGATGGCGAATGCACCCTGTAACTCGGCAACCGCTGCGCGAGTCGCTGCAAATATGTCTTTGGCCACCTGCGCGCGTTGGTGAACCAGGTGCGCAATGACCTCGGTATCTGTATCGGAGGTAAAACGATAGCCGCAGGCCCGCAGTTTTGTGCGGATCTCGTCGTGATTTTCGATGATGCCGTTGTGGACAACCGCGATGCCACCACTGACGTGCGGATGCGCGTTTTTTTCCGAAGGTGCACCGTGGGTTGCCCAGCGCGTGTGAGCAATGCCGGTGTTACCGGCCAGTTTGCTCTGCTCGCTGGCGACGGCGAGTTCGGCAACCCGCCCTGCGCTGCGCAGGCGCTGAAGTTTCCCATCAACAACTATAGCAACACCAGCAGAATCATAGCCGCGGTATTCCAGGCGCCGCAAGCCTTCCAGTAGCAACGGTACAACGTTACGACCGGCGACGGCCGCGACAATTCCGCACATCGTTACCGGCCTTTCACCGCTTTACGCGGTCGCTTCCAGTTGGCAATCGACAGCTGACGCGAACGCGACAAGGTCAACTGATTCGCGGGCGCTCCTTTGGTGATTGTACTGCCGGCGCCGATCGTCGCGCCCCGCCGCACCGTCACCGGCGCGATGAGTTGTGTGTCGGAACCGATGAAGACGTCGTCTTCGATCACCGTCCGGTGTTTGTTCGCGCCGTCGTAATTGCAGGTAATCGTGCCGGCGCCTACGTTGACATTGCGGCCGATCTGCGCATCTCCAATGTAGGCAAGATGGTTGGCCTTGCTGCCCTTGCCGACCGTAGATGCTTTGACTTCGACGAAATTGCCGATATGAACCTCGTCCGCCAGCGTGGTGGCCGGCCGGATCCGCGCGAACGGGCCGACGATACAGCGGGTGCCGATCTTCGCCTCATCAATCATCGAAAAGGGGGCGACGCGTGTTCCGGCACCGATGACCGCGTTGCGAATAACGCAATTCGCACCGATTTCGACACCGGCCCCCAATCGCACCTGGCCTTCAAATGCACAATTGACATCAATGCGCACGTCGCGTCCGCAGTGCAATTGGCCGCGTAGATCGAAACGCCGCGGGTCAGCAAGGTTGACGCCGGAATCAAGCAAGCGGTTGGCGGCCTCAAGTTGATAGGCGCGTTCGAGCTCTGCCAGTTGGCGCTGGCTGTTGACGCCGCAGATTTCCCAGAGCGCGGCCGGCGCGACTGTTTTGATGTGCACCTTGTCCTGTAAGGCGAGAGAAACAATATCTGTCAGATAGTACTCGCGTTGGGCATTGCGGTTGGATAGCCGCGCCAACCAAGCGGACAATCGCTTGGTCGACAAAAACATCAATCCAGTATTGCCTTCCCGGACTCGCCGTTGCTCAGGGCTTGCATCTTTTTCTTCAACGATGGCGGTGACCGCCCCACGCCCGTCTCGCAAAATTCTTCCATAACCGGTTGGATTGTCGAAACTCGCGGTTAATAGGGCCAAGCGCTCACCGGTTCCCGCAGCCAGTTTTTTCAGCGTCGCGGGTGTGATCAACGGTACATCGCCATACAGGATCAGTGTGTCGGCACGCGGATCAAGGTACGGCAACGTTTGTTTGACGGCGTGCCCGGTGCCGAGTTGCTGCTTTTGGCGCACAAAAATCAAATCGTCGCTCTGCATTGCCCGCGGAACTTGTTCACCGCCGTGGCCGTAAACCACGCAGATCCGCTTGGGTTTCAACGCCTTTGCGGCGGTGATTACATGGCTGAGGAGCGGCACGCCTGCAAGTCGATGCAGAACCTTGGGCAAGTCGGAATTCATGCGTTTGCCCTGACCTGCCGCCAGAATTACGACGTTGATTGCCATGCCGAATTATCGCATATCAAGGTTTTGTTCAGAGCGTGCGAAACGACTTGAAACGTAATGATCAACCTTCTGGCGCTGCGATTCGGTCATATGCAATCCGGCTTTGCTGCGGCGATAGAGGATGTCTTCTGCGGTTACGGCCCACTCGTGCTCGATCATGTAATCGATTTCCCGGGCATAGAGGTTCGCGCCGAAATGCTCGCCAAGGTCGTCTTTGGTGTTCACGCTTTGCAGCACATGGTGAATTCTCGTGCCGTGGCGATTTTGAATGGCGGTGATGAGGTCGTTCGGCAGTGCCCCCCATGTTTCCGGATGTTCGCTTGCTGCTGGCGACTCACCACCGGGCAGTGGTGATTCAGCGGTCCATGGCGGGTTCATGTTGGGAAACCACGGGGCGAGCTTTTCAAGAGCGTGTTCGGCGAGCTTTCGGTAGGTGGTGATCTTGCCGCCGAATATCGATAAGACCGGAGCAGTTCCGGCCTCCGCATCCAGTCGCAAAGTGTAATCGCGGGTAACCGAGGATGGATTCGGACTCCCGTCGTCGTAGAGAGGCCGCACGCCTGCATAGCTCCAAACTACATCTTGTGGCGACACCTGGGCCGACATATATTGATTCACCGCGCTGCATAAGTAGGCAATTTCTTCGGCGCTGGCTTGCGGAATTTCAGGTGCGTTTTCCACCACCATGTCCGTGGTACCAATCAGTGTGTAGTCATTTTCATAGGGGATCATGAAGACCACTCGTCGATCGTCGTTCTGGAGTATGAACGCGTGCTCTCCTGGGTAAGCGCGTGGGACAACGATGTGACTACCTTTTACCAATCGCACGTTGTCGGTGCTGGGTTGGCGCAGGCAATCATTCAAGACCCGCTTTACCCAGGGTCCGGAGGCGTTGACAACAGCGCGGGCGGTGACCGATGTATCTTCGCCATTCGAGCTTCGGAGATCGAGTTCCCAGTTGCCGGCGATCCGCTTGGCTTTGCGGCATTCCGTCCGCGGCAGGATTGCCGCGCCGCATTCAGAAGCGCTCTGCACATTAGTTAGCACTAACCTCGAATCATCGACACGACAGTCAGAGTATATGAATCCATGGAGATATTGGCTTTTTAAGCCATTGCAATACGGTTGTTTGCGAAGACTTACACTTTTAGAATCGGCAAGTTTTCCATCGTGCTTGCTTGACGTAATTGCGCGACGGCCAAGGTGGTCATAGAGAAACAATCCGGCACGGATCATCCAGCGCGGTCGCAATGCTGGCACGTGCGGCATGACAAACTGCAGCGGTTTGACCAGATGCGGGGCAATATTGAGCAGGGTTTGGCGCTCTGACAGCGCTTCAGCCACCAGACGAAACTCATATTGCTCCAGGTAGCGCAAACCACCGTGGATGAGTTTGCTGCTCCATGAGGAGGTGGCGGACGCTAGATCGTTTTTTTCGACCAGAAGGACTGACAATCCGCGGCCCGCAGCGTCACGGGCAATGCCAGCGCCATTGATGCCGCCGCCGATGATTGCAATGTCGTAGTCAGGGCCCGCTTCCATTTGGATTGCGCCCATTTACAGGAATTGACACCATTCTAGTCCACAAGCTACGCACAAAAAACAAAAGGCAGCGCGAGCTGCCTTTTCGTCTGCCAGCATTCGCAATCAGCGCCTCTGGCGCAGCTTGCGAATGGCGGCAAGTTGTGCCGCAAGCGTTGCGAGTTCTGCCTCGACAGAAGCAATTTCCTGTTGATCCTGCGCCTTGGCGCGGGCCTCTTCAGCGCGCTTGATGGCCTCGGTTGCTTTGGCCTCGTCGAGATCGTGTCCCCGAATCGCGGTATCAGCCAGCACGGTCACGACCTTCGGCTGGACTTCGAGTATGCCGCCAGCAACGAAAATCAGCTCTTCATCGCCGCCAACTGGCTTGATGCGAACCGACCCCGGTTTGATGCGCGTGATCAGCGGCGTGTGCTGCGGATAAATGCCGAGTTCGCCGGCCTCGCCCGGCAAGACCACGAACTCTGCCTCGCCCGAATAGACGCTTTGCTCGGCGCTAACGACGTCTACGTGTAGGGTGTTTGCCATGGCTGCTATGCGGTCTTCGCTTTCGCGATCGCCTCTTCAATACCGCCGACCATGTAAAACGCCTGTTCGGGGATATGGTCGCATTCGCCCTCGACAATCATCTTGAAACCCTTGATCGTGTCTTTGAGCGTGACGTATTTGCCCGGCGAGCCGGTAAATACTTCGGCAACGTGGAAAGGCTGGGAAAGGAAGCGCTGAATTTTGCGCGCACGACCGACCGCCAGTTTGTCCTCGGGAGACAATTCGTCCATGCCGAGAATCGCGATAATGTCGCGCAGTTCCTTATAGCGCTGCAGCACGGCCTGGACCGCGCGCGTGGTGTTGTAGTGCTCTTCACCGATCACGTGCGGATCAACCTGGCGTGACGTCGAGTCGAGCGGATCGACCGCAGGGTAAATACCCAGCGAAGCGATGTCGCGCGACAACACGACGGTGGCGTCAAGGTGGCCGAAGGTCGTGGCCGGCGACGGGTCGGTCAAGTCGTCGGCCGGCACGTAAACGGCCTGGATTGAGGTGATCGAACCGGTCTTGGTCGAAGTAATGCGTTCCTGTAGACGGCCCATTTCTTCGGCCAGCGTCGGCTGGTAGCCCACCGCCGACGGCATACGGCCAAGCAGCGCCGACACTTCGGTGCCGGCGAGCGTGAAGCGGTAGATGTTATCGACGAAGAACAGGATATCGCGGCCTTCATCGCGGAAACTCTCGGCCATGGTCAGGCCGCTCAGCGCCACGCGCAAACGGTTGCCCGGCGGTTCGTTCATCTGGCCGAACACCATCGCGACTTTGGATTCCGGCAGGTTGTCGAGCTTGATAACACCGGCTTCAGACATTTCGTGATAGAAGTCGTTGCCCTCGCGGGTGCGCTCGCCGACGCCCGCGAACACGGACAGACCGCTGTGCTGCTTGGCGATGTTGTTGATCAATTCCAGCATGTTCACGGTCTTGCCAACACCGGCGCCACCGAACAGACCGACCTTGCCGCCCTTGGCAAACGGGCAGATCAGGTCGATAACTTTGATGCCCGTTTCGAGCAGTTCCACCGACGGCGAAAGCTCGTCGAATTTCGGCGCCGGCTGGTGGATCGAACGGCGTTCGTCGGTCAAAATCGGACCGACGTCATCGATCGGGCGGCCCAGCACGTCCATGATGCGGCCGAGGGTCGCGGTGCCGACCGGTACGGAAATCGGTTTACCGGTCCCATTGACCTTCATGCCGCGGCGCAGACCGTCCGACGATCCGAGCGCGATGGTGCGCACGATGCCGTCACCGAGCTGCTGTTCGACCTCGAAGGTCAGCCCTTTTTCCGCGAGCTTGTTGGTTGCGTCTTCGGCCAGCGTCAACGCGTCGTAAATTTTTGGCATCGAGTCGCGCGGGAACTCGATGTCGATAACCGCGCCGATACACTGAACGATTGTGCCTTGAGCTTGTGCCATAGCGATTTCCTGAATGTTCAATTCAATGGGTTGATGCGCCGTTAAACGGCGGCGGCGCCGCCGACGATCTCCGAGAGTTCCTTGGTGATCGCCGCCTGGCGGGTTTTGTTGTAAATGAGCGTCAATTCATCAATTACGTTGCCGGCGTTGTCTGATGCAGACTTCATCGCGACCATGCGCGCTGATTGTTCCGAAGCCATGTTTTCGCTCAGTGCCTGGAAAATGATTGCTTCGACGTAACGCATCAGCACCTGGTCAAGCACGGCCTTGGCCTCGGGTTCGTAGATGTAATCCCACGCGCCTTCCGGTGCGCCGAGCTTTTCCCCCGACAGCGGCAACAACTGCTCCATCACCGGTTCCTGCTTCATGGTATTGATGAACTTCGTGTAAAAAATCATCAAACGGTCGAAGCGGTCGTGCGTGTAACCGTCGAGCATGACCTTGATGGAACCGATCAGCTTTTCCATCTGCGGCCGGTCGCCCATCTGGGTCACCTGCGACACTATGTTGGCGCCCATACGCTGCATGAAGCCGAGGCCTTTGTTGCCGATGCAACAGACTTCGAATGACTCGCCCTCGGCCTGCCACTCTTTGATTTTGTTGAGTGCAAGCCGCTGGATGTTGGTGTTCAAGCCGCCGCACAGGCCCTTGTCGGTCGTGATGATGATAATGCCGACTTTCTTGACCGTGTCGCGCTCCACCAGAAACGGATGACGATACTCCGGGTTGGCGTGCGAAATATGCGCCGCGACGTTGCGGATTTTTTCTCCATAGGGTCGCGCGGCGCGCATACGTTCCTGCGCCTTGCGCATCTTGGAGGCGGCGACCATTTCCATCGCCTTGGTGATCTTGCGCGTGTTTTGCACGCTCTTGATCTTGGTTCGTATTTCTTTACTGCCTGGCATGCGTTTCGTCCTTGGCCGGCTACGGGGCCGGGGCCGGTTCCGGAATTACCCGCTTACAAAGTTAGAAGCTGCCGTTTTTCTTCCAGTCGTCAATGGCGGCCTTGAGGGCCTTCTCATCGTCGGCACTGATGTCTTTCTTTTCTTCGATGCGGTTGATCAGGTCCGCATACTTCGACTTGACGTAATCGCGCAGGCTGCGTTCGGCAGCCAGCGCTTTCTTGACATCGATATCGTCGAAATAGCTGTTATTGGCAGCAAACAGCGTCAACGCCATTTCGCTCACCTGCATCGGCTGGTATTGCGCCTGCTTCATCAATTCGGTGACCATGCGGCCGCGTTCGAGCTGTTTGCGCGTCGTTTCATCAAGGTCGGAAGCAAATTGCGCGAATGCCGCGAGCTCGCGATATTGCGCGAGGGCGAGACGCACGCCGGCACCGACGTCCTTGCGTTTCATCACCTTGGTCTGCGCGGCGCCGCCGACGCGTGACACCGATACACCGGCGTTGATGGCGGGGCGGATACCGGCGTTGAACAGGTCGGTCTCCAGGAAGATCTGGCCGTCGGTAATCGAAATCACGTTGGTCGGCACGAACGCCGAAACGTCACCGGCCTGAGTTTCAATCACCGGCAGTGCGGTCAGCGAACCGGTCTTGCCCTTGACTGTACCCTTGGTGAATTTCTCGACGTATTCCTCGTTGACGCGCGCGGCGCGCTCCAGCAAACGCGAGTGCAGATAGAACACGTCGCCCGGATACGCTTCGCGGCCCGGGGGGCGGCGCAGCAACAGCGATACCTGGCGATAGGCCCAGGCCTGTTTGGTCAAATCGTCATAAATGATCAGTGCGTCCTGGCCGCGATCGCGGAAGTATTCGCCCATCGTGCAGCCGGAATAGGGCGCGATGTATTGCATCGCAGCCGACTCGGATGCCGAGGCGGCAACCACGATCGTGTAGGCCATGGCGCCGTGTTCTTCAAGCTTGCGCACCACGTTCGCAATAGTCGACGCTTTCTGACCGATGGCGACATAGATACAGAAGAGGTCTTTGCCCTTCTGGTTGATGATGGTATCAACGGCGACCGCGGTCTTGCCGGTTTGGCGATCGCCGATGATGAGTTCGCGCTGACCGCGACCAACCGGCACCATGGCATCAATCGATTTCAACCCGGTTTGCACCGGTTGCGACACCGATTTACGCGCGATCACACCCGGCGCGACTTTTTCGATGACGTCCGTCAGCTTGGCGTTGATCGGGCCTTTGCCGTCGATCGGCTGACCCAGTGAATTGACCACGCGGCCGATCAGTTCCGGGCCGATCGGCACCGACAAAATCTGGCCGGTACATTTGACCGTGTCGCCTTCGGAGATATGTTCGTATTCGCCGAGAATAACGGCGCCCACCGAATCACGCTCGAGATTCAACGCCAGGCCGAAGGTGTTCTTCGGAAACTCCAGCATCTCGCCCTGCATGACGTCGGCCAGCCCGTGAATACGGCAGATGCCGTCGGTCACGGAGATGATCGTGCCCTGCGTGCGCGACTCGCTGGCCGTGCCGAGGTTCTGGATCCTGCTCTTGATCAGTTCACTGATTTCTGACGGATTGAGTTGCATCTGAAACTCCTAACGAATGAGGGCAGCCGACATCGCGTCGAGCCGGCCGCGCACGGTCGCGTCAACCACCTTGTCGCCGACCACGATCTTGATTCCACCGATCAGTTTTGCATCGACGCTGACCTGCGCGCGCACTTTGCGCTGATATTTGTTTTCGAGCTTATTCACCAGTTGCGCGACCTGCGCGTCATCGATCGCGAATGCCGAGTGTATTTCCGCTTCAAGCACGCCCTCGTGCTCAAGACGCAGCGCATCGAACATTGCACGAATTTCCGGCAGCAAGGAAAGTCGGTTGTTATGTTGCAACACCTGCACGAAATTCCGTCCGGCGCCGTCGAGCCGTTCGCCACAGACGCCGAGAATCAGACCTTGCAACTGTTCGGCGCTGACATTGGGATCGCTGATGCAGCGCGCAACTGAGGCATCCTTGATCACAAGATCCAGCAGGCCCAGCATCTTCGACCATGCTTCGAGCTGGTTTTTTTCCCGTGCCAGCTTGAACGCGGCTTCCGCGTATGGTCGTGCGATGGTGATTTTTTCCGCCATTTTCTCGCTCTAGAGCTCGGCCTGAACTGCCTGCAGCAGGTCGGCGTGGGTTTTGGCATCAACTTCGCGGCGCAGGATTTTCTCCGCGCCCGACACTGCAAGAGCAGCGACCTGCAGGCGCAAAGCTTCACGCGCCCGGGAAACTTCCTGCTCGATCTCCGCTTTTGCCGCGGCTTTTTCGCGGTTGCCTTCATCTCGCGCCGAGTTCTTGGCTTCCTCGACCATTTGCGAGGCACGCTTTTCGGCCTGCGCCACGATTTCCGCAGCGCGCACGCGCGCCTTGCCGACTTCTTCGTCAGCTTTGAGCGCGGAACGCTCGAGCGATTGCTTGCCCTCTTCGGCCGCAGCCAGTCCGTCAGCGATCTGCTTCTGGCGCGCCGCAATTGCGTTGGTCAGCGGCGGCCATACGAACTTCGCACAAAAGAAAATGAAGACGAAGAACGTGACGGCCTGTGCAACCAGGGTAACGTTTAAATTCATGGGTTGCCCCTGCTGAGAATTTCCCGGAAATTACTTGAGGCTGGCGAGCAGCGGATTGCCGGTCGCAAACCACAGTGCGAGACCCACGCCGATAATGAACGACGCGTCGATCAGGCCGAGCAGCAGGAACACTTTGGCCTGCAGTTGCGGCATCAGTTCGGGCTGACGTGCGGCGCCCTCGAGAAAGCGGCTGCACATGATACCCACACCGATACAGGCGCCGGCGGCGCCCAAGCCAATCATCAGGCCAATGCCGATTCCGGTGTAGGCCTGAATCATCGCTACCAATTGCAACTTGTCCATTACTGTCTCCTTTCAGGGAAAATGGTTACGTCTAATCGCTTATTAATGACTTTCGTGCGCCATCGCCATGTAAACAGCGGTGAGCATCATGAAGATGTAGGCCTGCAGACCAACAATCAGAATATGGAAGATCGCCCAGAACAGCGCCAGCACGCCGCCGAACACCGATCCGACCAGACCCGTCGCCGCCCACATCCACAGCAGCATGAAAATGATTTCGCCGGCGTATATATTTCCGTAAAGACGCAGCGAGTGCGACAGCGGCTTGGAAATATATTCGACGAAGTTGAAGAGAAAATTGAAAAGCCACAACAGCGGGTTCGAACCGAACGGGGTGCAAAACAATTCGTGGGTCCAGCCACCGATACCTTTGACTTTGACGTTGTAGAAAAGCATGAGCGCCCACACTGACAGCGCCAGCGCAAATGTGGTGTTGACGTCCGAAGTCGGCACGGGTTTCCAGTTATGCTGGCCAAGTGCGTGTTCGGTAAAGCCCGCGGCCAGATCGACCGGGATAAAGTCCATGGCGTTCATTAGAAGCACCCAGACGAATACGGTCAGTGCCAGAGGCGAAACGAAAGCGCGGCTGCCGTGAAAAATGCCTTTGACTTGGTCGTCGACAAATTCAAACAGCATTTCAACAAAAGCCTGACGGCGGTTGGGCACGCCGGCGGTCGCGCCACGCACGATCCAATAGAGAAACCCGAATCCCATCACACCCAGCATGAGAGCGGTCAGAAAAGTGTCGAGATGC
The DNA here is from genome assembly GCA_025356695.1 of Betaproteobacteria bacterium. The sequence goes on from JANXSE010000311.1 coordinate 12,004, forward strand.
AGCGTCCAGAACGAGCCATCGCCCAGTGAAATGGTGCGATTGGTCAGGTGGTGACCGATATATTCGGTCGGCGTCAGTTCGCCGGCTTCGCTCATTACTTATCCCTGAACCCCATTTTCAATCGCGAACCAACAACGCGATCGGGTAAATCAATACTGCGACGATAAAAGTACCAATAAAGACAACCGGCACCACTGACTCATAGGCCGTTAATACCAACCACAACTGGAGAACAATGACGCCGATTTTCCCGGCCTCGGCTCTGACGAGCGTCCTGAGTATCTCCCCTGCGGATCGAACCTTGTTGCCCGCGGTCATAACGGCGAAAACGCTAACCGCAACCATCATGACCAGACCGCCCAGCAGCGCCGAAATTGCGCCTGCACTACCGGTCAAATAACCCGCAATCAGGGCAATCGCGCTGGTAGCCAGTAACTGCCACCGCAATACCGTGCGTAACGGCTTGCCTGCGATTGCATTAATGCTTCGCGGCAGCCCCCAAGCAAACTCTTTGATTGTACTCAGCTTCGTCGCCTCACGTCAAACCGTCTTGCGGCGCAACATAATGTGTCCTAGCGTTTGAGCTTCGCCAGAATGCCATCGAGCTGGGCCAGGCTCGAATATTGAATGTTTAATGACCCGCGCCCCTTGTTGCCGGTCTTGATTTGCACCTTGGTGCCCAGCTTTTGCGCCAGCTCTTCCTCCAAACGCAATACATCACGGTCCGGGGTTTTGCGAGCGGTTTTGCCAGGCGTGCCACGCAAAAGCTGTCCGACCAGCTTTTCGGTGTCGCGTACGGACAGATTTTTGGCCACCACCTTGCGGGCAGCCTCGATTTGCGGCATGCCGGTGAGGGCGAGCAGTGCGCGACCGTGCCCCATATCAAGCTTGCCTTGCTGCAACAATTCACGCACCGGCGCCGCCAAACTGAGCAGCCGTAAAAGGTTGGTAACGGCACTGCGCGACCGGCCGACCATATCGGCAGCCTGATCGTGCGTCGCGCCAAATTCATTGACCAGCCGCTGGATACCAACGGCCTGCTCGAGCGGATTGAGGTCTTCGCGCTGGATATTTTCGATCAGCGCCATGGCGAGGGCGGCATTGTCGGCCACTTCCCGCACCAATACCGGGACAGCTTCCAAACCAGCAATTTTGGCCGCGCGCCAGCGCCGTTCGCCGGCAATAATTTCAAATCGTCCGCCTGACACCGGCCGCACAAGAATCGGCTGCATGATGCCCTGCGTTTTAATCGAGGCCGCAAGTTCTTTCAGGGCGGCGTCATCCATGAAGGAGCGCGGTTGGTATTTTCCAGGCTGCAGCTGCTCTATTCTCAGTTCGGATTGCCGGTCAGATGCCTGCGGTACGGCCGGCTCATCGCCACCACCGAGCAATGCGTCCAGTCCGCGGCCCAAGCCTTTCATTTTTGCCATAGCTTCAATCCCTTAAACTGCGGCAGCTGCACGGTTTAACATTTCGCCCGCCAGCGCGAGATAAGCCTGCGCACCTTTTGATGCTTTATCGAGTCCGAGCACCGGCACGCCATGGCTCGGCGCTTCGGCGAGCCGGACATTGCGCGGGATGACCGTGCGGTAAACCTTGTCGCCGAAGTGCTGCTGGAGCTGTGCCGAAACCTGTTGCGCCAGGGTGTTACGCGGGTCGTACATCGTGCGCAACAAACCTTCAATTTCGAGTTCCGGGTTCAGGTGGGTGCGTACCTTTTTGACGGTTTGCACCAGATCGCTGAGTCCTTCCAGTGCATAGTATTCGCATTGCATCGGGATCAGGACCGCTTGCGCGGCACACAGCGCATTCACCGTCAGCAGATTTAACGAAGGCGGGCAGTCGATTAAAATGTAATCGTACTCCGACTCGATGCTCGCCAAGGCGGTTTTCAAGCGTGTTTCGCGATGCTCGATATCTACCAGCTCGATCTCGGCGCCCGCCAATTCGCGGTTGGCCGGCACTACGTCAAACTTTCCAGTCGTGGAATTTACGCGCGACTCGCGAATATCGGCCTCCCCAAGCAACACGTGATAAACCGTGCGTGCGAGTGTTCGTTTATCGATGCCGCTGCCCATCGTGGCATTGCCCTGCGGATCAAGATCGATCAACAACACGCGCTGGCGCGTCGCGGCCAGGCTGGCGGCAAGATTGACGCTGGTGGTCGTTTTACCGACGCCACCTTTCTGGTTAGTGATAGCAAGAATTTTTTTCATGGGTCGATCAATACCAGATGTCGTTCAGCGTTGAGGTCCGGAACGTTCAATGCAACCACTTTTCGTACTTTGCAGGAAGTCGGCAGCATCTTTATCTCGGCATCCGGCAGTACGCCCTTCATCGCGGCCAGCGTGCCGCCGGACTTGCAAAATTTCTGTGCAACTTTTACGAATTCGGCCAATTCTGAAAATGCGCGCGAAATGACCAGATCGAAGCGGGCATCGGACTTCCAGGCCTCGACGCGATCGCACACGACCGTCAAATTGTCGATCGCCAGTTCGATTTTGGCTTGCTGCAGAAAAGACGTTTTTTTCTGATTGCTGTCGATCAAGGTGACGCTGGTCCGCGGCCAGATCATGGCCAGGGGGATGCCGGGAAGGCCGCCCCCACTGCCGACGTCCAATATTGTTTCTGCAACTAAATGTGGCGCCACGGCAAGAGAGTCCAGCAAGTGGGCGCTCACCATAGGCTTGATATCGCGGATCGCGGTCAGATTGTGGACGCGGTTCCACTTCACAATCAGATCGAGGTAAGCGAGCAATCGCGCCTGCGCGTCCGGTGAAATCGACAAACCCAATCGGTCGATTCCGGCGGCTAGCTGCTGCGCCGGGCTCATGCGGTTTTCCGTACAACACCGAAGCCTTTCTTCAGATGAACCATCAGCAACGATATGGCCGCCGGCGTAACGCCGGAAATGCGCGAGGCCTGTCCGACGGTTTCAGGACGTTGCTGGTTCAACTTTTGCTGCACTTCGATTGACAGTCCTCGCACCTGGCGATAATCGAGCGCCTCGGGCAGGCGCGTTTCCTCGAAGGATTCCTGCTTGAGGATCTCGTCTTGCTGGCGCGCGATGTAGCCGCGATATTTGACCTGAACCTCCACCTGCGCCGATGTTTGTTCATCGGCAATGGCCGGCCCGGCGCCGGGCAGGGTCATCAGTTCCTTGTAAGTCACCTGCGGCCGGCGCAGCAGATCCTCAAGAGAATACTCGCGCTCGATTGACTGCCCAAGCACGCGCTCGGCGTCATGCGCCGCCAGAATTTTCGGGTTAAGCCACGTTGATTTAAGCCGTTCGATTTCAAGTGCGACGTCATCGCGTTTACGCGCAAAAATTTCCCAGCGCCGATCATCAACCAGACCAAGCGCGCGACCGTTTTCTGTCAGGCGCATGTCCGCATTGTCTTCGCGCAGGCTCAACCGGTATTCGGCGCGGCTTGTGAACATGCGGTAGGGCTCGGTGACGCCACGCGTAATCAGGTCGTCGACGAGCACACCGAGATACGCTTCATTGCGGCGCGGACACCAGGCGGGCTCTTCGGCCGCATAGCGGGCCGCATTGGCGCCTGCCAGCAATCCCTGCGCGGCAGCCTCTTCGTAACCCGTGGTGCCGTTGATCTGTCCGGCAAAAAACAAGCCCGCGATCGCCTTGGTTTCAAGGGAGCTTTTCAGGCCGATAGGATCGAAATAATCGTACTCGATGGCATAACCGGGGCGCGTGATATGCGCGTGCTCAAGCCCCTTGATCGAGCGCACCAGCGCAAGCTGGACGTCGAACGGCAGGCTCGTCGATATGCCATTGGGATATATTTCGTTGACCGTCAAACCTTCCGGCTCGAGAAAAATCTGATGCGACGTCTTGTCGGCAAACCGCGTGATCTTGTCTTCGATCGAAGGGCAGTAGCGCGGGCCGACGCCCTCGATCACGCCCGTGAAAAGCGGTGAGCGATCCAAACCGCCGCGGATGATTTCATGCGTGTGCGCATTGGTGTGCGTAATCCAGCAGGGCATCTGGCGCGGGTGCTGGGCGGCATTGCCGAGAAACGAAAATACCGGCACAGGGGTGTCACCGGGCTGTTCGGCGAGCTGGCTGAAATCGATGGTTCGCGAATCGATGCGTGGCGGTGTGCCGGTCTTCAGGCGTCCGACCGGCAGATCCAGCTCGCGCAAACGCGCAGCCAAGCTGACGGCGGGCGGATCACCAGCGCGCCCCGCTTGGTAATTGTTGAGGCCCACATGAATGAGGCCGGCCAGAAAAGTGCCCGTCGTTAGCACAACGGCATTGGCCGAGAACTTTAAGCCCAACTGGGTGACAACACCGGTTACGCGATCACCCACAATCATTAAATCATCAACAGATTGCTGAAAAATCAATAGGTTATTCTGATTTTCCAAGCGCCCGCGGATGGCCTTGCGGTACAAAACCCGATCGGCTTGCGCACGCGTGGCGCGCACCGCAGGGCCTTTGCTGCAATTCAGGATTCGAAATTGAATGCCGGCTTCGTCCGTCGCCGCTGCCATAGCGCCACCCAAGGCGTCGACTTCCTTAACGAGATGACCTTTGCCAATCCCACCGATTGAGGGGTTGCAGGACATTTGGCCAAGAGTTTCAACGTTATGCGTCAGGAGCAGGGTGCGCCGGCCCATGCGCGCGCTCGCTAGTGCAGCCTCGGTGCCGGCATGGCCACCGCCAACGACAATAACGTCAAATTTTTCGGAATAATGCATTGCGCACCACGACAACGGCAGGGGGCGCAATGATAGCCGAAAAGGGCGGCCGAACGAAGGATTTGCACCAGCCGCCGCACGTCAGACTGCGCAAAAAATACTGCGAGCTTAGGGCATTTAGGTGGAATGTTTCACGTGAAACATTCCGCATGCGGAACGGGATGGCGCTATTTCCCGATACAAAATTGGCTGAATATTTTCCCGAGCAAATCGTCCGCGGAGACTTTGCCGGTAATCGAAGCGAGGGCCTGCTGCGCCAAACGAAGTTCTTCGGCACACAACTCCAACTGAGTCATCAGCGCAATCGCCGCGTCCAAATGCCCCGCACAAAAATTCAGTGCTTCAAGGTGCCGGGCGCGCGCTAGAAACAGGCCCTCACCATCCCCCCAGCCGGCGGCATATAGAATTGCCGTGCGCAGCACGTCTAAACCAATACCGGATTTCGCTGAAACATCTACCGCCGCTACCCCATGCGGGAGCGCGGCTCCACGGTCAGGTATAGCCAGATCAACTTTGTTATCTACGAGGATTCCGGGTGTCCCGACCGCAAGGCGCTCAATCAGGGCGCTATCGATCAGCCGCGTTTCAGGTCGTGTTGTGTCCGCAATCCAGAGCACGATATCCGCTTTGACAATGGCTTCATGGCTGCGCGCAATGCCGATTTTTTCGACTGGATCCTGCGCCTCCCGCAAGCCGGCAGTATCAATAATATGCAGCGGCACACCCCGAATGCTGATGGTCTCGCGAATGGCATCGCGGGTCGTTCCCGGAATATCCGTCACGATGGCACGCTCGGCGCCGGCCAGACGGTTTAGCAGACTCGACTTGCCCACGTTCGGTCGCCCCGCCAGCACCACGTGTATGCCTTCCCGTAACAGGCTGCCTTGCCGCGACGCATCAATAACGCACTTGATGGCGGCGCGCACTTCGGCGAGCCGTTGCCGCAGGCCCGAGTTCTTGATGAAATCGATTTCCTCTTCAGGAAAATCCAGGGTGGCCTCAACGAGGATCCGCAAATTGGTCAGCGTCAGCACCAGCGCATTGATGCGCTCAGAGAATTCGCCGTCAAGCGAACGAACCGCGCATTTGGCGGCCTCCTCGGTTGTCGCGCTGATCAGATCAGCGACGCCCTCGGCCTGCGCCAGATCCAGTTTGTCGTTGAGGAATGCGCGCTTCGTAAACTCACCGGGTTCGGCCAAACGGGCGCCAAGTTCGAGGCAACGCGCCAAAAGCATCTGCACAACAACCGGCCCGCCATGCGCCTGAAGCTCAACCACGTCTTCACCGGTATACGATTGCGGTTTGGGAAAAAACAGCGCGATACCATGGTCTATCGTGGCCCCGGCTGCGTCGCGAAACTTCGCCAGAGTCGCCTGCCGCGGCAACACTTTAGCGTGGGTCAACCCGCGCAAAAGGGAATACAGGTCTGGTCCAGACACGCGAACCACCGCCACGCCACCGCGGCCGGCCGGCGTGGCAAGGGCTGCTATGGCGTCATTTGCCATGCGCCGGTTTAGCGTTCTCCATCGCGCGCGTAATCTGCCATTGCTGGGCGATCGACAGAACGTTGTTCACCAACCAATAGAGCACAAGACCCGCCGGGAAAAAGAAAAACATGATACTAAATGCGATCGGCATGATCTTCATGATCTTGGCCTGGACCGGATCCGGTGGTTCCGGGTTCAGGTAAGTCTGAAAAATCATTGTCGCTCCCATCAGGATAGGAAGAAGGCCAATTGGCATTCCAAACCACACGCCAAAAAGGGTATCTGGCCGAGACAAATCATCTATCCACAACATGAACGGAGCATGGCGCAACTCGACGCTAGCCAGCAATACCCAATAAAGTGCAATAAAAACAGGTATTTGCACAACAACCGGTAAGCAACCGCCGAGCGGATTGATTTTTTCCGTTTTGTAGAGTTCCATCATCGCCTGGCTCATGCGTTGACGATCTTCGCCGAATTGCTCCTTAAGCCGCTGCATTTTCGGAGCCACCACACGCATGCGGGCCATTGAACGGTAGCTCGCCGCAGAAAGCGGATAAAACACAGCCTTGATCGAAACGGTCAGCAAAATGATTGCAACGCCCCAGTTGCCCAGCCAGTGATACAGCCACTGCAGGAACCAGAATAAAGGTTCAGCGATAAATGAGAGCCGCCCGTAGTCGATGGTTCGGTCCAGCCCTGGGGCGAGCTTGGCAAGATTATCCTGCTCCTGCGGCCCCGCATACAGCGGCACAACCAGAGCGGCGGTGGCGCCCGGCCCAATCGCGCCAACGGACAGAATGACCCCGGCGGAATACAGGCCGCTGTCGCCACGCTGGGCATAGTATTCACGGGGGGCGTCGGCCTTCGGCAGCCAAGCGCTCAAAAAATAATGTTGCAATATCGCGATCCAGCCGTCATTGGCTTTTTTCGGATAGTCGCCCTTACCCTTGTCGAGATCGGTAAAGGGTACTTTGACGAATTTCTCGTGATCCGTATAGGCCGCGACCCCGGTATAGGTCGGCAACATCGCTGAGTCCCCCTCCGGCGCCTTGCCATCCCTGACGAGCTGAAAATACGCGTCCGGGGTAACCGCCGCTGCATTTTTATTTTCCACCTCGAAGCCGACGTCAATCTCATAGCGGCCGCGATGGAAAGTATAGACTTTCGTGACCTTTAGGCCCGCCACCTCCGGTGCGGTCAATCGAACCGATACGGATTTTTCACCGTCGGCCAGCTTGACTGCGCTCGCGGTTGCTGTGAATTTCGTGCGGTGATTCGGCAGGCCGTTGCCGATCAGCCCCGCCTGTGCGATATAGGTGTGCTCAACCTCCTGCAGCAACAAAAAGTTTTTCTTCTTGTCCACGGTATCGCGGTGCGCAAGCAATTCAAGCCGCCGCAAATCGCCGCCCGCGGTATTGATATCAGCCACATACAAATCGGTTTCTACGCGAACTGTCTCGCCGCGCTGCAAGGCTCCCGTCGGTGCCGGTTGTGCGGTTGCGGCAGGTGCCGGCGCGGGTGTTGCGGCCAACGGCTGGGTCGGCGTCGGCACTGCCGTTTGCGCCGGCCCGGCGGGCGCTCCCACAGACTGTGCCAGCGGCACGGCGGGACGGCCATCCTTTTGCCACGCCTCGAACAACATAAACACCGAGAACGTGAAAGCTATAAAAAGGACTAGTCGTTGGTTTTCCATCGTCAGACCATCATTTCCCGCGGAAACCGCGGTGCCGTTTACCCGGGGCCGGGTCGAAAAAAAGATCCGGCCGCACTTTAGAAATCAACGCGCCCACGCAGGGTTTCCGCGAAGGCACTGAACGCTATCGATTCGCCGTCGCGGACACGCGACTACGGTATTGACCAACGGATTTCCGCAACAGATCCTTCAGCTCTGCTCGCGCCGCGACGGATTCTGTCGATTCGATCACTGCGCGTGGCCGCACGACAAAATCCAGCCCGTCAACGGTCGCGCAAGAATGACGGAACACATCGCGCGCCAGGCGTTTGAAAGAATTGCGCGCAACCGCTCTTTTCATGATGCGCTTGCTCACGACCACGCCCAAGCGGGCTTTTACGCCGCCACTCGGGCGCACATACACCTGGAACCACTGCCCAGTCACCCAGCACTTATAGGCAAAAACCGCAGCATAAGCATGCGGCCCATCGAGGCGCCGCGCGCGAGAAAAAGAAAAATTCCCGCTGTCGCTCAAATGTTAAACGGCCAGGCGGGCGCGGCCTTTGGCGCGCCGGGCGCGTATTACTGCGCGACCAGCACGAGTCTTCATGCGCACCCTGAACCCGTGAGTACGTTTGCGCCGCGTGGTCGACGGCTGGTAAGTCCGTTTCATGATGTCCGTCCTGTGAATGTAAAAAGCCCGCTATTACAACCGCTAACACCCATTTTTGTCAATGTATACCGTAATCGGCCAATAGGCCCCCAAACACCACGAACGCTTGTGGATAACTCTTCCTAAAACCGCTAAACTTCGCCATCCCCAAGGTCGGCCCATCCGCCTACAATAAAACCAATTTTCCTGCCCTGCGATGAACAGTTTCTGGCGCTCTTGCCTCGATCACTTTGAAAAGCAATTGCCGCCCCAGCAATTCAAAACGTGGATCAAGCCGCTTAAATTTCAAGCGATAGATCACGCGCTTACGCTTACCGCGCCCAATCGCTTTGTCTTGCAATGGATCCGCGACCGCTTCTTGGGAGAAATTCAGCGTCTGGCGACCGAAAGCCTTGGTACCGAAGTAACGGTAACACTGGCCCTGGTAGAGAAAGCAGTGGCGGCCGCACCGGCACAACCGATTGTGGCCGAAAATCACGGCAACAAACCCAGCACCCGTGAAATCTCGCGGCTTAACCCCGAGTTTACATTCAAGACGTTCGTTACCGGCAAGGCGAATGAGCTTGCCCGCGCAGCCGCCATGCAGGTAGCTGAACGCCCCGGCGAGGCCTACAACCCCTTGTTCGTCTATGGCGGGGTCGGTCTCGGCAAGACCCACCTGATCCACGCCATCGGCAACCTGTTGCAGGAACGCAATCCGCAAAGCCGCATCCGCTACATCCACGCCGAGCAATACGTTTCGGATGTGGTGCGCGCCTACCAGCACAAGGCCTTTGACGATTTCAAACGTTATTACCATTCGCTCGATCTGCTGTTGATCGACGATATCCAGTTTTTCAGCGGCAAGAGCCGGACGCAGGAAGAGTTTTTTTACGCCTTCAATGCGCTACTCGAGTCCCGCAAACAGGTTGTCATTACCTGTGACACCTATCCGCGCGAAATTGCCGGCATGGAAAACCGCCTGATCTCCCGTTTCGGCTGGGGGCTGACGGTTGCGGTCGAACCTCCTGAGCTTGAGATGCGCGTCGCCATTCTGTTACGCAAGGCAGAAGCCGAAAACGTGCATCTCGACGAAGCAGTTGCATTTTTTATCGCCAGCCACAGTCAAACCAACGTTCGCGAACTCGAAGG
>JANXSE010000344.1 GCA_025356695.1 Betaproteobacteria bacterium
CTTGTGAATCAACTCCCACGGATCTCATGTCTTCCAGCGTTGGTGGTTTCCAAAGCTGCAGTGGAATGTGAATCAGAAAGATAGCAATCACTAGCAAGGTTTGAGTGACAACATGATTTGCAGCACTGTAGAGAAAGAAAATAATGCGGTGCTCATGCAAAGAGCTCAAGAGAATCGAATACACAACGTCTCTGTCTTGCCGAGACTCTTCAATATGTTGACCAGGCAAACAAGGATTCAAACGGTAACGACCTAACCGTAACCGTCGTAGGCCGCCGATTGGGAAGTGTCGTCAACCCGGCGAAAATCATATTCGGCAGCGACGATGTGACAAATCCAGACAAGATAAATGGGGTCAGTGTAACTTTTCCTATTGTGAATCACAAAAGTTACGCAGACTTAAACACCGTCTCGTTTAGCATTGGTGGCGTGACAATGCGGCAGGGCGGTGGCCGTGTCTTACGGCGTGCCAGCACCAGCAGGGCTTTGTCCTTCGTGACCAGATAATCGGCGCTGCAGTTGCGCGCGAGTTCGAGAAATTTCTGATCGTCGGGATCGCTGCATTTCGGCAGTAGGCCGTTTGCGCGCATCTCGCTGCGACGGGCCAGACGCCGGCATTCGGCGAGGCATGCCACCTGCGCGCCCGCGTCCAGACTGCGCTTGCCAAGGTCGTAGCCGAGGACCGCGGCGAGTTCGTGCTCGCAGGCATCGTCTATGTAAATTTCAAGATTGCCCGTCGCCTGCGCGCGCTTGACCATATCAAGCGCCGGATCGGCGAACACCAGCCAGTCGAGCCAGACATTGGTGTCGAGCACGAGGCGCAGCGGCGTAGTGCCTGCGGTCATCCTTCAGCAGAGATCGGAGTTACGTCGCCGTTCGTGCCCGGCATTCGCCCTTCGACAGGCTCAGGGCGAACGGGAATGCCGTAAAGTTCATTTGGGATGCACCAGCACCGAGCGCGCGTCGCGCGGGCGCCAGCGTCCGCTTTCGACCTGTGCCAGAAACTCCGACAGCATCTGGTTGAACAGCCCCGGCTCTTCGGTGTTCACCGTGTGGCCGGTGCCCGGGCAGATCCACAACCGCGCATTCGGGCACAGTTGCTTGAGAAACACGCTGGGTTCGACGCAGTTGTCGTCTTCGTCGCCGGCAATAATGAACAGCGGCAGCTTTGCTTTTTTCAGTTTCGGCCCGAGCTGGTAAACCGTCGGCCGCTTTGCCTGTATGCCGCGCTGCGTGTTGGCGAGCCCAAGCGCCGAATGTTCATCGTGAAAACGGCTGAATTCGGCGTAGCCGCGCGGATCCTTCAGCAGCTGCGCAATGCGCCCTGCACTGGCGCCGCCTGCGCGCGCCGCGCGCGGCATGCCGAGCGCTTCGAAGCGTTGCGCGTTGGCCTCGATGCTGCGCAAAAATTCCTTGCGCGTTTGCGGACGCGAACCGGCGCCGGCGCCGACCGCGGTAATCGACAGCGCGCGCGACGTGTAGCGGATGCCGAAATTCAGCGCCGTCGAGGCGCCCATCGAGCAGCCGACGACATGCGCCTTGCCGAGTTTCAGATGGCGCGCGACGTCGGCGATGTCATCGACGACGATGCGCTGCGAATATCTGGCGCCCGATTTCGGCACGCCGGAGGGCGGGTAACCGCGCGCATTGAACGCCGTGCATTGATAGCGCCGGCTGAAGTAGCGCATCTGCGGCTCCCAGCTGCGGTGATCGCCGGAGAATTCGTGCACAAAGACGAGCGGCGCGCCGCGCCCGGCGGTTTCGTAATAGAGCTGCGTTCCATCGCGGGCAGTTACGTATGGCATGGTGTCCTCCGGCTGAATGTTGTTTGCGGCAAGTCTAGCGCGTTTGCCGCAATCCGGCAGCGCGCGTTGCCGCAGCGTTTCCTGCTAGCATGCGCGAAACAAGGCAAACGGAGGAGGTTTATGAACCGTATTTCGTTACGTATTGCATTGAGTGTCGCGCTGGTTGTGCCGTCGGTGGCGATGGCGCAGCAGAAATATCCGCTGAAACCGCTGCGCGTGATACTGCCGTTCGCCGCCGGCAGCGCGGTTGACGTGCTGGCGCGCCTCTATGCGCAGCGCATGTCGGAAAACTGGGGCCAGCAGGTGGTCGTCGACAACCGCACGGGTGCGAACGGCATCATCGGCATGGAAGCAATCGCACGCGCGCCGGCCGACGGCTACACCATCGGCATGGCCAACATCGCCACGCTGACGATCAACCCGGCACTGTATCCGAAGCTGCCGTACGATTCGCTGCGCGATTATGTGCCGGTGTCGCTGACGGCGACCATCGGCAATTGCCTGATGGTGCATCCGTCGCTGCCGGTGAAGAACGTGCAGGAACTGGTTGCGCTGGCGAAAAAACGCCCCGGCGAATTGAACTACGCGTCCGGCGGCGTCGGCAGCGCGCAACATATCCCGATGGAGTTGCTGCAGTCGATGACCGGCATCAAAGTCGTGCATCTCGCCTACAAGGGGGTGACGCCGGCGTTCAACGATGTCATGGCAGGGCAGGTGCCGATGGCCTTCACCGGGCTTGCGCAATCGCTGCCTTATCATCGCAACGGGCGCTTGCGCATTCTCGGCACGACGGGCGTGAAACGCACTGCGGCGACCACCGATATTCCGACCATCGCCGAGCAGGGCGTCGCCGGTTACGAGGCCGATTCATGGACAGGTGTGCTGCTGCCGCGCGGCACGCCCGCGGAAATTGTCACGCAATTGCACGCCGAGGTCCTGCGCGTCACACAAATGCCCGATACGCGCGAGCGCCTGACCGCGGCGGGTTTCGAGACGGTTGGCAGTACGCCGGATGTATTCGCTGCGCTGATCAAGAACGATCTGACGCGGCTCGGCAAGGTGATACGCGACGCCAATATCCGCGCTGACTAAAATACGCGGGCGAAAAAAAGCCGGCGCAAGCGCCGGCTTTTTTATTCGCAGCAGAAAAATTACGGCCGGATCTGATCGCGGATCTCGCCGCCCTTGTTCACTGCGGTGTGCACGTTCACATAAAGGCCGCCGGCTTTGTACGCCGCCATTTGCGCGTCGTTGAGCTTGGCGCCCGCCGGTACTACCCAATCGCTGTCGCCGCTCTTGGTCAGCGGAATGATCACCGGACCGTTGGCGCCGGCCGCACCCGTGTGTATATGCGCAACCGTGCCGCTCAAACCGGTTGTCGAGACTTTGCCGCTGACCGACATATCGTCGCCGACCGTGATGCTGCCGGTGCCGCTGGCCGCGGTCGAAACCGGCGGCACTTCATTTGCGCCGTTGAGATTGAGGCTGCTGCCGCCCGACATACCCGCGCATCCGGCCAGCGATGCGCTTGCAAGTGCTGCCCACACTGAAATCTGTTTGATGTTCATGCCGTGATCTCCATATTAGTATTGATCTGGAAAACGCATTTCCTGCCGCTAACGCCGATGCCTGTTCGTATGACGCCTGTTCGAAATCTGTCCGTCGCCTGTAGCTACTTGCGCAGCCGGAACGGAATCATAGCCCTTTTGGGTGCCGGCGCGCATCATTTCTCGCGACTTGATCGGCGCTACTGATCTGTCGCCGCCGCAGCACGGTGCTCGTGCGTGTGTGCATACAGATCGGCAACGATTTTCAGGCCGATCAGCAGCGCCACCGCCGGCGCCGGCGTGCCAAGCAGCATGGTGATCCAGCCGCCGAAAATCAGCGTCAGATGCAATACCATGATGCGTTTATACGGCGCATTCATCAAAGCGGATACCGTTTCTCCCTGATATTCGCGCCGACCGATGAAATTCAATGCGAAAGAAACCGCATGGCTCAAAAACAATGCCGCCGCCAGCGGCCACAATGGTTTGTAGAGCGCCGTAATCGCCTCCAGCGCGGGCAGTTCGGCAGAGGGGGTCGGGCCGCTGACAAAAAATCCGTAGATGAGCATGAAGTGCACCGCCATGAAGCCGCCGTAATGGCCGGCAAAAAACGGCGCCGCCGCGAGCGCCGCCCATTTGCCGACGACGAACATTTTCACCACCGTGAAAAAGCCGATGATCAGGCTCTCGCTCCAGAACAAGACCATGACCTGGCCCAGCGAAATCTGCCCGCTGAACACGCCCACCAGCGGCAGACAATTCACCACGATCAGCAGCAGCGCCGACGGAGAATTTAAACGCAGGGGCTGCGGCGCTGATGGTATTGACGGCGCTGTGGTCACTGCGGCCGCGGGCGCCGCCGCCGCTTCTGTTGCAAGCGGCGCCTGTGTCACCGTCGCCGGCGCCGCCTGTTTGATCGTGGCGATCATATGATCAGCGGCGGTGCGCGACATCGTATCGCCGAGCGTGCGTTCGCCTTCACCATAGTTGAAGCGCACGCGTAATTTATCTGCGTCCCCGCCGATCGTTTCGGCACGCAGGTTGCGCATGCGCGCCAGATCGAATTCGGCGACGAATTTGAGCGGGCCCAGGCGCGGTACAAAAATCAACCTGCCGCCGGCCAGCCGCGCCGATTCGCCGTGAAACAGCAACAGCAGCACAATAATGCCGAGGAAGATGGTGCCGACCGACCAGCCGGTGATCCACGCCAGCGTGAACAGCGAGAAGCCAAGATCGAACACGCTGCGCGACGGGTGACTATCGGCAAGCGCGCCGATTTCCCACCACAGAACGGTGGCGAACAGTGCAAACATGGCCGCAAACATCAGCCCCACCGGCCACATTTTGCGCGGCGGCAGTTCAAGCGGAATGCCGCCGGCGGGGTCATCCCACAGAGTGAAGCGCGAACGTTCCGGGCGGGCCAGCATGGTGCGCCAGTGTAGCGCAGGCCTGCGCGCGTGGCGCCGCGCATTGCATGCGGGCAGGCGCGCGTGTAGCATCGATTCTCCGACAAATGCCCGTGAGGAGACACGCATGGCCAACGCACCGATCAACACGCTTTTCCACTTTTCGTTTGCGGTCAATGACCTCGCGCAGGCGCGCAAATTCTACGGCGAAATGCTCGGCTGCCCGGAAGGCCGCGACATGCCGGGCCGCGCCGATTTCAATTTTTTCGGCCACCACATCGTCGCCCATCTGTCGCCGAAAGACGTGGTCGGTGAAGACGGCGGCAAGGTTGCGCGCGGCGTCACGCCGATTCAGCACTTCGGCGCCATCGTGCCGCTTGAAGATTTTCGCAAGATCGAAGAACGTCTTATAAAATCGGGGGCGGATTTCCTTGAGAAAGCGGAAGTTCGTCAGCAAGGCACTGCGCGCGAACAAATGCTGATGCTGTGCCGCGACGGTTGCGGCAACATTGTCGAGTTCAAAGGCCTGCGTACCGTCACCGACGTCTACGCCGTGCCCGAGCGCAAATCGAAGGAACCGGCGCAACCGATTATCGGTTGACGCTTAATTTAATTTCAGGAGTTTGTATGCAGCATTACCGATTCGCGGCCGCATGGCGCGCCGCGCTGAGTTCGTTTTTGTTTTTAACTGTGCCGATGTCACCGGCTAGTGCGGCAAGCGCTGCGGCTGCCGACCCGGTCGCCAGTTATCCGTCAAAACCCGTGCGCTTCATCGTGCCGTTTGTCGCCGGCGCCGGTACCGACACCACGGGCCGCGTCGTTGCCGCGAAACTCTCCGAATTGTGGGGCCAGCAGGTGGTGGTGGATAACCGCTCCGGCGGCACCGGCGTGATCGGCGTTGATCTCACCGCCAAGGCGCCGCCTGACGGTTACACCATCTGCCTGATCTCCGGTTCGCAAACGGTTTTTTCAGCGGTGAATGACAAGCTGCCGTACGATCTGTCGAAAGATCTCAAAGGCATCACGCAAATGACCACGCTGCCGTACGCGGTGTACGTGTTCAACGGCGTGCCGGCGAGCAGCATCAAGGAAATGATCGCCTACGCCAAAGCGAATCCGAACAAACTCAACTTCGCATCGTCCGGCACCGGCGGGCTGCAGCACCTCGCCGGCGAATTATTCGCGCATATGGCCAACGTGAAGATGACGCACGTGCCGTTCAAGGGCGCCGGCGCCGGCATTCTTGCCATTCTAAGCGGCGAAATTCAGGCGGGTTTCTCGACGCTGCTCGGCGTCAAGCCGCACGCTGCCAACGGCCGCATCCGCATCCTCGCCATTACCGCCAGCAAGCGCTCGCCGACCGCACCCGAATATCCGACCGTTGCCGAAACCGTGCCGGGCTATGTGGTCGACCAGTGGTACGGTCTGGTCATCACCGCGAAGGCGTCATCCGCGTTGGTCGACAAGATCAACGGCGCCGTTGTTGCCGCGCTCAAATCGCCGGACGTGGTGGCCAAGCTGGGCGCCGACGGCTCGACGCCGGTGGGCACGACATCCGCGCAGTTCACCGAACACGTCAAGAACGAGATCGTCAAATGGCGCAAGCTCGCGAAGGACGCCAACCTGTCGCTGTCACAGACGCAGTGATGCGCACGCTTGCGTCGCTCGTTGCGTTCTGCGCGCTGACGAGCGGCGCGTGGGCACAGGCCTACCCGCAACGCCCGGTCCGCATCATCGTCAACGTTACCGCCGGCGGCGGCGTTGATACGCTGGCGCGCATCGCCGCTGCGCATTACACGCAATTGTGGGGTCAACCGTTTGTCGTCGACAACCGCAGCGGCGCCGGCGGCAGCATCGGCAACGAACTGGTTGCGAAGGCCGCACCCGACGGCCACACGCTGCTGGTATCGAGTAGCACTGTAATCACCACTGCTGCGCTCAAGCCGCAGAACTACGACCCGGTGCGCGATTTTACGGCGGTGACCAAGCTCACCGCGAACCCGTACATTGTTTGTCTTACGCCATCGCTGCCGGTGAGCAGCATCAAGGAAATGATCGCGCTCGCTAAATCAAAACCCGGCGGCATGAGCTTTGCCTCGGCCGGCATTGGCAGCATCGTGCATATGGGCGCCGAGTTGTTGACCGTGATGGCGCACACGCCGATGACGCATGTGCCGTACAAAGGTGTTGCCGAAGCCTATCCCGCCGTTGCCTCGGGGCAGGTTGACTGGATTATCGGCAGCCCTATCTCCGCCTTGCCCTTCATCAAGGCCGGGCGCATGCGCGGCATCGCGGTGACGAGTGCAGTGCGCAGCAAAGCCATGCCCGAATTACCGACGGTCGCCGAATCGGGTCTGCCCGGGTACGACGTCGTCGCATGGTTCGGCATGCTTGCACCTGGCGGCACGCCCGCTTCAATCATTAACAAACTGCAAGCCGAAGCGAAACGTTCGCTCGCTACTCCGGAAGTCATGCGCCGCATGGAAATCGAAGGCACCGACATCGTCGGCAGCGCGCCCGCCGACTTCGCGCGTGAAGTCAAAGCCGAATACGAAAAGTGGCGCGAGCTGGTGAAGAAGACGGGGATGAAGTCGTAGTTGACGAGGAATTAACGCCGGCGTGCATGGATAGCGTCCCCCTCATCCCTGCCCTCTCCTTCCAGGGGTGAGGGCGAACGTTCATGATCCCCACTACCGTTGAACGAATCGCGTTGTTGAACTCAACGCTGGATTCCCGCCTGCGCGGGATTGACGCTTCACATTACCGCGACAACTACTCCGCCGAATCTTTCACCGAGACCGGCGGATCCTCAATTCCATCGCCCGCATAACGCGGAACCGCCATCGTTGGCGCAACGCCATCACCGTTCAACATTTCATCACGTATCGCGGCGAGGTTCATGCGTGAACCAAACTTCTCGGCCGACTCATCGCGATTCGGTTTGCACACTTTGTCGGGCGACACCACATTCATCAAACGGCAATCCGCGCCGGCCAGCTTCGACACCGCGTGATCGGTGATTGTTTTACCCGAGCCGAGATAACTCACGCCGTCGCCGGCGAGCTTGATGCGATCGAGCTGCACCGCAAGCTGAACGACCGAATTGTTGTAGCCGATCATCGCAACCAGCGGCGCGCAGGCCGGCAGGCAGGTCAGCGCGCCCAGCGCGCACAACAGTCGTATGCATTGCGTAACCATCGTGATAATAGTCACAGCAAGCGCCGTGCCATCCTTTTCAATGAGTCAAATTCGCCATGCCGCACCCTTTGCGGTAGATCAAATAGCGGTTTCTCACCCCGCCACGCCGGGCGCCGCCCCGCGGTAGTGCATTGATGTTTGATTGTGGTGCGCATGGTGGCTCAGCGCTGGCTCACCGCTAGCTCATCGAGTGAGCTACCAAAATGCTACAGTGCCCGCACTGAACCCGCGCCACCAACAACATGCCCGTAGCCCGGAAGGCGCGCAGCGTATTCCGTGGAACACGCCGCAAAGGCACAGAAAGGCAGGCACCATGAACAAAACCGAACGCATATTCAAAATCGAGCAACTGATCAGCGCGCGCAAGCTGCTCTCATTTCAGCAACTGCTCGACGAAACCGAAGTTTCGCCCGCCACGCTCAAGCGTGATCTTGAATATCTGCGCAGCCGCATGAAAGCGCCCATCGTCTACAACCGCGACGCCAACGGCTATCGCTTCGGCACTGACGGCACAGCACCGGCGCGCGTTGAATTTCCCGGCCTCTGGTTCAACGCTTCTGAAGCGGCTGCATTGCTTACCATGGAGCATCTGCTCGAAGAACTGCAACCCGGTTTATTGAAGCGCCACGTCGAGCCTTTGAAAGCGCGGCTCAAATCGCTGCTCGAAAGCACCGATCACTCGTACGACGAAATCCAGCAACGCGTGCGCATCCTGCATTATGGCCGTCGCGCGCCGCTCAATAAATTTTTTGAAACCGTCGCCAATGCGCTGCTCAATCGCCGCCAGCTCGGCATCGGCTACTACGCGCGCGGCAGCAACAGCACCAGCGAACGCGTCATCTCGCCGCAACGCCTGGTGTGTTATCGCGAAACCTGGTATCTCGACGCCTGGTGCCATTTGCGCAACGACTTGCGCAGCTTCGCCCTCGACGGCGTGCGCGAAGCGGTGATCCTCGAATCGCCCGCCAAAGAAATCACCGCGCGCAAACTCGATGAAGTGCTTGCCGACGGCTACGGCATTTTTTCAGGCAAAGCCAAAGCGCACGCCAAACTGCGCTTTACTCCCGAACGCGCGCGCTGGGTCGCCGCCGAACAATGGCACCCCAGGCAGCGTGCCATCGTCGAGGCCGACGGCGCTTATGTGCTCGAATTCCCGTACTCGGATGATCGCGAGCTCATCGGCGACATCCTGCGCCACGGTGCAGAAGTCGAAGTGCTGGCGCCGAAGGAATTGCGTGCGCGCGTGCGTGAGCAACTTGGTGCGGCGGCGCGTCGTTATGCCTGAGGATTTTCCCCGCGCCGTTCGCTTCGCGATCGTCGTGTCGTGATTGCGTCCCGATGAACGGGAGATGAAAAACCGATCTATTGCGGCTGATAACCGATCTGCTTGACCAGCTTGGCGAACACGCCGATTTCGTTTTTGATCAGCGTGCTGAATTCTTCGGGTGTTGAGCCGATGACATCGAGGCCCTGGCTGTTGAGGCGTTCCCGGAAGTCGGGCAACTTGGTAATTCTCACGATCTCCTGCGAGAGTTTGGCGATGATCGCCGGCGGTGTTTTAGCGGGCACCACCACGCCGTGCCATACCACCGATTCAAAGCCGGGCAGCGATTCCGCCACCGTCGGTGCGTCAGGCAGCAGCGGGCTGCGCCGCAACCCGGTCATGCCGAGCAGGCGCAGCTTGCCGCTCTTGACCAGGTTCATGCCGACGATCGGGCTGATGACGAACACCTGCACTTCGCCGGAGAGCAGCGCCTGCACCGCCTGCCCGGTGCCCTTGTAGGGAATGTTCACAGTCTTGACGTTGGCCATGTGGTTGAACATTTCCATCGCCAGCAGATTGTTCGCGCCCGAGCTCGCAAAATTGATTTCGCCGGGCCGTTTTTTCGCCAACGCAATGAACTCAGGCACCGTCTTCGCCGGGATCGAGGGGTGGATCACCATCATGTATGCGCCCAGGGTAATTTGCGTGACAGCGTCGAAGTCGCGCAGCGGGTCGTATGGCAGTTTTTTATACACACTCGGGTTGATGGTGACCGGGGCCTGCGGTGCGAACACCAGCGTGTAGCCGTCGGGCGGCGCCTTGGCGCCGACTTCAAAGCCGACGATGCCGCCGGCGCTGCCGCGGTTTTCTACAATCACCGGCTGGCCGAAACTTTCCGTCATCTTTTGCGCCAGCAATCGCGAGATGATGTCGCTCGGGCCGCCGGGCACAAAAACGTCGATGATGCGGATCGGCCGGCTCGGGTAATTCGCCTCCGCTTCCGCGGCGCCGGCGGTTGATACCGTGCATGACAACAGCAGAAGCAGAAAAGCAATGCGTTGCATAAATCCCCCATTGTTTGTCTGTGAACGACCGCAATCGGCGCGACGATCGGGTGCCACGGGTAGTTGCGCCGGGCATGCCCGCCGGAATTTTTATGAGTTCTGTCCGGGTTGCGCGAGAGCATACACCAATGCGAAGCGGGGATGAGGGCGCGGGCAGGCCGCGTGCGGAACAGGCGCGCTGTCTGTAACCGTGCCGGCTTGCCCCGTACGTGGCGCGCACCCGGACGCAGCAAGCGGAACGATCTTCCTGTTGCAGAAACGCGAACACCCTCTCCCGTCAGGAAGAGGGCGTCGCGTTTGCCGCGGCTGCTTTTACTGGTTGTCGATGATGCTGCCGATCGCGGAGCCGATCATTTGCGCGGGGCCGTAGGCCGGCATCGGCGCGCTGTAGAGCACGGGCGGCTGCATTACATAAGCGCGTTGCACGACGTAGGGGCGCTCGACCACAACAACGCGGCGGCCGTCGTAGTGATGGCGGTATCCGTAGCGGTCGTAATCGCGAAATTCATGACGGTTGTAGTCGCGATGGTCGTAGCCGCGGCCGTGATACGAATCGGCGAAGACCGGGGCTGCTGCGCTGAGCGCGATGCTGGCGACGATGGTGCCGATCAACTTTTTGCTGGTGTTCATGGCGTTCTCCTTTGTTAGGTGCACGTGTATATGAACGTGTGCATGGGGTGCATTGTTTACTCATGCGGGGTTACGGTCTGCAAGCAATTGTCAGGAGATGTATCCGGCGGAAGATCAGGATTTGACTGGAGATTTTGGTGGAACGCCCATCCCCGCCCCGGTTTTCCCTTGAAGGAGAGGATGAAAAGCACAGGTATTGGCAAATTGCGGTTTTCATTTTCACGTTCAAGGCAGAGAGTCTGCGTAGCTGGCAGTGGGGGCAATTGGGATGGGGATGGGAGCCAAAAACGTGAAATGGCATGGGCGGGTTAACATATGCCCTTGTTTAACGAGCCGATATGAAAATTCCCTCCCTTAATACGCAGATCCTGGTTGGCGCGGTCGCGGGCATCGCCGCAGGCGCGGGGCTGGCGGCGCTCGGCAAGGCCTCGCCCGTCACCCAGAACACGCTCTACGCCGCCGGTATCGTCGGCACGCTGTTTATCGATTTGCTGAAGATGGTGCTGGTGCCGCTGGTGTTTACCTCGATCGCGGTGGGCGTGGCGAATCTGCGCGCACACAAGCAGATGCATCGCGTGTGGATCGCAACCCTCGGATTTTTTGTGTTGTCGATGGCGATTGCGATTGTGCTGGGTTTGTCGGCGGCGAATATTTTCGAGCCGGGCAAGGGTTTGCAACTGTCGATGTTTGCTGATGCGACGGCGGCCTTCCAGGCGAAGCAATTGTCGATGACGCAGTTCATCGCGCAGTTTCTGCATTCGATTTTTGTCAACCCGGTTGCGGCGTTGGCGCAGGGCAATATTCTTGCGGTGGTTATTTTCGCGCTGATACTCGGCATTGCGCTGGTGATCGGCGGCGAGCGTTATAAAAATCTGCTGCATCTGTTGCAGGAGCTGCTGGAAATTTCGCTGATGCTGGTAGGCTGGATCATGCGCCTGGCGCCTTTCGGCATCATGGCGTTGTTGATCAATCTTGCCGCCACGCAGGATATGGCGCTGATCAAAACACTCAGCTACTTCGTGCTGGTAGTAATCGGCACCACGCTCGTGCACGGCATGATCGCACTGCCGTTGATTCTGTATCTGGTGACGGGGGTCACGCCGCTGGCGTTCTGGCGCGGCGCGCGCGAAGCGCTGATCACCGCGTTTGCGACGAGTTCGAGTTCGGCCACGCTGCCGGTGACGCTGCGCTGCGTCGAGCAGCATTTACACGTGAAGCGCGACATCGCGGGTTTTGTCGTGCCGCTGGGGGCGACCGTGAATATGGACGGCACCGCGTTATATGAAGCCGCCGCTGCACTGTTCGTCGCTAATCTGGTGGGCATTGATTTGAGCTTCGGTCAGCAGCTTGTGGTGTTCTTTACCGCCATGCTCGGCGCGATCGGCGCACCGGGCATCCCGAGTGCGGGCATGGTAACCATGATTGTCGTGCTGCAATCGGTCGGTTTGCCGCTTGAAGCGATTGCGATACTGCTGCCGATCGATCGACTGCTCGATACTGTGCGTACCGCGGTGAATGTCGAAGACGACATGATTGCGAGCATGGTGGTGCAGAAGCTGACGATGCGCGACGGCGCATAGTTTTTCGCCAGGGCCGCGTTTTTACCGGCAAGTGCCGATTCGCTATCATTCCGCCGTGACTATGCATAACAACAGCGATACCGACATCGCCGCCGATAGCGCCGAAGAGGCGCGCAAATATCCGTACTGGCAGCGCAACATCCGCGTGCTGCCGGCCGCGAACGTGTTGTGCGGCATCGGCTTCACCATCT
>JANXSE010000358.1 GCA_025356695.1 Betaproteobacteria bacterium
GCGTGACCGAATGGCGTGTGGCCCAAATCGTGGGCGAGGGAAATGGCCTCGACGAGGTCTTCATTGAGTCGCAGGCTGCGCGCGACAGACCGCGCAATCTGGGCGACCTCGAGGCTGTGCGTAAGGCGCGTGCGGAAGAGATCGCCCTCGTGGTTGACGAACACCTGTGTCTTGTACTCGAGACGGCGGAATGCAGTCGAGTGAATGATGCGGTCGCGGTCGCGCTGAAATTCCGTGCGGCCGACCGGCGCGGTTTCGCGTCCGCGGCGTCCGCGGGATGTCTTCGGGTTTACCGCATATGCGGCGAGTTCAATCACGATGAACCGAATTTTTGAGGGCGGTTTCGACGGCCCCGTGCGTTACGTCGGCAGTCAGAAACGCACTGCCCATTTCGCGCATCAGGATAAAGCGCAATTTTCCACCCTCGACTTTTTTGTCATGCCCCATCAATTCAAGATAGCGGTCGGTCCCCAGATCTGGAACCGAAACGGGCAGCCGTGCCCGTTCGAGGATCGACACGATTCGACCGACGTCGTCGGCGCGAAGCAGCCCGATGTTCTGCGACAGACGTGCGGCAACGACCATGCCCGCTGCCACTGCTTCTCCGTGCAACCAGTTGCCGTAACCCATACCGGATTCAATGGCGTGGCCGAATGTATGCCCGAAATTGAGCAGCGCGCGTTCGCCGGTTTCTTCGCGCTCGTCGGCCGCCACGACCGCCGCCTTGTTTTCGCAGGAACGTTGGATAGCGAAGGCCAATGCCGCCGGATCACGCGAATTGAGGGCATCTATATTGGATTCGAGCCAATCGAAGAAAGGCAGATCGCGAATCAGGCCGTACTTGATTACCTCGGCAAGTCCCGCTGCCAATTCGCGGTCCGCGAGCGTGGCGAGAGCAGCGGTGTCCGCGATTACCGCCTGCGGCTGGTAAAACGCGCCAATCATATTTTTGCCGCGCGGATGGTTGATCGCGGTCTTCCCCCCTACCGAAGAGTCGACAAGGGCGAGCAGCGTGGTCGGCACCTGGATAAAGGGGACGCCGCGCAGATAAGTCGCGGCGGCGAAACCTGTCAGATCACCGACTACCCCGCCGCCGAGCGCGATCAGCGTTGTTTTTCGCTCACAGCGTGCCGCCAGCAAAGCATCAAAGATTAAATTAAGGGATTCCCAGTCCTTATGCTGCTCCCCGGCCGGTATGACAATCGGCGTGACTTCAACACCGGCCGCAGAAAGCGCCGCAATGAATGCCTGCAAATAGAGCGGCGCTACGTTGCTGTCGGTGACGACGGCGGCCCGTTTTTGCAGCAGGTGACGAGTGAACAGTTCGGACTGGCCGAGCAACTGTGCGCCGATATAAATCGGGTAACTGCGATCCCCCAATGAGACTTCAAGCGTGTTCATGTCAGACCGGCGACCATTCAAATTTCAGGAAATCGCATTATCCGCTTAACAGCTACGAAAATGTTCCTGCAGCCGTTGTTCCAGCCGCTGCGCAAGGCTGCGCACACTTTGACTGCCGGTGTCTTCGATGACCGCGGCAACTTCACGGTATAGTGGGTCCCGCACAGCAAACAGTTCTTCAAGTTTGGCAAGTGGGTCTGCGGTCTGCAACAAGGGGCGATTGCGGTCGTTGCGTGTGCGCTGCCAGAGATCGGCCGGGGAGGCCCGCAGATAGACGACGGTACCGTTGTCCGATAGGAGTCTCCGGTTTGCGTCGCTGATGACCGTCCCGCCGCCGGTGGCTAACACGATGTTCTGCAGCCCGGTCAGTTCACCCAGTACCGACGACTCGCGCGCGCGGAACCCCGCCTCGCCTTCAATTTCAAAAATCACGGGGATTTTGACACCGGTGCGCCGCTCGATTTCATGGTCGCAATCGTAGAAGGTTTTACCAAGGCGCTTTGCCAGATAGCGCCCGACGGAGGTTTTGCCCGCCCCCATCAAACCGACCAGATATATATTGCCCGGTATCGGTGTTTCGTTCACCGGGCTTACAAGCAACTCTGACATCCCGATATTTTAGCCCGAATACATGCGGCGGCCTGAACGGCGTACAGAAAAAACCTGCCCGGCCGGCCAGGTTTTTTCTGGCCAGCGAACGCTAGCGCAAACTCAAATTGCTTTTCACAATTCGCGGACTGATGAAAATCAGCAATTCGTTTTTGACGTCCGTCTTTGCATTATTGCGAAACAGGAAGCCCACAAACGGCGCGTCGCCCAGTACCGGAATCTTGGTGGTGGTGTCCGTTTCAGTTTGCGTATAAATGCCCCCGATCACCACGGTGCCACCGTTTTGCACAAGCACCGACGTCGTGATCTGCTTGGTATCGATAGCGGGCGGGCTCAACGACAAGGTGCTGACACTGTCCTTGTGAATATTGAGATCCATGATCACGTTGTCGTCAGGCGTGATCTGCGGCTTGACCTTCAGGCTCAACGTGGCCGATTTGAAGGACACGCTGGTGGCGCCGCTGGATGTCGCCTGCTGATAGGGCAATTGCGTGCCTTGCTCGATCGTTGCTTCGATCTGGTCGGCGGTGATGACGCGCGGGCTCGAGATGATCTTGCCTTTGCCGTCCGCCTGCAGCGCCGAAACTTCCATGTTGATGAAGCGGGTCAGGCCTTCGTTGAAAAGAACCATTGAAATGACGCCCGGTGCCGCGCCGCCAAGGCCGGCCACCGGCAGATTGACGTTCGTAAAATCGTTGGTGGTCGGCACCGGCGACGACACTTGGCCGGTATGGAAGAGGGTGTCGTTCAGATTGCCGCCAAGGGTCACGCGGTTGCTGCTGTTGAGCAGGCCCTGACCGTTGGCGCGATCGTGAATGCCAAGGCGCGCGCCAAGATTGCGACTGAACGAGTCGGACGCCTCAACAATGCGCGCTTCAATCAGGACCTGACGTACCGGGATATCAATTTTCTTGATCAGTGCGCGGACCTGCTCAAGCCGGCTCGGCGTGTCTTGCACGAACAGGGTGTTGGTGCGCGCATCCACTACCGCGCTGCCGCGTTTCGAGAGGATCGGCTGCGCCTTGTCGCCGACCAACTTCTGGATGGCATCTGCCTTCTGGTAGTTGAGCTGGAACGATTCGGTGCGCACGGGTTCCAGATCGGCGATCTGCGCCTGCGATTCGAGGGCGAGCTTTTCCTTGGTCGCGAGCTCGTCGCGCGGCGCAATCCACACCACGTTTCCGTTCTTGCGCATATCGAGACCCTTGGTCTGCAATATGATGTCGAGCGCCTGGTCCCAAGGCACATCTTTTAGGCGAAGCGTCAGATTGCCACCGACGGTGTCGCTGGTGATGAAGTTGAATCCGGTGAAATCGGCGATCACCTGCAACACGGCGCGGACTTCCACGTTCTGGAAATTAAGCGACAGCTTTTCGCCGGTATAACCGATGCGTGAACCTTGGATCAGTTTGGTCGGGTCTTCGACAATCGGCTTGATCTCGATAATGAAGCGGTTGTCGGTCTGATAGGCCGAGTGTTCCCAAAGGCCTTTCGGTTCAATCGAAATCCTGGAGTTCCCGGCCTGCATGAAGGCGTCAATCATCTGTACCGGCGTGGCGAAGTCGAGAACATCCATCCGGCGCTCGAGATTTTTCGGCAGCGACGTGTTCTGGAATTCAATCATCAGGTTTTTGCCCTGCTGCCGTAGGTCGATGCCAACCGCGTTGTCCGACAGATCGACAATGATTCGGCCCTCGCCGTTCGGGCCGCGGCGGAAGCTGATGTCGCGTAGTGCGTGCCTTCCGTCATTCGTTTTTGCTTCTGCAAAATGGGAGGTAACCGGCGCCGTAGCGCTCGCGGCAGTCTCAGTGCCGCCCGCGCCCTGCAGTGTAATAACGACAACTTTGCCGTCGACACGCGTGTCGTAACCCAGGGGCTTTGCCAGATTCATTACCACCCGGGTGCGGTCGCCTGCCTGCACGATATTCATCAGACGCAAATCACCCTCGCCGACTTCCTGCGTATTTTTGCCAAGCGCGTTGCCCGTGCCCGGAAAGTCGAACGCGATCCGTGGCGGATTGTTGATCGTAAAGCCGGCCGGTGGATTGCCGAGGGCCTCTTTGAGCGTGATGCGGACGACGATGTTACCGCCTTGCTGTCCCGCAACGTCGATTGCTTCGATATTGTTGGATAGTGTTGGAGTCGCTGCCTGCCCCCAAGAGGCGGTCGCAAGCACGCAAAGCGCGAATGTCAGTGTGATTCGCGTTGCCATTCCGGAAATGTTCTTTATGGTGTTCATTGTCTTGCCTCCTGTTTTAGCTGCACGTGCCGCAAAAAATTGCAGGCCACGCCACGCCCAACGGATATTTCGTAATCTATTCAACCAATGTCATTGTGCTGATGCGCTCAGTCCAGTCGCCGCCGCTGTCCTGCACGATTTCCTTAAGCTTGACTGTCGTTTCGCTGATTTCAGTGATCAAGCCGAAGTTTTGGCCCATGTAATTACCGACTTTCACGCGAAACAAATTATTGTCCGGGCTTTTGATCAGGGCGAAATTGGTTTTCCCCTGCTGCAACGCTCCAACCATGCGCAGGTTCTCGATCGAATAGGCTTCAAGCGGTTCCTTGCGACGGTTCAGGTCCGGCTGGATGCCGCCGCCGGCCGCCGATTTCGGCGGTTCGATCTTGCGCGGTTTGAACGGGTCGATCAGGTCATAGGCATCGTAATTGAACGGTTCGTACGGCTTCACATCGGGCAACGGCGGAATGCGGCCCCGCGGCAGGTTGTCTGATTCTTTGACGAACTGGCGGAGATCCGAATATTGTTCGCCTCCGCAGGATGCCAGCGTCAGTAACGCGAAGACGAGGATGATGGCGTGGCGGATCATTTTTTTGGCGCCTTGCTGTCTTTGGCAGATTTTTTCTGCTTCGCAATTTCATCTTCGTCGAGATAGCGATAAGTCTTGGCGACGGCATCCATCGTCAACACACCGCCGGCCGGCTGTGCCAGCGCAATGTCGTTCAGCAGCACAATCCGCGACAACTTGGAGATGTCGCTCGCAAACGATCCCATGTCGTGATAGTTGCCCGTGACACGGATGGTGATCGGGAGCTCTGCATAGAATTCGGAAAGTGTTTCGGTTGCAGCCGGCCGGAACAATTCAAACTGCAGGCCACGGCCGAGGCCCGCCTGGTTGATGTCGGTCAGTAGCGCTTCCATTTCGGATTTACTCGGTAGCTGTTTCAGCAGCGTGCCGAACGACATCTCGATGTCGTCAAGCTGTTTGCGATAGGCTTCAAGGTCCACCGCCTGTTTCTTTTTGTCCAGAAAGGTGTCGCGCAGCGTAAGTTCTTTGCGTTTGGCCGCATCGATGGAGTCCACCTGGTCCGTCCAGTCGAGGAACCAGCTTGCCGCGATGCATGCGATAAACGCCAGAAACAACACGCCCAATTTGGGCAACGCCGGCCAGCTGCCGATTTCTTTCGGATCAAGACGCCTTAAATCATCAAGTGTCATCATGATTGTTATCTGCGCTGGACTGAAGTGTCAGACACCGCGATGGCCGGCGCGGTGATGCTGACCATGGGCTTGTCGGTAGCGGCGGACGCGGGCCGTTTCGTGCCTGCGCTGTTTTTGGCGGGCGTGGTGGGGGCTGCGGATTGTGCGACCACCAGCGCCACCGGCAGGGCCGCGGGCGCGCTGGCGACCGGCTTGGCCGCAGGTTTCTTCGCCGGCGTCTGGTCTTCCTTGCTGCGTGTCAGCGATACGCTCAGGCTGAATTCGCTCAGGCGCGCGCTCTTGTCTGCAAACGCCTTGATTTCGATCAGAACCGGTTTTTCAAGATACGGCGAGGATTCAAGATTGCGCATGAATGTGGAAACGCGCGCATTGGACTGTGCGTAACCGCTGACCGTGACCCTGTTGACCTTTTGCGAAACCGCTTTGAGGTAGACGCCGTCGGGTAACTGGCGCACCAGCTGGTCAAGCAGATAAACCGTTTCTGCGCGGTTGGCCTGCAGCGATTCCACCACCTTTTTGCGTTGCAAAAGCGCGGCGGTCTGTTCTTTCAGTTTCTTGATTTCGTCGATCTGTTTTTCAAGAACGGCGATTTCCGATTCGAGATAGCTGTTGCGGCCGTTCTGATCTTCGAGCTGGCCGCCAAGATACGAGTGCACGGCAAACCAGGCGGCGGCACCAAGCCCGACGACAGCGCCGAGCATGATGAAAAATTCTTTTTGTTGCCGCTTCCGTTTGATTTCACGGTGCGGCAGAAGGTTTATGCGGATCATGCGTCAAATCTCCGCATGGCGAGCCCGCATGCAACCATCAGCGAGGGAGCGTCGGTCGTCAGATATTTGGGCCTGATTTTCGACGACAGCGCCATGTTCGCAAATGGATTTGCAATCATGGTGTTGACGGAGGCGCGACGGGCGACGACTTCATCGATGCCCGGAATCGCGGCGCAACCGCCGGCCATGACAATATGGTTGACCTGGTTGAATTGAGTCGAGGTGAAAAAGAACTGCAGGGCACGCGCGACCTCAAGGCCGAGTGTGTCGAGGAAGGGCAGCAGCACTTCGGATTCGTAGTTGTCGGGCAGGCCACCGGCGCGCTTGGCCGCTTCAGCCTCTTCCGGCGACATGCCGAAGACCCGCTGTATTTCCTGCGTGAGCTGGTTGCCGCCGAACGGTTGTTCGCGCATGTAGACCGACTGGCCGTTGCGCAAAACGTTCATATTCATGACTGCGGTGCCGACGTCGACGATCGCAATGTTCAGATCCTTGCCGTTGTCGGGCAACTGCCGTTCGATCAGTTCGAAGGCCGTCTGGGTCGCAAAGGATTCGACGTCCATGACCAGCGCTTTGAGGCCGGCGGCTTCGGCGGCGGCGATCCGGTCTTCAATCTTGTCTTTTCGCGATGCCGCGATCAGGACCTCGACGTCTTCCGGGCTGTTAGGCGCCGGCCCGATCACCTGAAAGTCGAGGTTGACTTCGTCGAGCGCAAAAGGGATGTATTGATTTGCCTCGGATTCGACCTGAATTTCGAGTTCGCTCTCGTGCTGTCCGGCGGGCACATTGATTTTCTTGGTAATTACCGCCGCGGTAGGCAGGGCGAGGGCGAGGTTTTTTACATTGGTGCCCATGCGCTTCCAGCCGCGCTTGATGCTGTCGCTGACGGCGTCGAGATTGTTGATGTTGCCATCGACCACAGCGTCGCGCGGCAGTGGCTCGATCACATAGCGTTCCACCCGATACAGGCCTTTGCCCGTTTCGGATATCTCAACCAGCTTGACCGACGACGAACTGATATCGCAGCCGATCAAGGGTGGCGCCTTGGACTTGAAGAGGCGCTCAATAAATTCGAAGTCGAATTTCAATTTTCCCTTAAGCATGGGTGAGTTAGAGACAATTTACACAATTTACATTAAATACTAACAACAAGCGTCGGGCAAGTAAAGTTTTTCCCGCTGGCTACTTTTTGCGGATGGCGGTGTCTATAATGTTCTTTGTTCAATATAGCTTAATTAGCTACGGCAGGTGCCCTGCTTTCGTATGTTCTGCTTTAACTTAGCCAATTAAGATGTTGTTATTTTGCAACAATCTATAAGCGAAATCCAAAATTCATGTTTTCCCGGTGGTGGCTCTTCCCGCTTAGTTTGCTGGTTTCCTGCGCGGCGGCAGCTGCGTTAGTCATTGTTTTTGCATCGATAATTGTTTCGCCCTCGCTGCCGGATCTAAGTGTCCTGACGGACTATCAGCCCAAGGTTCCGCTCCGCATCTTCAGCGTGGAGGGGCAACTCATCGGAGAGTTCGGCGAGGAGCGTCGTGCGGTCGTCAAGATTGACGCCGTCCCCAAGGGCATGCGCGAGGCCATACTCGCGGCCGAGGACGAGCGGTTCTACCAGCATGGCGGTGTTGACTACGTCGGGGTGATCCGTGCCGCACTATCCAACTTCGTCTCGGGCGGCGCGCGGCAGGGGGCAAGCACCATTACCATGCAGGTCGCGCGCAACTTTTTCCTGTCCAAGGAAAAAACGCTGACGCGAAAATTTACCGAAGTTCTGCTCGCCTTCAAGATCGAACACAGCCTGAGCAAAGACCAGATCCTCGAGCTGTATATAAACCAGATTTATCTCGGGCAGCGCGCCTACGGTTTTGCCGCGGCCGCGCAGATCTATTTTGGCAAGTCCCTCGAGCAGATCACACTGGCTGAAATGGCCATGCTCGCGGGGCTACCGAAGGCGCCGTCGAGCTTTAATCCGGTCGTTAATCCGAAGCGCGCCAAGTTGCGACAGCAGTATGTGCTGCGGCGCATGCGTGAACTCAATTTCATCAGCGACGACCAATGGCAGGCCGCTGACAAACAGGTGCTGGCGGTTAAGAAATACGTGAATGAATACTCGGTAAAAGCGGATTATTTTTCGGAAATGGTTCGCCAGATCATGTTTGACCGCTTCAAGGACGAGGCCTACACAAGCGGCTACCGTGTTTATACGACGTTGTCCGTCGCCCACCAGGAGGCCGCGCATTCGGCGGTGCGCAAAGGGGTCATCGAATACGATCACCGGCGCGGTTATCGCGGCGCGGAAAGTTATGCCGAACTGGGGCCGAGTCCGAACGAGGAGGATTTCGAAGACGCGTTGCAGGACGAGAGTGAAAGCGACGATATCTATCCGGCGCTGGTTTTGGACGTGAGCGCGCGCGCGGTCAAGGTTTACCGCAAGGGTGGCGAGACGTTTGAAATCAGCGGCGAGGGGCTCAAATTCGCGCAGAAGATGATCGGTGACAAGGCACCGGCCAATCAAAGGCTGCGGCGCGGCGCGGTCATTCGCGTGCAGAAAGACGAAAAAGGCCAATGGCAGATTTCGCAGCTGCCGCAGGCCGAGGCTGCGCTTGTTTCGCTTGACCCGGCGGACGGCGCGGTGCGCGCGCTGGTCGGTGGTTTTGATTTCAACCGTAATAAATACAATCACGTCACACAGGCGCTGCGTCAGCCCGGCTCGAGTTTCAAGCCGTTCATCTATTCCGCTGCCCTCGAAAAAGGCTACACACCGGCGACGATCATCAACGACGCGCCCTTGACCTTTGATGCCAGCCAGACCGGTTCCGAACCTTGGGAGCCGAAAAATTTCGATGGTAAATTTGAGGGGCCGATGCGTCTGCGAACAGCCCTTACAAAATCCAAAAATCTGGTGTCCGTGCGCATTCTTCAATCAATCACGCCGCAATATGCGCAGGATTACATCACCCGTTTTGGTTTCGAAGCGAAATATCATCCGCCGTATTTGACGATGGCGTTGGGCGCGGGCAATGCAACGCCGATGCAAATGGTCGGGGGCTATGCGGTATTTGCAAACGGCGGCTTCAGGGTTGCACCGTACTTCATTTCCCGCATTGAAGACGCCAAGGGAAACGTTGTTGCACAGGCGCGGCCGGACCGTGCCGGTGAAGGCGCCGAGCGCGCGATCGACGCCCGCAATGCATTCATCATGACCAGCCTTCTGCAGGATGTCGTGCGCTACGGCACGGGCGCACGCGCCATGCAACTGGGCCGCGGCGATCTCGGCGGCAAGACGGGCACTACCAATGAATTTGTCGATGCGTGGTTTTGCGGTTTCGGCACCGGTCTTGTCGCCGTTGCGTGGATCGGTTTCGACAATCCGCATACGCTAGGACACAACGAAACCGGCGGGCAGGCGGCATTGCCGATGTGGATTTCATACATGGGCAGGGCCATGAAGGGCGTCGAAGAACTGCCACGGACGGTACCGGAAGGCATCGTGCAGGCCCGCATCAATGCGGACACCGGTTTGCGCGAAGCCGATGGCAAGGGAATTCCGGAGTATTTTTACCAGGAGTTTTTGCCGCCGGAGCGCGATGGTGAAAGCGCGCCGCCCGGGGCCGCCGCCGTCAAACCCGCTGATGAGATCAAGGGCCAGTTGTTTTGACCGGCGGTTAAATTCATGAGCCGCAATTCAGCGCGAAATCCGACGCGCGAGTACATCGCACACCTGGCGGCGCGGTTGATGGCCGAAGACGGTATTGAAGATCACTCACTGGCCAAACGCAAAGCGGCGCGCCAGGCCGGAGCGGCTGATCTGCGGCAGTTGCCGGACAACGAAGAAATTGACGCCGCGCTGCGAACCTACCGTGCTCTTTACCAAAGACAACACCCGGCCCAGTTGCGCGAATTGCGCTTGCTTGCGGTTGAGCTCATGACGGAGTTTGCGCGCTTCAATCCGCATTTGACGGGTTCGGTACTAAGCGGTACCGCCGGCCAGTTTGCCGACATACAACTGCAGTTGTATGTCGAGTCCGTCAAGGAAATCGAATTCGAATTACTCAACCGCGGTGTGCGTTACGAGGCTGGTGCGACGAGATTTTACGCCGGAGATCTGCCGGTGGAGGCCGCCGTACTTTCATTCGAACGCGACGCGGTGACGATACGCCTTGTCGTGCTGACGCCGCGTGAATTGCGTTCGCGCATCAAAACCAGCCCAACCGGCAAGCCGGTTGAGCGGGCCGACCAAACCGCTGTCGAACTTCTGCTGGCGCAGAACGAACTTTAGCGGTCCTGTCGCAGCCAGGTTGCGACGGTGATTGCAAAGTAGGTCAGCACCCCGTTCGCGCCGGCGCGCTTGAACGACATCAGTGCTTCCAGAATGCTTCTCTTTTCGTCGAGCCAGCCGTTTTTGATCGCTGCCATCAACATCGCATATTCGCCGCTGACCTGGTATGCATAGGTCGGCACTTTGAATTCGTCCTTGATGCGACGAATGATGTCGAGATAAGGCATGCCGGGCTTCACCATCACCATGTCGGCGCCTTCCGCAAGGTCCAGCCCGACTTCCCACAGCGCTTCATCGCTGTTCGCCGGATCCATCTGGTAGTCGTATTTGTTGCCGCGTCCCAGCTGGGATGACGAGCCGATCGCATCGCGGAACGGGCCGTAAAAACAAGAGGCAAATTTGGCTGCGTAGGCGAGTATGCGGGTATTGACGAAACCCTTCTCATCGAGGGCTGCGCGAATGCCGGCCACGCGGCCGTCCATCATGTCGGAGGGTGCAACGATATCGACGCCGGCGGCAGCGTTAACGACAGCCTGCTTGCGCAGAATTGCAATCGTTTCGTCGTTCAATACGTAGCCGGATTTGTCGATGACCCCGTCGTGTCCGTGGGTCGTATACGGGTCGAGTGCCACGTCGGTAATGATGCCAAGCTCGGGGAAACGTTTTTTCAAGGCGATGACGGTGCGCGGTACGAGGCCCTTTGGATTGATGGCTTCGCGCCCGTCGGCGGTTTTTATCTTGTGTTCGATCGCCGGAAAGATCGCGAGGGCAGGAATGCCCAGCGCCAGACAGCGCTCCGCGACCGGCAGCAGTTTGTCGAGTGTGTAGCGCGACACCCCGGGCAGCGAGTCTATGCGCTCGGTGCGCGCTTTTCCTTCCATGACGAACACCGGCAGGATCAAGTCGTCGGCGCTCAGGCGGTTTTCACGGGTCATGCGGCGCGAGAAGTCATCGCGCCGGTTACGCCGCATGCGGCGTTGGGGATAGCTGCCAAGAATTTTCATGTTTTCTCTAAGTCTATGAAAGTAGAAGTTTAATTTGTCTGTCGAACGCGGAACTTTCGGTTTTTGCGTGAGTCTGATGCATTAGACGATAAAGATTCGTCTCCCGCTTCTCCTCCCTGAGCGGGTGCCTTGATGCTTTATTGAGGCTTCGCCCCCGGTTTTACTCCCCTTAAACCGGGGGTTTTTTATTCCTGTTGCGCGGATCAAGCCATCCGCCAATGAGTTTGTTGGCCTCCAAGATACCGATTTTGCGCGGGCTAGAAAAGAGTTGTGCAGTGTAGTTCTTGCCCAGCTCCTGCAGAGCCGTATTGACGAACGTTAGTGTGGTCTTGGCCTGCTGGCTGCCCAATTTATCCGCTTTGCTCAGCAATACGTGCACAGGCACCCCGGTTGGCTTCAACCAGTCGAGCAACTGGTAGTCGAGCACGCCCATCGGATGCCGCGCATCCATGATCAGCACCACGCCGCGCAATGATTCGCGCGCCTGCAGGTAGCCGCCGATCAGTTCATTCCAGCGGTCGCGCTCGGCCACCGGCACCGCCGCATAGCCGTAACCGGGCAGATCAACCAGAAACTGGTCCGGCCCGACGCTGAAAAAATTGAGGTGTTGGGTGCGGCCCGGCGTTTTGCTGACGAAGGCCATGCGCTTGCGGTTCGCAAGGGCGTTAATGGCGCTCGATTTGCCGGCGTTGGAGCGGCCGACAAACGCGACCTCCGCGCCGCGCGCCGGCGGCAGCATTCGCGTGTCAGCGACCGTCGTCAGAAATTCAATATTGCGAAACAGGGACATCGGTACCGTAGCCTAGCCTGAAAAAGGGGTTTTCGATAGAATACGGTGTTTTCGTCACGTTGCAATCGTCACGTGACAGGAAAGCAAGGAGATCGCATGAGATTCATGACCCTGCTGCTGGTTGCGGCAACGATGGGCCAATTTGCAACTGTACGCGCAGCAGAGCCGGCCGCCAAGGCCGATACCGCCGAGCAAATTGTTGCCAAAGTCTGTTCGGCTTGCCACACCAGCGACGGCAATAGCGTGACGCCGGCAAATCCGGTGCTGGCGGGCCAACACGCCGAGTATACAGCCAAGCAATTGGCAAACTTCAAATCCGGTGAACGCAAGAATCCCGTCATGCTGGGCATGGCGTCGACGCTCGTCCCCGAAGATATGAAAAAGCTGGGGGAGTATTTCCAGCAGCAAAAAACCAAACCGCGCTCGGCCAAAGACCCAGAGCTGGTCAAGGTCGGTCAGCAGATTTATCGCGGCGGCATCATGGCCAAGGGCATCGCAGCGTGCACCTCATGCCACGGCGCGAACGGTGGCGGCATTCCCGCGCAATATCCGCGCATTGCCGGTCAGCACGCTGAATACACCAGTGCGCAATTGATGTCGTTCCGCATTGGTGAGCGGGCAAACGATCCGAACAAAATGATGCGCACAATTGCAGCCAAACTTTCCGATGTGGAAATCAAGGCGGTCGCCGAATACATCGCAGGCCTGCGTTAAGCCAGATTGAATTCAAAAACGGGCAGCCTTGGCTGCCCGTTTTTTATGTGCTGTGCGCCGGCACGGAAGCAAAATACTTGCGCGCTGCCGCGATGGTCGCGCTGATTTCCGCGTCGCCGTGTGCGGCCGACACGAAGCCCGCTTCGAAAGCGGACGGCGCCAGATAAATACCGTCTTCCAGCATGGCGTGAAAAAAACGGTTGAACGCAGGCGCATCGCACTGCATTACCTCGGCGTAGGATTGCGGCGGTTGCGCGCGGAAATAAATACCGAACATGCCGCCGACAGACTGTGCCGAGAACACCACACCGCACTCTGCCGCCGCGGCACTCAGACCCTCGACGAGGCTGCGCGTTTGCGCCGAAAGTTTTTCAAAAAAGCCGGCTACTGCAATGTGCTCTAGCGTAGCGAGTCCGGCTGCAACGGCGACCGGATTGCCTGACAAGGTGCCGGCCTGGTAAACGGGGCCCAGCGGCGCAATCGATTGCATGATGTCGCGCCGGCCGCCGAAGGCGCCAAGCGGCATGCCGCCGCCGATGACCTTGCCAAGGGTGACGAGGTCTGCGGTAATGCCGAACAGGCCCTGGGCGCCGGCCGGACCCACGCGGAAGCCGGTCATGACTTCATCGAATATCAGCACGCTGCCATAACGTGTGCATAACGCGCGGCAGGCATCGAGAAATTCGCGTTTGGGCGCGACCAGATTCATGTTTCCGGCAACCGGCTCGACGATGATGCAGGCGATCTGGTCGCCGTCGCGCGCAAACGCTGCTTCCAGCATTGCGGCGTCGTTGTAGTCGAGCACTAATGTGTGCGCAGCGGTTTCCGGCGGTACGCCGGCAGAACTCGGATTGCCGAAGGTCAGTGCACCCGAGCCCGCTTTAACCAGCAGCGAATCAGCATGGCCGTGGTAACAGCCTTCGAATTTGACGATCTTGGAGCGGCTGGTGAATCCGCGCGCCAGGCGGATCGCGCTCATCGTGGCTTCGGTGCCCGAGCTGACGAGCCTGATTTGATCGACACCGGGCACGCGCTGGCACAACAGCGTAGCAAGTTCAACCTCCGCCTCGGTCGGCGCGCCGAAACTCAGGCCTTTGGCGGCGGCGGCCTGCACCGCCTGCACGACTGCCGGGTGGGCGTGTCCAAGGATCAGGGGGCCCCATGAGCCGACGTAGTCGATATACGCCTTGCCGTCGGCGTCCCAGGCGCGGGCGCCGCTACCGCGCGCAAAAAAACGCGGCGTGCCGCCGACGGAGCGAAATGCCCGCACCGGTGAATTGACGCCGCCCGGCGTGACGGCCTGTGCGGCGGTGAACAGTGTGTCGTTGCGTGAGGTCATGATTTGATCGCTTCGAACAATTGACAGAATCGTTGTGCGGCGGCAGTTACATCCTGCGCCGCGTACAAGGCGGAGATCACCGCCACTGCGTCGGCACCGGCCTTGATCAGCACACCGGCATTATCCGGCGTGATGCCACCGATGGCGACGACCGGAACACCGAAGGTGCGCGCCGAGGTCAGCAGCGACAACGGCGCGCGCACGGCACCCGGTTTTACCGTTGATGCATAGAAGCTGCCAAACGCGATGTAATCGGCGCCGCCATCGACCGCGGCCTGCGCGCGCGGGAGCTCCCGATAACAGGAAACGCCAATGAGCTTTTGCGTGCCAAGGAGGGCGCGCGCTTCCGCCAGCGAGCCGTCTTCGCCGCCGATATGCGCGCCGTGCGCGCCGATTTCTGCGGCGAGTTCAACGTGATCATTGATGAGCAATATGGCCGAATGATTTTTGCAGAGGTCGAGCAGGGCGGTTGCCTGCGTCCGGCGCAATGCCGGGGTGGCTGTTTTATTGCGGTACTGGACAACGCGGGCGCCGCCCTCGAGCACCGCCTGCGTCATGCGGCACAACGCGACGCTGTCCTCGGTGTCGGGGGTGACGGCGTAGAGGCCGCTAATCGCTTTCGTCAGAGGGTTCATCTTCTCGCGCCCAGAACAAACGGTCGGGAATGTGCTGGCCCATCCCGGGACGGAAAGCAGCCTTCAGCGTTTGCCACGTATATTCCTGCGCATCCTTTACCGCGTCGCTGATGTTTAAACCATTGGCGATGGTTGCGGCGATGGCCGAGGCGAGGGTGCAGCCGGAACCATGATAAGACCCCGGTAGCCGCTCCCAGCTGTCCGTGCGCACCACGCCTTCCTGGCTGTAAAGGGTGTTCACCACCTGCGTAGTGTTTTCATGCGTGCCGGTAATCAATACATACTCGCAGCCCAGGGCGAGCAGGCGGCTTGCGCATTCGGCCAGATCAAGGTCTTCCTCGCCGTCCTCCTGTACGAGACGGCGCGCTTCAATACTGTTCGGCGTGATGATGGTCGTTTGCGGAATCAGCAATTCGCGCAGCGCGGAAATCATTTCGTCGGTGGCGAGTTCGTCGCCGCGGCCAGAGGCGAGCACCGGGTCGAGAACGAGCGGCACTTCCGGATAATCCGAAACGACCTCGGCGATCGCGGTGATGTTCTCAATACTACCGATGACACCGATCTTGATCGCGGTCACCGGCATGTCTTCGAGTACGCAACGCGCCTGATCGGCCACCCATTCCGCATCAAGGGCCATGATTTCCTCGATACCCATGGTGTCCTGTATCGTTGCCGCGGTGACTACCGTGAGCGGATGACAACCCATGCTTGCAAGCGTGAGCACATCGGCCTGCAACCCGGCGCCGCCGCTGGGGTCGGTCGCCGCAAATGCAAGGACGATGGGAGGTAACGCAGGGGATTCGGAGGGATCCATCAGGACGTGTGATTGCTGTTCAGATCAGCATTGCGTCGCTAAAATATCATTTTATCCCAATCCTTCCCCATGCGCCGTTCATCATGACAACAACCGACGTTACCGTTTTCAAAACCTACATGTGCCTCATCTGTGGCTACATCTACGACGAAGCCGCGGGGGTGCCTGACGAGGGCATTGCACCGGGAACGCGCTGGGAGGATGTGCCGATGAACTGGACCTGTCCGGAGTGCGGTGCACGCAAGGAAGATTTCGAAATGGTGCAGATATGAGAATCCTGCACACCATGCTGAGGGTGGGCAATCTGGACCGCTCGCTCGACTTTTATACCAAGGTTCTTGGCATGCGTGAACTGCGGCGCAAGGACTACCCGGACGGGCGTTTTACCAATGTCTTCGTCGGCTACGAAGACGAGTCGCGTGCGGCGGTGCTTGAACTGACCCATAACTGGGACACTGCCAGTTACGACCTTGGCAAAGGTTATGGCCACGTTGCCGTCGAGGTTGACGATGCGGCGGCAGCCTGTGACGAAGTAAAGAGGCGCGGCGGCAAAGTCACGCGCGAGGCGGGTCCGATGAAACATGGCAGCACGGTGATTGCTTTCGTCGAAGACCCGGACGGTTACAAAATCGAGTTCATTCAGAAGGGCTCAATGTAGGCAATGCCGTTCCGGCTGCGGTGATGAAGTCGGCAATCGCCACGAACTGTTGCACTGAAAGCTCCTGCGCGCGTGCCATCGGTGCAATGCCGATCTTTACCAGATCGTCCGCCATCAAAATGGACGACAGCGAATTACGCAGCGTTTTGCGCCGCTGTGAAAATGCCGTAGCAACCACCTGTGCAAACACCTTCTCGTCGCGCGCAATATGCGGCAGCGGCCGCAACGGAATCAATCGCACCACCGCCGAATCGACTTTAGGCGCGGGCCTGAAGGCGGTTGGCGGCACATCGATCAGCAGTTCCACGCTGAAGCGGTACTGCACCATCACCGACAGCCGGCTGAAATTGGTATCGCCGGGCGTGGCGATCATGCGTTGCACGATTTCCTTTTGCAGCATGACATGAATGTCGCGAATGTCGGCGGCGAATCCGGCCAGGTGAAAGAGCAGCGGCGTTGAAATGTTGTACGGCAGATTGCCGACGATGCGCAGGTCGTTCCCCAGCGAATGAAAATCAAATTTCAGCACGTCGCCCAGATGCAGCGTCAACTGCGGTGCGAGTTCATTCTGCAGCGCGGCGGCAAGATCGCGGTCGATTTCAATCGCATCGAGTTGCCCCAGTGCCGCCAACAGGGGGCGCGACAGCGCACCGAGGCCCGGCCCGATTTCAACGATCTTTTCGCCGGGTTGCGGGCCGATGGCGGCCACAATGTCGGCGATGACGCCGTTGTCCTGCAAAAAATTCTGCCCGAAGCGTTTGCGCGGTTGATGCGGCATCGCGATGCGCCGGCTCAGACGCGACCGCGCGCCAGCGCCGCCGCGAGTTCGATCGCTGCATACAAACTGCCGGCGTCCGCTTTGCCGCTGCCGGCGAGATCGAGCGCGGTGCCGTGATCCACTGAGGTGCGGATCACCGGCAGACCGAGTGTCACATTGACGCCGTGACCGAAGCTTGCGTATTTCAGCACCGGCAGACCCTGGTCGTGGTACATCGCCAGCACGCCGTCGAATTTCTTGAGTTTTGATGGGTTGAACAGCGTGTCGGCCGGCAATGGCCCTGCCAGTTGCATGCCTTCGCCGCGCAAACGTTCGATCACCGGGATGATGACGTCGATTTCCTCGCGGCCCAGATGCCCAGATTCGCCGGCATGCGGATTGAGGCCGGCGACCGCAATGCGCGGTGCGGAGAAACCGAAGCGCGTGGCCATGTCCTTGTGCAGTATGCGCAGTGTGGTTTCGAGGGTCTCCTGCGTAATGTGCGCGGCGATGTCTTTCACGGCGAGGTGGGTGGTGGCTAGTGCGACGCGCATGCCGCCGCCGATCAGCATCATGACCACGTGCGGTGTCCGCGTGCGCTCGGCGAAAAATTCGGTGTGGCCGGTGAACGACACACCGGCATCGTTGATGATGCCCTTGTGTACGGGTGCGGTGACGATGGCGTCAAAGCGGCCGTCGAGGCAACCGTCGAGCGCGAGCTCGAGGGTGCGGAGCACGTAAGGGGCATTCGCTGGATTGAGGCGCCCGGGTGTGACGGGCGCCGCCGTTTCTACATTCACGACCGGCAGGCCGCCGGGTTCAGGCGGCATTGAAAGTGCCTCCGGCGGCAAGCTGCGCCACGGCAGGTTTAAACGGCGCGCGCGTTCTTCCAGTACCTGCGCGTTTGCAATTACTACAATCCGCTCACGCCTCGCCTGCTGTGCGAGCATGACGCACAAATCGGGGCCGATGCCGGCAGGTTCGCCGGCCGTGATGGCGATGACAGGCGTGTTATTTTTCTTCAAGCCGGATATCAACGAATACGCTGTCGCGCAGCTGTCGCGTCCATTCCAGAAAGGCTTCTTCCGATTTCTGTTCGCGTAACGCCTGTCG
Organism: Betaproteobacteria bacterium; assembly: GCA_025356695.1. Next base: position 18,345 of record JANXSE010000358.1, read on the forward strand.
CGCGCGCTGGCGCTGCTGTTGCTGTGACATGTCCTGGTTGCGACGTTCGGTGACCTGGATGATGTGCCAGCCGAACGGCGAGCGCACCGCGCCGCTGATCTGGCCGGGCTGCAATGCATCCATCGCTTTTTCGAATTCCGGCACCGTGTCGCCCGGCGACAACCAGCCCAGATCGCCGCCGCGCGTGGCGCTGGCGTCCTCCGACTGCAGCCGCGCGACTTCGGCAAAGTCAGCTTTATTTTCGACGCGCTCGAGCAGCTTGAGGATGCGCTCCTTGGCGTCGTTTTCGGACACCAGTTCGCTGGTTTTGATGAGGATGTGTCGCGCACGGGTCTGCGTCACCATGGCCTCTTCGACGTGGCCGCGGCGGTCGTTGACGCGCAGAATGTGGAAACCGGCCGCGCTGCGTAATACTGTGCTGACCTCGCCCGCTTTCAGGCCTTTGACTGCATCGGCAAAAATAGTCGGCAGCTGGACAAATTCGCGCCAGCCCATCAAGCCACCCTGCACGGCATCGGGGGCATCGGAAACAGTGGCGGCGATCTGCCGGAAATCGACGCCGCTTTTGATTTGCCCGAGCGCGCGCTCGGCCTTGGCGCGCCGTTCCTGCAGTTGTTCCGGGCTGGCCTGTTCCGGCACCCTGACCAGAACATGCGACAGGTTGAACTCTTCGCTGCGGCTCTCCTGCTGCTGCAGAGTTTTGAGGAAATTGTCGACTTCGCTGTCGGAAATCTGGATTTTGTTATCGACCTCGCGTTCGCGCAGCCGTACGAGCGCGATCTCGTCGCGGATGTCTTCGCGATATTTGCTGAAGGTAAGGCCGTCTTTTTCGATCAGGCCGCGCAATTCCTGCACCGTCAGCTTGTTGCTTGAGGCGATGCGGCCAATCGCGCTGTCGAGCGTCGCATCGTCGATGCGCAGCCCGGTGTCACGCGCAAATTGCAATTGAACGCGCGTTTGGATCATGCGCTCGAGCACCTGCTTTTCAAGCACGTCTTTGGGCGGCAGGGGCGTGCCCTCCCGCTCCATTTGCAGCAAGACGGTCTTCATTCTTTCGGCGAGGTCGCGGCGGGTGATCACCTGGTCGCTGATGACGGCGACAATGCGGTCGAGCGTGACGACGCGCCCGCCCGCCCGTTCCTGTGCGTGGCAGGGGATGGCGGAGACCATCGTCAAAAGCAGATAAACAGCGAACGTTAAGTTGCGCACAAAGACATCAATCCAGTGAAGTGAAGAGAATCAGCGGGTCGGATAGTACGGGTCCGGTGCGACGAATGGCGTTTCCGGACGTGCGTAACCGCCGATGTTCCGCCGCAGGATATCCAGCGGATTGGAGCCGATTTTCGACAATCCGTTCAATTCAAGTTGCATGAACAAGGAGGTGACCTGGGTGGCCGCAGCAGTGGTGAACTTGTGCGCAACGACGCGAAACGCCCAGCAACCGGCGTTGTATTCGAGCCCCATCAGGGTTTCGAGCGCTTTGCTGTCCTGAATGGAGTAATTGTACCGCGCCACCGCGCTCAAATGCCCGGTGAGCGGCCATTGCGCGGAGAGGTCGACCTGGCGCAGGGTATTCAGCGACGGAATCAGTCCGGCCAGTGTCGTCAAAGGCTGGCTGGTGGTTGCCAGTGCGCCGTTGGTATAGCGGTAGGCGACGTTAACCACCTGGCCGGGTTCGGGCTGATAGCGCACGCTGCTATTGAAACGCTGGGTTTGCGACAAATCGGTCGTGTACTGCCAGCCTGCATCAACCGTCCAGTGTGGTACCACCGTGCCGCTGATTGCCGCCAGCAGGTCCGAGCTGTTGCTGCCGCGCGCCGATACATTGGGCAGAGTGACGTCCTGCGTTTTGTAGTAATAGCGCTGGGCGACGCCGACGCGCAACCGTTCGATGCCGTTGTCCTGCTGCAGAAAGCGCGTGGTAAAGCCGGTTGTCATCTGGTTCGCATCGTTGATGCGATCATAGCCGCTGAACTGGTTTTCGGAAAACAGCGTGGCGAAGCTGATGTCCTGGAACGCGCTGTCGAAATTCGGAATCTGGTTTTGTGCGCGCGACGGAATGTAGACGTAATAAAGCTTGGGCTCGAAAGTCTGCAGCAGGCCCTGGCCGAAAAGGGCGGCGTTGCGTTCGAACACCAGGCCGGTTTCCGTCGAAAAAATCGGCATTGAACGATTCTGGTCCGGCAAGTTAGTGGTCAAACGGTCGAAGTCGTAATGCGTCAGATGCATGCCGATTTTCGGCGTCACGTAGGCGAACGAATTCTGCAGCGGCAGCGATGCGCTTGGATAGGCGAGGTATCGGCGGCCGTTCGGCAGCGAGGGGTGGGTAAATTCGACGGCACTCGAATAAACATCAAAATCGGTATAACCGACGTTCTGTTTGGCCGCTGAAAACGTCAGCTGCGAGCGGTTGTACGGCGCCGTCAGCGGGCTGGCCGGATTCGCCTGCAAGGTCTGCCAACGTTGCACCGACGCCGATGTGTTCCAGGTGCCGTCGTTCCACCAATTGCCGGTTTTGCCGAGCGTGCCCGAGCGCGGCAGAATCGATTGCGAGGTCGTGGCGATTTGTGTCGTCAGGTCGGTGAAATAGGTGTCATCCGAAACCTTCTGGATGTTGACGTTGGCGGCCCAGCCGTTTTCCCAGCTCTTGTTTTGACGCAGGTTGAGGGCAAAGCGGCTGTCGTCATTCTTGACACGGTCGCGCGGAATGATTTCGTAACGGAATTCGCCGCTGGACCGCTCACCGAGATTGCGGAATTCCGTGCCCAGCATTTCACCGCGCTTGGACATTACGCGCGGCGTGATCGTCGCGTCGTAATTGGGCGCGATGTTCCAGTAATAGGGAACGGAAAACTCGGTGCCTGAATTGCCGGTGTTGCCGAAGGTCGGCGAGAGCAGGCCGGATTTGCGCTGGCGATCCAGCGAAAAGCTCAGGTAAGGCGAATAAAGTATGGGCACGCCGAAAAAATCAACATACGCGCCGTGCGCGGTGCCGATCTGGCGGTCTTTGTCGATTTCAAATTCTTTGGCGCGCACGAACCAATCGGTCTCGCCGACATCGCAGGAAGTGTAATTGCCGCCGACCACGCGGTACTTGTTGTTGCCTTCCATTTCGATGCGTTCGGCGTTGCCGTGGCCGCGGGTGGCATTGACCTGCACCTCGTAGGCGGGTTTTTCGATCGTGCCGCGGCCGCTGTCGAGCCGCATGCGCATTTCCGTGCCTTCGAGCACGTCGCCGCGCTGCTCGAGCCGCACGTTGCCGCGCGCGCGCACCTCGTCTTCGGGCTTGTCATAACGCAGCCAGTCGGCATAAATGGCCTGGCCGCGCCGGCGCAGGCGCACGGTGCCTTCGGCCTCGAGTTCGCGGTCCTGGTGACCCTGGACGTTGTCGGCATCGATAAACAGGGGCAGCGGGCCGGTATTGTCGGCCGGCAGACGCAACAGGGACGGCTGCAGCTTCAGCTGCACGTCGCCATCGGCGGGTTTCAGGCCGAGCGCCGGACCGTCGGCGGCGGTGACTGCGGCAGCGCCGAACAGCAGCGGTACGGCAATCAATCGTAAACGTAATGCAAGCATCATCGGTCCGGACGCGAGGGAATGATAAAATCGCACAAATTTCCAGTTTAGGCAATGCATTACGTGGAAAACAATGTGGATCGAAAGCAGCGCTTGCAGTGCTGGATTGAAGAACAGTTAAAGCGCGCACCGCTGCCGCTGGAGGCGGCCTCTGCGGATGCGAGTTTTCGCCGCTATTTTCGTGTCAATTGCGACGGGCGCACGCTGATCGCGATGGACGCGCCGCCGGCGCACGAAGATTGCCGCCCGTTCGTCAAGGTTGCCGGCCTGATGGCGGAGGCCGGGCTCAACGTGCCGGAAGTCGTCGCCACCGATTTCGAGCACGGATTTCTGTTGCTGTCCGACCTCGGCACCACCAGCTATCTGCAGGCGTTGAACGCCGATAGCGCCAATTACCTGTTTGCCGACGCCACCGATGCGCTCATCCGCTGGCAGCTGGCGAGCAAGCCGGGTGTATTGCCGCCGTACGACGATGCGTTGCTGCGGCGTGAGCTCGAGTTGTTTCCCGAATGGTATGTGCAGCGCCATCGCGGGCTGACGCTGAGTAATGCCCAGCGCCGCATGCTGGACGGCGTGTTCGACGCCGTGATCCAAAGCAATCTGGCACAACCCGCGGTCTTTGTGCACCGCGATTACATGCCGCGCAACCTGATGGTGTGCACGCCGAATCCGGGCGTGCTCGATTTTCAGGACGCCGTTTACGGGCCGATCACCTACGACGTCGCCTCGCTCTTCAAGGATGCTTTCCTCAGCTGGGATGAGGAGCGCGTGCTCGACTGGACGGTGCGTTATTGGGAGAAGGCCAAACGCGCAGGCCTGCCTGTCGACACCGATTTCGGTGCGTTTTACCGGGATTTTGAGTGGATGGGATTGCAGCGCCACCTCAAGGTACTGGGGATTTTTGCGCGTCTGCATTATCGCGACGGCAAGAGTGGGTACCTCGAC
>JANXSE010000383.1 GCA_025356695.1 Betaproteobacteria bacterium
GGCGGCAACAGCGCACCGCTGTTCTCGCCGACGCCGATGCAGGGCAACCTGCAGGCGTTGCATGGGCTGGTCTCGTGCAGCGAATGGACCGGCGTGCTGCTGTCCACTTTGCTGGAAGAAACCGGCATCGATCCGAAAGCGAAGTGGCTAATCGCCGAAGGCGCCGATGCGCCCACGCTGACGCGCAGTGTGCCGCTGAAGAAGGGGCTCGACGACGCCATGATCGCGCTTTATCAGAACGGCGAGCGCCTGATGCCGGCCAACGGTTATCCGGCGCGCCTGCTGCTGCCGGGCTGGGAAGGCAATATGAGCATCAAGTGGCTGCGCCGCATCAAGCTCACCGAAACGGCGGGCATGACCTTTCCGGAAACGAAAACCTATTCGCAGCTGCTGCCCGACGGCCGCGCCTACCAGTTCTATTTCATCAACGAAGTGAAGTCCTTCATCACCCAGCCCTCGCCCGACCTGAAAATGAGCGGTGCGGGCTTTTACGAAATCTCCGGCCTCGCCTATTCCGGCGACGGCAAAATCACACGCGTGATGGTCTCCGCCGACGGCGGCAGAAGCTGGGCGCAGGCCGCCCTGCAGGAACCGGTGCTCGACAAAGCGTTCACGCGCTTCCGCTTGCCGTGGCGCTGGGACGGCGCACCGGCCATTCTGCAAAGCCGCGCCTGGGACGACAAGGGCAACGCGCAACCGACGCGCGCCGAATTCGTGGCGGCGCGCGGCGAATTGAAAGCGCCGCTGTCGCTGGTGGCGTTTCCCAACCAGCATTACAACGGCGTCACCAGCTGGGGCATCGCCGCCAACGGGGAGATCAAACATGTTTACGCGTAAATCGATCGCCGCATTGGCGCTATTCGCACTCGTATCCACGGCACAGGCCCACGACGGGCCGCATCTGGGCAAACCGGTCACCGCCGAAGAACTCGCCGCCTGGGACAGCAGCGTGATGCCCGACGGCACGGGCCTGCCCGAAGGCAGCGGTACCGCCGCGCAGGGTGCGCAACTCTTTGCGCAGAAGTGTGTGGCCTGTCATGGCGAAGGCGGCAAGGGCGGCAGCGCCTCTGCGCTGTTGCCGCGCGGCCCGATCACCAGCATCAACGGCGGCGAAAAAACCATCGCCAACTTCTGGCCGTATGCGAGTACGCTGTTCGACTACATCCGGCGCGCCATGCCGTGGCAGGCGCCGAAGTCGCTCACCAGCAATGAAGTCTATGCACTGACTGCTTACCTGCTGGCGCTCAACAAGGTGATCGACGACGGCGCCGGGCTGGATGCCTCGACGCTGGCGAAAATAAAAATGCCGAACCGCGACGGACTCATCATCCGTTTTCCGGACCGGATTTAGTAGCTCGCCTGCCGGGGACGGTCAGTTGCGCGGTCCGCAAACACCCAGCGGCCGCACCTCGATGCCCCAGCCCACCCGCTCGCCGAGATGCGCGGCCGGGTGCTTCGATGCGATGCTGACGGCCTCGTCGATATTCTCCGCTTCGATCATGAAAAAGCCACCGACCTGCTCCTTGGTTTCGGCAAACGGGCCATCGGTCACCAATGGGCCTGCGCCCCGCGGGCGGATGCAACGGGTGCTGTCCGGCTCATCCAGCGACTCCTGCATGATGACGCGACCGGTGTCGCGTAATGCCGCATCGTGCGCCGGGCATTGCGCCGCAATGGCGTCGAATTCGGCCGCAGACAGTACCGCCATTTTCTTCGGATCGTAATAAGCAAGACACAAAAATTTCACGACAGCCTCCGCGCCATTCCGCTATTTCGTTTTTCCCGCCGACGCAGATCTCTCATTGCTGCGCCCGCTCCAGCGCCGCGATATCGATCTTCACCATCTGCATCATCGCCTGCATGGCGCGCGCGGCCTTGGCCGGATCGGGATTGCCGAGCGCCGCGCCGAGTGCGGTCGGAATGATCTGCCACGACAGGCCGAACTTGTCGGTCAGCCAGCCGCAGCGGTTGGGCGCGCCGCCGGCGCAGAGTTTGTCCCACAACTCATCGACCTCGGCCTGCGTCTCGCAACTGACGAACATCGAGATCGCCGGCGTGAATTTGTAATGCGGGCCGCCGTTCAACGCGTGAAACGGCTGGCCGTCGAGTTCGAAGCTCGCCGACATCACCGTACCCTTGGGGCCCGGACCTGCCTCGCCCCAGCGGCTGACCTTGCCGATTTTCGAGTTTTTGAAAATCGACACGTAGAAATTCATCGCTTCTTCGGCCTGGCCGTCGAACCACAGGAACGGGGTGATTTTGTGCATTTGATTATTTCCCAATTGACGTTTGTTAGTAAGCTCCTTCCCCCCTTGAGGGGGAAGGCAGGGATGGGGGGACAAATTCGCGTTGTTACCCCTCACCCTATCCCTCTCCCACAAGGGGAGAGGGGACGTACTAATTCCCCCAAAAATCAGCCGCCGCTCAGCGCCTGCACGATGACGATTTCGTCCGTAGCATTAAGCGGATGCGCGATATCCGGCACCTGCGTGCCGTTGACGAATATGCGGATATGCCGCCGGATCGCCTCCTGCTCGTCGATCATGCGAAAGCGGATGCCCGGAAACCGCACTTCAAGCGCGGCGAGTATCTCCGCCACCGTCGCGCCTGCGGCCTCGACGGTGCTGCTCGCCGTGTAGGACAGCAACGCGCTGGGGATCAACACCTTCATCGCGTCGACGTTCAGGCGAATTCAGCGGTCTCGACGGCGTAGATCTCCGGCAGATTGCGCGCGATACAACTCCACTTCTTGCCTTCGTCACGGCTCATCCACAACTCGCCGCTGGTGGTGCCGAAATAAAGTCCCACGGGATCGCGCGCGTCACCGCACATCGCCTGCCGCTTGACGGTCCACCACGCCTGCGATTTCGGAAAGCCCGAGTCGAGGCGCTGC
>JANXSE010000420.1 GCA_025356695.1 Betaproteobacteria bacterium
TGCCGACCTCTCCGTAAAACAACCGATGTACATCCGTCCTCGCGCCACACCTCGCCGCCGCAAATCTTACGCCAGATCGCCGTGCTGCCGCGCCGTGGTTCTCCAATAACGCGCCAGCGTCTATACTGGTCAAAACGACCGGCACACCGGCGCGCAATGGAGGAGCAATACATGCATTTCACGCAATGGCGTTTTGCAGCGGGCTGGGTGCTAGCAGTGTTGGCAACTGTCGCCACCGCACAGAATTATCCGTCGCGCCCGGTCCGCATGCTGTGTCCGATCGCCCCTGGCGGCGGTCTCGATGTGATCGCGCGCGCGATTGCGCCGGGGCTGTCGGAGAATCTGAAGACCTCGGTGGTGGTCGACAACCGGCCCGGCGCCAGCGGCGCGATCGCGATGGAAGTGACGGCCAACGCCGCGCGCGACGGTTACACCTTCGTCATCATGAGTGTCACTGCGGTGATCTATCCGGAACTGAACAAGACGCCCTACGACGTAGTACGCGATTTCGCCCCGGTCACCCAGGTGTCGGCGTCGCCTTATGTGCTGGCGGTGCATCCGTCGCTGCCCGCAACACTGGCCGATTTCATCAACTATGCAAAAGCCAACCCGGGCAAGCTCACCTACGGTTCATCGGGGATTTCCTCGCTGCAACAACTCTCCACCGAACTGTTCTCATCGATGACCGGCATCAAGCTCGTGCATGTGCCCTACAAGGGTATCGGCGCGGCGTTTCCCGATTTGATTGCCGGCCGCACGCATTTGACGATTTCGAGCACGGCCTCGCTCGCCGGCCTCTTCCGCTCGAAATATCTGCGCCCGCTCGCCGTGACGACGGCACAGCGCACGCCGATGCTGCCGGAAGTGCCGACGATGGCCGAGGCCGGCCTGCCGGGATTCGTCGTCACGCAATGGCACGGCCTGCTGGCGCCGGCCGGCACGCCGCGTGCCATCACCGAGCGCGTGCAGCAGGGTTTGGCCGCGGTGCTGAAACAACCCGATGTGCTGGCGCGCCTCGCCGCCGACGGCACCGATCCGGTCGGCAGCACGCCGGCGCAATTCGCCGCGCACATGAATGCCGAACGCGCGAAATGGATCAAGGCGATCAAGGACGCCGGCATCACGATTCAATAGCGCTGAACACTATTCGTGCAGGCCGGCGTCTTCGATAAGCCTGCCCATGCGCACCATTTCGGCCTTGATCACCGACGTCGCCTCCTGCGGCGTGCTGGCAATCACTTCGAGCCCGGCTGCGAACAAACGTTCTTTCACCTCCGGCTGGTTAAGCGCGCGCGCCACTTCGGCATGGATGCGCGCGATGGTGGCGGGCGGCGTTTTCGCCGGCGCGAACAGCGCGGTGCGCGACTGCGATTCGTAGCCGGGCACGCCGGCTTCGGCCATCGTCGGCAGTCCCGGCACGATGGGTGAAGGTTCGAGGCTAGTCACCGCCAGCGCGCGCAGGCGGCCCTGTTTGATATGTTGCGTCACCGAGCCGGCGGTCGGAAACATGACGTGGATCTGGCCGCCGATGACGGCATTGATCGCCGCACCCGCACCCTTGAAGGCGATGCGTTCGATCTTTGCGCCCGTCATCGACTTGAACAACTCGGCGGCCAGATGATTGCCCGAGCCGCTCGAACTCGACGCGTAGTTGAGTTCGCCGGGCCGCGCCTTTGCCAGCGCGACGAGTTGCGGCACCGTCGTCACCGGCAGCGACGGATGCACCGCCAGCAGATTCGGTGAATTCACCGTCAGCGCGATCGGCGCGAAATCGCGCAGCGGCTCCCAGGTGGCGCGGCGGAACAGCGGGATGATCCACAAGGGGCTCGTGTAATGCAGCAGCACGTGGCCGTCGGGCACGGCCTGTTGCACGATCTCGACACCGATAATTCCGCGGTTCTCGACGATCGCCGGCTGGCCGAGATTGGTTGCCAGCGCCTGCGTCATGAAACGCGAAGCGATGTCGGAAGCGCCACCCGCCTCGGTGGTAATCATGCGGATCACGCGGTTCGGAAAATTTTGCGCGCCGGCGATTCCTGCGCAGATGCCGAAGATGACAACCGCAAACAGCAGTGCGCGCATCACTCGACCCTGATGCCCGAAATCTTCACTGCGCGGCGCATCGTCTCGATCTGCCGCCGGATGTGTCCGGCGTATTCGGCTGGCGTGCTGCCGAGCGCATCGGCGCCCAACTCGGTGAGCCGTTCGCGGAACGCCGCGTCCCTGACCATGCGCATTTGTTCGGCGTTGAGCCGCACGATGATGTCGCGCGGCGTGCCGGCCGGTGCGGCCAGCCCGTACCAACCGGTCCATTCATAACCGGGCACGGTTTCCGCAATCGCCGGCAGCTCGGGGGCCACCTGCGTGCGCTTCGCACTGGTCACGCCGAGCGCACGGATCTTGCCGCCCTTGAGAGACGGGATCACCGCCGTCGCCACCAGCATCGTGAGTTGCAACTGCCCCGCCATCGTATCGGTAAGCGCTTGCGGCGTTCCCTTATACGGCACGTGCACCAGATCGGCGCCGATCATGCTGCGCAGGAGTTCGGTCGCCAGATGCGATGCCGTGCCGCTGCCGGGCGTGCCGTAGTTGAGGCTGCCGGGCCGGGCCCTGGCATATGCAATCAACTCGCGCATGTTGCCGACTGGCAGCCCCGCATTCACCACCAGAATCAGCGGCGTCGACGCCAGCAGACTGATCGGCGCAAAATCGCGCAGCAGATCGTAGCCGAGCCGGTTGCTGCCCGGCTCAACCAGTGCGGCGGCGTTGGCCTGCTGCGAAGTGATCATCAATAGCGTGTACCCGTCGGGCGCGGCGTGCGCGACGATTTCCGCACCGATATTGCCGCTGGCGCCGGCGCGGTTGTCGATGACGATCTGCTGGCCCAGCGCCTGCGTCAGGCGGTCGGCGACGATGCGCGTCATCACGTCCGCCCCCGAACCGGCGGTATTGGTGACGACGATGCGGATCGGCCGCACAGGATAGGGCCGTTCCGCCGAGAACACGCCGGCATTTGCGCACAACAGCAGCAGCGCGATCGACGTGCGTGCGTTGAACAACACCATTCGTCCCGGTTCGCGCCTGAATCGCGCCGGCGCTACGCCGGTTCCATACCTGCTTTACGAATCAGTGCAGCAGCCGCCGGTGCCGTCAGATATTTAATGAGGGCCGCGGCGGCATCGCGTTGCGCCGCGTTGACGTGCACGGCCGCCGAAAACGTGGTGATTTTCTGGATATCGGCGGAAAGATTGCCGACGATGTCGATGCCCGGCACCGGCAACAATTCGCACATCTGCTGAAAGCCGAGCTCGGCTTCGCCGCGCACGAGCAGCGCGCCGGCCGGCTCGCCGATGCAGATTTTGACTTTCGATTTGATCGCGTCGGCAATGCCCCAACGCTCGAACAGGTCCTTCAGGTAAATGCCGCTGGGGCCGGTCGAATAAACAATCGATTTTGCCGCGAGCACGGCCCGCTTCAATGCGTCGGCGGAACCGATGTCCGGCTTGGGCGCGCCCGCGCACACCGCTGCGGCAACACCGCAGGTGGCAAGATCGTGACGCGCGACCAGCTTGCCATGCTTGATCAGTTCGTCGATCGCGGCTCCCGACATGATCGCCACATCGACCCCTTCGCCGCCCTTCAGGCGCTTCATCATCTCGACGCTGGGCGTCCACAGCGTCGTCACCTTGTGGCCAGTGGCTTTTTCGAATCCCGGCACCAGTGTTTCGTAGGCGGCCTTGAAGGCTGCCGTCTGCATCACTTTGATTTCCATTGTGGCTCCGTCCTCGCTGATTTATTTTTGAATGCCGCGAGTGTATCACCGCCGCGCGCGGGTCAATATTCGCCGCCTGCAGTAAACTCGCAGCCTTATTCACAGGAACCACCATGCCGAATCTAGCCGATCAACTCGCCGCCTGGGCGGCCACACTCCGCTATGAAGACCTGCCGCCACAGGTCGTGCACCAGGCCAAACGCCTGATGGTCGACACACTCGGCTGCGCGCTCGGCGGCTACGACAGCGAACCCGTGCGCATCGCGTGCGAACACGCCGCCACTGTGACCAGCGCGCAGCCGGCGACCATACTCTGCAGCGGCGAACGCACGAGCGCCGATCTCGCCGCTTTCGCCAACGGGTCGATGATCCGTTATCTCGATTTCAACGACGGCTACACCGGCCGCGAAGCCGGGCATCCGAGCGACAGCATCGCCGCGCTGCTCGCCGCCGCCGAACTGGGCAATGCCAACGGCCGCGAACTGATCGTCGCCACGGTGATCGCCTACGAAATGTTCTGCCGCATGTGCGACACCATCAACTTCAAGCCGATGGGCTTCGATCACGTCACCATCGGCGCAATGGCCAGCGTGCTCGGTGTGGCGCGCCTGCTGAAACTGCCGCTCGAAAAGATTACCCACGCGCTGAATCTCACGGTGGCCGCCAACGTCGCGCTGTATCAGACGCGCATCGGCAACGTCTCGATGTGGAAGGGCTGCGCCTATGCGAATTCCAGCCGCAATGCGATCTTCGCCGCGCAGATGGCACAGCGCGGCATGACCGGGCCGTCGCCGGTGTTCGAAGGCCGCGGCGGTTATTTCACCGCGGTAACGCGCCAGCCGGTCGAACTCGCGCCCTTCGGCGGCAACGGTCAACCCTTTCGCATCATGGATTGCCTGATCAAGCGTTATCCGCTCGGCCAGTACTCGCAGTCGGTGGTGCAGGCGGCGCTCGAAGCGCGCGCGCTGGTCAAAGACATCAACGACATCGAAGCCATCGAGGTGCGCACGCTGCACACCGCCATCGAAATGATGGCCGGCGACATCGACAAATGGCGGCCGGCCAACCGCGAAACCGCCGATCACAGCATGCCGTACACTGCCGGTGTCGCGCTCAAATACGGCCGCATCGACGTCAAATACTTCGATGATCCCTATCTGCACGATCCGGCGCTGCTCGAACTCGTAGGCCGCATCAAATGCGGCGAGTCAGAGGAGGCGAATCAACGCGAACCCGAGGCCATGCTCTGCGATCTGACGATGACGCTGCGCAACGGCAAACGCGAAGACATCCGCGTCGAATACCACCGCGGCCATCCGCGCAATCCGATGCCGGACGCGGAGATTGAGGAGAAATTCCGCGAGCTGGCGGGCGATCAACTGCCCAAGGCGCGATGCGATGCACTGCTGGCGCGGCTGTGGCAGCTCGACCAATTGAAAGACATCGGCGAGCTGTTTGCGCTGACGCGCTTTTAGCATGTCCCTTCCCCCCACGCGGAGGAAGGACGGGATGGGTGGTGGCTCATGGCATCATCCACAACATAGCCGCGCGTCTAATACACCCAATGTTCATGCCGCACCGGCAGCCGATTCAATTCATCACGATAAAACTGCCACTTCGGCATGAAGCGATCCATCAGCGCGACAAAGCGCACGTTGTGCGTCGGCTCGATCAAATGCGCCAATTCATGCACCACGATATATTCAAGACATTCGCGCGGCTTCTTCGCGAGTTCCAGATTCAGCACAATCATTTTTGAAGACGGAATGCAGCTTCCCCATTTCGTTTTCATGCGGCGCACACTGAAATCAGGCGCGGCGATACGCATGAGCCGGCCCCATTTCACGAGCAGCGGCGGTATCGCCGTCTTCAATTGCCGGCGATACCATTCTTCAATCACCTCCTGCCGTTTGGCGCGCCCGCTGCCCGGACGCAGGCACATGAGCAGCGTGTTGTGCGTCAACGTAACCTCAGGCGGCGCATTAGCAATCACCACCTTCAGCAGATAGCGCTGCCCCCACACATAGTGGCTTTCGCGGTTGACCATCTCGCGCGGCGCCTCGCGCGCCTGCTTGCGCAGCTTTTCCTGTTGCCGTTTGATCCAGCCTAATTTGGAAAGCGCGAATACGCGTATGGTATCGGCCTTCAGGTGCAGCGGCGCGGCGATACGCACCTTGCCCAGCGGCGGATGCACACTCAGGTGGATGTTCTTGATATTTTTTTGCACGACATCAACAGCGATATCGCCGAGCCGGATTTGCATCGTCACCAGTACTCCGGCCACTGCTTGATGATCATAAAAATGCTCTCGACTTCAGCGTCATTTTTGAGAATGTAATCTAGCGTCGCTTTAATCACTTGCTCTTTCGCGTGAACGCCGCGCCAGCCGTCCGGCCGGTTGGCTTTGATCGCCTCGTCAATTTTGAGTGCAATAGTCAGCGCAGGATGTTCGGCCGCAGTTTGTCCAGCGCCATCGCCATGGCTAGCCCGCAAATTGTTGTACAGCGCCCGCAACCCTTTGGTCTTCAATTCCTTCGGTGCGTCATCAGCCTGTCCCGCCTCGACCCGCATGACTATTTCGGCAACGCGCTTGAGATATTCCTCGTATTCGATCGCCTTCGCCTTGCGCAGCGCGATGATCTCATCGAGCAGCGCCGACATTTTCTCGAAATAGGCGGGGTCGTTGAGGTGTTCCTTGATGATCTTGCTGCGCACGTTGTTTTCGATGGTCTCGGCAATCGCGCCCCGATTGCCCTTCATTCCGCCCAACTGCGCATCAATCGCGTGGGCAATGCCCAACTTCACGATCAGTTCCAGCAGCCCGATATTGTCGAATGGCGAAATCTTGCGCGGCTCGTCGGCCTCGATATAGGTATCGATCAAATGCCGCATATCAGCCTCGTAAGCCTTGAGGTCGAGGTATTCGCCGGCCGCCTTGCGCACGATCTCGCGCACATTCAGATAATGATCCATCTGCTTCTTGATGCGCGCGACGTCGGCCTCTGCATAACCGGCGCGATCGAGTTCGTCGGCGATATTGGCGTAGGCGCGCACCAGCGCGACGCAGCCCTTATACAAGGCGGCGCGCTGCGGCTCATGCTCCTTGAGGTCGGTGGCAATCTCGGTATTGCCGCAAAAATAGTGAATGTGCTCCAGTTCGCCGGCCGGCGGCACCACCGGCTCGCATAACGCGGCTAACACTTCAAATGCGTTATCGAGGCGTTCGCGGCCCTTCGTCATGCGCTCCTGCAGCAGCACCGCCGGATCGACGCCGCCGGCGCTGCGGTCCAGTTCCGCGGTGTACACCGATATCGCGTTCTCAACCTTCTTGAACAAATCCTTGTAATCGACGATGTAACCGAAGTCCTTGTCGTCACCGTCGAGCCGGTTGGTGCGGCAGATCGCCTGAAACAGACCGTGGTCCTGCATCGACTTGTCGATATAAAGGTAAGTGCAGGGCGGCGCATCGAAACCCGTCAGCAGTTTGTCCACCACCACCAGCAACTTCATGTTGGCCGGTTCCTTGATGAACGAGGTCTTGGCGCGCTGCTCGTAGGTTTCGGTTTTGGTCAGATTCGGCGCAGCCTCGATGTCTTTCAGAAGGTCGGTATAGGTGTTGTAGATGAACTGCTTGTCGGTTTCGGTGTTGGCGCCGGTTTCCTCCAGCGTCACGTTGCCGGCGTGGGGATTGTAAGAGGTCACCACCGCACACCGGCCCTTGAACAAGGTCTTCTGCAACAAGCCGAAATATTTGCAGGCTTCGTAAATGCTGGCCGCCACCAGAATCGCATTGCCGCGCGCGCTCGACAAACGCGGCTTCACGCTGAAATCGAAAATGATGTCGCTGACCACGCGATCCATGCGCGAGCGCGAACTGAGCACGTTCTGCATGGTGCCCCACTGCTTTTTCAGTTCGTCCTTCTGCCAATCGTTGAGCGCCTTGGTCTTGGTCTCGAACCACTGGTCGATTTTTGTCGTCGAACCCAACTGCTGGTCGATATCGCGCGCCTCATAAATCAGGTCGAGCACCACGCCGTCCTCGACGCCCTCGCTGAACTTGTAGGTGTGGATATAGCCGCCGAACACCTCAAGGCTGGTCTGACGATCCTGCGCCAGCAGTGGCGTGCCTGTGAAACCGATGAACACCGCATTGGGCATCATCGCCTTCATCACGCGATGCAGCTTGCCGCTCTGCGTGCGGTGGCATTCATCGACGAACACGAAAACCTCGCCGACGGTTTGGCTCGGCCGCGCTTCGAGGCCCCTGATGAAAGCCTCGAAGTCGTCGACGTCGCGGCGCCCGAACTTGTGCACCAGCGAGCACAACAGGCGCGGCTTCGGCTGCGCAAGCTGGTTGAGCAGGTCGCGGCCGCTGCTGGTGCGCTTGATCGGCTCGCCCGCCTCGGTAAACACGCGCTCGATCTGCTTGTCGAGCTCATCGCGGTCGGTGATGATGGCGACGCGCGCATGCGCGTTGTTCTCCAAAATCCATTTCGCCAGCAGCACCATGACAATGCTTTTGCCGCTGCCCTGGGTGTGCCAGATGATGCCGCCCTGCTTGCGGTTCACATGCGCCTGCGCTGCCTTGATGCCGAAATACTGGTGCACGCGCGGCAACTTTTTCACACCGCCATCGAACAGCACGAAATCGTGCATCAGTTCGATCAGGCGCTGCGGCGCGCAAATCTTGCGCAGATATTTGTCGAGCTTGAAGTCGCTGTTGTCCTGCTCGTCCTCTTTCCAATTGAGGAAATATTTTTCCGGGGTGCCGATCGTGCCGTAGCGCAAGCCTTCCGAATCATTGCCGGCAAACACGATCTGCACGGTCGGGAAAAACCAAGCATTGAATTCCGACTGCTGGTTGGAGAGCAACTGCCGGATGCCGTCGCCGATCGACACACGGCTGTTCTTCAGCTCGATGACGCCAATCGCGATGCCGTTGACGTACAACACCAGATCGGGCCGGCGTTCATGGTTGCCCTTTAACGTCACCTCTTCAGCGACGGCGAAATCGTTTTCCTCCGGCGCGCTCCAGTTGATCAGATGCACCGTCTCCGTGACCTTGCCCGCCTCGATTTTCACCGGCACGCCGTAGCGCAGCAGCTTGTAGACGGCCTGATTGTTGGCATAGAGCGTGCGGTTGTGGTTTTCCGCTTCGGTATGCAGCTTGTAGAGCGCGGCGCTGATCTGCGCCTGCGTATAGCCGCTTTTGCTCAGCCATGCGCCCAGCAACGCCTCTTCGATATTGCTGTTGCCCGCGCGGTCGGTCCAGTCGTCGAGGTAGCGGTAATGCAGATCGTCGCGCAACAACGCAATGACGCGCTTCTGCGTAACACGCTCTGGCTGGCCGACGGCGCTCATTTCAGCACTTCCCAACGCCCGCCCTTGCGCGGGCCGACAAAGCGCAACTTGCCTTG
>JANXSE010000005.1 GCA_025356695.1 Betaproteobacteria bacterium
GCGCGTTGTGCCGGCGTCTTCGACCGCATGCCCTCGTTCACGCCGCGCGAAGCGGTGCTTGAAGCCACTGCAGAAGCGCGCGCCGCCAAAGCCGATCTCGTCGTCACCTTCGGCGGCGGCTCGGTCACCGACGGCGGCAAGATGGTGCGGCTCTGTTTGCAGAACAACGTCACTACACTCGATGGCTTCGACACTTTTCGTTCGGTGACGCGGGCTGACGGCACGCGCACCGTGCCGAAGTTTGACGGCCCGAAGATCGTACAAATCGCTGTGCCGACCACGCTGGCCGGCGGCGAGTTCAACAATCAGGCCGGTTGCACCGATTTGCGGGTGCAGATCAAACACGGCTATCGTCATGCCGATCTGATGCCGCGCACTGTCGTGCTCGACCCGGCGCCGTCGGTGCACGCGCCGTTGCGCATCTGGTTGTCCACCGGCATGCGCGCGGTCGATCATGCGGTCGAGGGCATCTGTTCGCAATTCGCGCATCCGGGGGGCGACGCCAGTTTCATTCACGCGCTCAAGCTGCTGAGCCGCGGACTGCGCGCCGTCAAACGCGAACCCGGCAATCTTGAGGCGCGTCTCGACTGCGCGATGGGTGTCTGGTTGTCGATGGCGGGAAGGCAGGGCCGCGCGCAGATGGGGGCCAGTCATGCGCTGGGTCATGTGCTGGGCGGCAGCTATGAAGTGCCGCAAGGCGATGCGTCGTCGATCGTGCTGCCACGCGTGCTGCGTTTTAATCGTCCGGTCAACGCCGCGCAGCAGCGCACTGTCGCTGAAGCGATGGGTTTTTCGAATGACGACGCGGCCGATGTGGTCGCCGCGCTGGCGGCGGACATCGGTATGCCGTCCACACTTAAAGAGGTCGGCATCGAACGCGCGCAGTTTCACGCCATCGCCGAGCATGCGATGCAGGAGAACTGGCTGCACTCGAATCCGCGTCCGATTACCGACGCGGCACAAATCATGGATATTCTTAACGCCGCGGCCTGATGCGGCGGATTGCTTTTGCAAGGGAAGACAATGTTACGTGCAGCAGTGGTGGGAATGGGCTCCTGGGGGCAGGCGCTGGTCGAAAGCGTGCAGGGTAAAAGCGAACAGTTGATATTCACCGCGGGCCATACGCGGACGGCAGCGAAAGCGGCGGAGTTCTGCCGCGAACACAACATCCGGCAGGTCGCAAGTTACGAAGAAATTCTTGCCGACCGGGAGATCGATGCGGTCCTGCTGGCGACGCCGAACAGCCAGCATGCGCAGCAGGTGGTGCAGGCCGCCGCGGCGGGCAAACACGTGTTCTGCGAAAAGCCTTTCACGCTGGATGCGCAGGCCGCACGCGTGGCGATCAACGCGTCGCGCAAGACCGGCATCGTGCTCGGCGTCGGTTTCAACCGGCGTTTTCATCCGGCGATCGTCGAACTGCGTAACCGCGTCAAAGCGGGGCGCTTCGGCGTCATCGCCTCCATCATGGCCGAACTCACCGCGACCTCGGCGTTTTATCGCCCCGCAGGTTCGTGGCGCTGGAGTGCTGAAGAAGAACCGGCCGGTGCGATGGCCGGCATTGGTGTGCACCTGGTCGATGCGATGATCGATCTGGTCGGGCCGGTCAGCGAAGTGCATTGCACTTCGGTGAAACGCGCCCAGGGGCAGGGCGAAGACACCACCAGCCTGCTGCTCAACTTTGACAACGGTGTGACCGGGCTGGCCTTCGGCTCGATCGCGGCGACGCGCAATTTCCGTCTCGCCGTCTACGGTGCGAAGGCGTTTGCGGAAGTGCTGACGCCGACCATGGATACCTTTCGTTTTCTGCCGGCGGTTGAAGGCAAGGCCAGTCATCTGGCCGAAGTGCCGCAGCCGGAAACGCTCGAGTATCGCGGTGTGAATACAGCGCGGCTTGAACTGGAACAATTCGCGCAATGCGTGCAGGCAGGGCAGCAGTATCCGATTCCGCTCGACGACGTGTTGCACGGGGTCTGCGTGTTCGAAGCCGCCGTCAAGTCGGCGGCGAGTGGACTGCCGGTAGCCGTGGAAAAAATGGACAGAAGCTGACCGGATTACCTAAACTAGGAGGCTTCTGTGTCAGCCGCGCGGCACTCGTCGCCGGTTTCAAACGAAAACGGAAAACAAAATGGATTTTTCACTCAACGAAGAGCAGCGCGCCTGGCAGTTGAAGGCGCGCAAATTCGCCGCCGAACACATCCGCCCGCTGTCGCTCAAACGAGAACAGATCGCCGACCCGAAGCAAACATGGGACTGGGATCTGATCCGCAAGGGTTCTGAAATGGGCTTTCGCACACTGGTGGTGCCGAAAAAATTCGGCGGTCATGAAGTCGATTTCGTCACCCAGGCCCTGGTGATGGCCGAACTCGCCAAGGCCGACAGCGCGATTTCCAAGGCCTTCAGCCAAAACTGGAAGTGGAGCCATCTGATTTCTTCGTCGTGCAACGACGACCAGAAGGAGCGCTTTCTCAAGCCTTTCGTCGCTGACCATGCTTACACAATTGGCTCGGCCAGCACGGAACCGAACTCCGGTTCGGACAACCGGTATCCGCCCGCGGGCAGCAAATTCGGCTACCGCCTGAAGGCAGAGCGCGACGGCAGCGACTGGATACTCAACGGCGAAAAATGTTTTATTGCCAACGGCGGCATCGGAAAATTGTTTTTCGTCAGTGCGCGCACCGATTTCACGGTACCGGCACGCGAGGGCATGACGGTGTTCCTGGTGCCGGGCGATACGCCGGGCTTCCGCTTCGGCAAACGCTTCAACAAGGCGGGCTGGCGTTTCTACCAGAATGCCGAACTGATTTTCGAAAATGCGCGCGTGCCGAATGCCAACGTCGTCGGCCAGGTCAACCAGGGCAGCAAGGTGCGCACCGGGGCCGCCACCGAATTTAGCGACTTCGAACTGGCCTGCAATGCACTCGGCGTGTGCGAGGACGCCTGCGAGTCGGCGCTGCATTATGCGCGCACGACCGTGCGTCACGGCCAGGCGCTGGTCAACCAGCAGAACATCCAGCTTGCCATCAGCCGCATGCACATGGAGACCGAGGCGCTGCGTGCTTACTGCATGCGCGCGGCGTGGGAGATGGACAACGAACTGCATGATTCGCCGAATATCATCCTGCTGATGAATTATTCGAGCGACGTCATCCAGCGCGTGACGAGCCTGAACCTCGAAGTGCACGGCGGCGGCAACGGCCGCGTGCCGGCCGGCGCCGACAAACTGGTGCGCGACGGCATCATCTGGACGCACCTCGCCGGTGACAACACGCAGCGGCTGAAGGTGATGAAGCGGTTTCCGAAGCGCGCAGCCTGATTAATTGAATCAAGAAAAAGGAAAGAGCATGTTGAAGATTGGTATTTGTCTCGGTGACGACATCGGCCTCGAAGTCGTACCGGAATGCATCAAGGTGATGAAAGCCGCAGCGGCCAAAACCGGTCTCGAGGTGGAGTGGAAGGAATTGCCGCTGGGCCTCGTCGGCCACAAGCTGCACGGCCACACGATGCCGAAGTACACGACCGACGAGTTGGCGAAGACCGACGGTTGGGTATCCGGTCCGATCGGCCACAACGCCTATCCGCGCAATGACCCGACCTGGATCATGCCGCCGCTGCGCAAACATTTCGATCTCTACGCCAGCATCAAACCGGTGCGTTCGTATCCGAACATCAAGTCGATCCACAAGGACGTCGACATCGTCTTCCTGCGCGAAGTCAGCGAAGGCATGCTGGCGAGCGGAACCGTGATCGCCGGCAGCGGCGAATTCCGTCCCAACGATGAAATCTCGGTCGGCATGCGTGTGGTGACGCGTAAGGGTGCCAACCGCGTGGCGCGCGAGGCCTTCGAGATCGCGCGCACGCGCCCGCGCAAGACGGTGACCAGCGTGCACAAGGAGCCGGTCTATCGCCTCGTCTGCGGCATGTTTGCCGAAGAGTGCCGCAAGGTGGCGAAAGAATTTCCGGACTGCAAGCTGACCGAAGTGCTGGTCGACGGTTTTGCCATGAAACTGATCATGAACCCGCATCAGTTCGACGTGGTGGTTACCACCAACCAGTTTGGCGACATTCTGACTGACGAAGGCGCCGGCATCGTCGGCGGCCTCGGTCTTGCGCCCGGTCTCTGCGCGGGCGAGAAATACGCGATGGCGCAGGCCACGCACGGTTCCGCGCCGGACATTGCCGGCAAGAATATTGCCGATCCCTATGCGATGATCATGTCGGGCCAGATGCTGTTCGAGTGGCTGGGCCGCAAGAAGAACGAGCCGAAGGCGATCGAGGCGGCGAAGATCATCGACAAGGC
>JANXSE010000011.1 GCA_025356695.1 Betaproteobacteria bacterium
GTGGATCGTTGGCCTCGAGAAGCAGGGCGCGCAATGTTTCATCGCAGGTGCAGGCGGCGCCGCTCATCTCGCCGGTGTCGTCGCGTCGAAAACAACGTTGCCCGTGCTCGGGGTGCCGATGCCCTCCAAACATTTGCAGGGCCTCGATTCATTGTTGTCGATTGTGCAGATGCCGAAGGGAATTCCGGTCGCGACGTTTGCAATCGGCGATGCCGGCGCAGCAAACGCGAGCTTGTTTGCCGTGGCGATGCTCGCTTTGAACGATGCCGGGCTTGCAAAGAAGCTTACGGAATTCCGCGCCAAGCAAGCCGCTGCGGTGCAGGCGGTCAAGCTGCCTGAACTGTCCTGATTTATTTTCATTAGATAGAGCCCGACTATGAGCAACGCCACGCTGTTTGAATCGAACCTCAAAAGCCTCCAGTTCCTGCACCGCGGCAAGGTGCGCGACATCTACGCTGTCGGCGACGATAAGTTGCTCGTGATCCAGAGCGACCGTTTGTCGGCATTCGACGTGATCCTGCCCGATCCGATTCCCGGCAAGGGAGAAGTGCTCACGGCGATGTCGAATTACTGGTTCAAGAAATTAGGTCACGTGATACCGAATCATCTGACGGGCATCGCGCCGGAGACTGTAGTCGCAGCGGATGAACGCGAACAAGTGGCCGGCCGTGCGATGGTCGTGCGCAAATTCGAGCCCTTGATGATCGAAGCGGTCGTGCGCGGTTACATCATCGGTTCCGGCTGGAAAGATTATCAAAAGACCGGCATGGTTTGCGGCATTAAACTTCCGGCCGGGTTAAAGGAAGCCGAAAAACTTCCTGAAATGATTTTTACGCCGGCCACCAAGGCGCCCGCCGGGGAGCACGATGAAAACATTTCCTTCGCCGAAGCCGAAAAAATCGTCGGCCCGGAACTCGCCGCGAAAGTGCGCAGGATCGCGCTTCAGCTGTACAGCGAAGCAGCAGCCTATGCGCAAACCAAAGGCATCATCATCGCCGACACCAAGTTTGAATTCGGCGTCGATGCGGCGGGCACGTTGTTCCTGATCGATGAAATACTCACACCGGACTCGTCGCGATTCTGGCCTGCCGCCGAATACCGGACGGGCATTAGCCCGCCGTCGTTCGACAAGCAGATCGTGCGCAACTGGCTCGAAACCCAGCCGTGGAATAAAAAACATCCGGCGCCGCAGTTGCCCCCTGAAGTTTTGGCGGACACGAGTGCGAAATACCGAGAAGTACTGCGCCTGCTGACCAGTTGAAGCTTCCTCGTGTATCAATGACCACGAGGGCGACGGCTGTTGCGGCAGTGTTTACGCCCATCTCATGAGCGCGCGAGCGATTGAGGAAGCCGTCGCCGTTTTGAGGCGTGGCGGCCTGGTCGCCTTTCCCACCGAGACCGTTTACGGCCTCGGCGCAGATGCAGGCAATCCTGCTGCAGTCGCCAAACTTTTCGCGCTCAAGGGCCGCCCTGCCGATCACCCGGTGATCGTGCATCTTGCGGATATCGCGCAGTTGAAGCGCTGGACGCGCGACATCACGCCGATCGCGAAAAAACTGGCAGAGCGATTTTGGCCGGGGCCCCTGACGATGATTTTAAAACGCGCGCCCGGGGTCAGCGATGCGATTACTGGCGGGCAGGACACCGTCGGTATCCGCATCCCCTCGCATCCGCTCGCGCATACATTGCTCGATAAATTCGGCGGCGGCATCGCCGCGCCTTCTGCCAACCGGTTCGGCGGCGTGAGCGCAACGCTGGCCGAACATGTGCGGCGCGAGTTTGGCGACGCAGTCGATTATGTATTCGATGATGGCGCCTGCGATGTCGGCATCGAGTCGACAATCGTCGATGCGACCGGCAGCGCGCCGGTGCTCTTGCGCCCCGGGCATGTCACCGCGCACGATATTGAAGCCGCCACCGGGATAGCGCTGGCCGCACCGACCGAACATTCGCCGCGTGCATCCGGCACGCTCGCCGCGCACTACGCGCCGGCGACGCCGTTGCTCGTCATGGAAGGCGACCTGTTGCTCGAGATGGCGGCGACACTCACGCGCCAGGGTCAACGTGTCGCGGTGCTGGCGCGAAGCACGCTGCAGCCGTTGCACGAAGGCTTAACGTGGCTCGCCGCACCGCTTGCAGCACCCGCCTATGCGCATGATCTTTATGCCAACCTGCGCGTACTCGACGTCGCGGGTTGTGCTGCGTTGCTCGTCGAACGATTACCGCAAACGCCCGCCTGGGCTGCAATCAATGACCGGCTTGGACGCTCCGCGGCGGGGTCTCGACCACCTTCGACGCGGTGACTTTGTTGACGACAACCTGATTGCGGCCGGCGTTCTTAGCCTCATAAAGCGCCGCGTCGGCCACTTGCAGCAGTTGCTCGCGGCGGCGTCCATCGGCGGGAAAGCACACAAGCTCGACCGGCGTAAGAGTATTCGGACGCCCCTTAATTGCAGGCAAAAAAAACCGCGCCCCGAAGGGCGCGGTGTTGTCAGGATGAAAGTAACTGGCGTAAAAGTAACTGGCGTAACGTTAAAGATCGACGCGCAACTTCTGGTTCCTGGTTTCTTTCAGGAACAGCGTGCCGATGACCAGCGTCATTGAAGCGACCACGATCGGGTACCACAGTCCGTAATAAATATCGCCGGACGCGGCAACCATCGCCGTAGCGACCAGCGGCAGCATGCCGCCAAACCAGCCGTTGCCGATATGGTAGGGCAGTGACATTGAGGTGTACCGTATTCGCGCCGGAAACATTTCGACCAGAAAGGCGGCGATCGGTCCGTACACCATCGTGACATAGATCACCATGATCACCAGGATGAGCTCGGTCATAAACCAGTTAACCTGCGCTTTGTCGGCCGAGGGCGGGAAGCCGGCAGCTTTAAGTGTCGCCGCGTACTTGGGTTGATCCCAGCCATCGATCTGCACGTCGCCGATCTTGACTGAAACCGACTTGCCTTCTATCGCAGGCTCCGATTTAAAAGAAATTCCCTGCTTCGTCAAAAAGTCCTTGGCTTTGTCACAATCGCTGAATCGTGACCACGGACCAACGAAGATGTGGAAGTTGCAATCGGTCGCCGAAACGACGATTGGCGTCTTGGCGGTGGCGGCCTCCAACTGCGGATTGACGTAATGCGTGAGTGCCTTGAAGAGCGGAAAGTAGGTCAGTATCGCCAGCAGGCAGCCGGCCATGATGATGCCCTTGCGGCCGATTTTGTCGGACAGCCAGCCGAAGAATATGAAGAACGGCGTGCCGATTACGAGCGAGATGGCGATCAAAATATAAGCGCTCTGATAGTCCAGCTTCAGCGTGATGATGAGGAAAAACAGCGCATAGAATTGGCCCGTATACCAGACCACGCCCTGGCCGGCAGTCGCGCCAAGTAGGGCGAGTAAAACAATCTTGCCGTTTTCCCAGTTGCCGAAGCTTTCAGTCAGAGGCGCTTTCGAAGTCGCGCCTTCGCTCTTGATCTTGAGGAACACCGGCGATTCGTTTAATTTCAGGCGTATGTAGATCGAGAACACCAGCAGGATCAATGAAACCAGGAAAGGAATGCGCCAGCCCCACTCTGCGAAATCTTTAGCGTCCATCCCTACGCGGCAGCCGAGAATGACCATCAACGCGAGGAAAAAACCGAGGGTTGCAGTCGTTTGAATGAAGCTCGTATCGAAGCCGCGCCGATTTTCAGCCGCGTGTTCGGCCACGTAGGTCGCCGCACCGCCATATTCTCCGCCGAGCGCCAAGCCTTGCACGAGGCGCAGCGAGACTAAAAGAATCGGTGCGAGCCAGCCGATTGATTCATAAGTTGGCAGCAAGCCGACGGCGAATGTTGCTGCACCCATGAGGACGATCGTGATAAGGAACGTGTACTTGCGGCCGACGATGTCGCCTATGCGCCCGAATACCAGGGCGCCGAATGGACGGACCAGAAAGCCGGCGGCATAAGTCGCGAATGCCGACAACAGCGCTGCGGTGTCGTTGCCTTTGGGGAAAAACAAAGCAGCAAAGAACGGCGCCAACGTTGCATAAAGATAAAAATCGTACCATTCGAATACGGTGCCAAGTGACGATGCAAAAATGACCCGTTTTTCTTCCGGCTTCAGATCATCCGGGGTTGCGGTTGCTACGTTCATTTAGTCTCTCCTTTGGTGTTCGAACGGCGACAAAAAGGCACCACGTCACGGGGGATATTGTTTTCTTGATTGCGGTGTGACAGATGTCACGCGCTTACCCCTACGCGCAGTTGACGATAGCCGCCGCACGGTCGGTTCAGCTATTAGGGATAACCCTAATATGTGAAGCTTCACTAAGCATCGGCCGACGGCGGCGCGTGTTGCCTTTGCATCACGTCGCCGCCGGAATTACCACCAAAGTTAAATGGCGTTAGCCGGCCCGCTGCTCGGAATCCAGTCCAAGCGCCAGATGCACGAGCGCAGCTACTGAGTCGACGCCCACTTTTTGCATCACGCGCGCGCGGTGCGCTTCGACTGTTTTGATGCTGATGCGAAGCTCATCAGCAATCGTCTTGTTCATTTTTCCCGCAATGACGAAACGCATGATTTCCCGCTCGCGCGAAGTCAGTTTCTCAAGCGTTGTCGCTACCATGAATTTGCGCGCCTGCTCGCGCCGCCGCCCCGCTTCGAGCTTGAGCGCTTTTTCTATTGCCGTCATCAGCACCGATTG
>JANXSE010000037.1 GCA_025356695.1 Betaproteobacteria bacterium
CGTGTGGGTGTTCGACATCAGCAGCAGCGTGTAGCCGTCGGCCGGCGACTTGGCGACCAGTTCGGTGCCGATGATCGAGCCCGCGCCCGGGCGGTTGTCGATGACGAAACTCTGCCCGGTCGGCTCCTGCAAACGCTGGCCGAGATAACGCGCGTAGATGTCGGCGGGGCCGCCGGCCGCAAACGGCACGACGATGCGCACGGATTTCGACGGATAGTTTTGCGCAAACGCAGGCAGAGCAAGCAACAGCGCCAGCACGCCCGCAAACGCGCGAACAGGGTGTTTCATGATGGTTTCCTCACTGCCGCCGGACGGCGCCCGTTGATAAAAGGCGCCAGTATCCGGTTCCGTCGCGGTCAGGTCAACCAAGCTATTTGCAAAGGTTCAGGCGGCCCGTACGGGGGCCGGGAACCACTGCAATTGCTGCTTCCAGAAAAGATCGATGACGGCGATCTGGTCTTCGACGGCTTCGAGGGCCACACCGCCGAAATTCGGCGCCTCAAGGCTCAAATGGGCATCGACTTCGCCCTGCTCGACCACGACTTTGAGGCCGGCCAGTTGCGCCAGATGCACCATGGTCTTGTTCTCGCTGAGACAGCACATGAAAAAAGTGCGAAAACCCAAATTTACCGCGTGCAGCTTGGCACGCTGCAGCAGCGCCAGTCCATAGCCCTGACCGCGCTCGCTGACATTGACGCTCAATCCCAGTTCGGCGAAACCGGCCTCATGACTGAGCGCGAGGTGCGCAACGCCGATCAAGTGCAGATCGAGGCCGAAAATCCCGAACACCTTGTCGTTCGAAAAATCGATCTTCTCGACATAGCGCCGGATCGTTTCGTCCTGCGTCAGCATGCCGAAGCGCAGGCGGCGATCTTCGGGCGACAGCGCCAGCAAATGCCCGAGCAGATTGGCGCGCTGAAATTCTGCGAGCTTTTGCACGACCGGTATCATGCTGCCACCATCAAAGCGAATGTGTTTGCCGCGCTATTCAATGTGATCAAAATTTTCATGTATTGTGCAATGCGACAATAATATCGCAGCAAAGTTTCACCTTGAGGTCGAATTGATCAACTTTTCATCGCTAAATCGTTTTTAACAAGGCCTTTTGAACGGCAAGCGCATGCGCCACCCACCTGCCCGAACCAAGCTGCGGCGACGACAACGGTGGTATTTATCGTTGCGGTAACACAATTGATCGTGAACATCGGAAAAAATGAATGCGAAATCGCGTCTCTTTCGCCGAAAATACGTGCTGGCGCCGAACACAATAGAAAATCTAACCCGTGAACATAAAAATACTTGAGCGTGGTCTCGCCCGCGTCGTTTCGGTGCAACCGCAGGAAGTGCGCGCGCTGCTGTGGTCCTTCGCCTATTTCTTCTGCCTGCTCGCCGGTTATTACGTGCTGCGACCGGTGCGCGACGAAATGGGGCTGGCCAGCGGCATCAAGAACCTGCCCTGGCTGTTTACCGCCACCTTCGTCGTCATGCTTGCGGTGGTGCCGGTCTACGGCGCGCTGGTCGCAAGGCTGTCGCGCCAGCGTTTCATTCCGCTGGTCTATCACTTCTTCGTCGTCAACATCGTCATCTTCTGGATCCTGCTGACGCAGGGCATCGCACTCACCACCACCGCGCCAGTGTTCTTCGTCTGGATCAGCGTCTTCAATCTGTTCGCGGTGTCGGTGTTCTGGTCGTTCATGGCCGATCTCTACAACGCCGAACAGGGTAAACGTTTATTCGGTTTCATCGCCGCCGGCGGTTCGGCCGGCGTGCTGCTCGGACCAACGTTATCCGCAACGCTCGCCGTGCCGCTCGGCCGCGCCAATCTGCTGCTGATCGCGGCGGTGCTGCTCGAATGCGCGGTGTTTTGCGTCAAGCGCCTCGAAGTCGCGGCGGCGTTCAAGAGCGACAACACCGCTACGCAAACCAATGCCGCCCCCGCCGCCTCGCAGCAACTCGGCGGCAGTTGGCTCGCCGGCGTCTGCATGATTCTGCGCTCGCCCTATCTCGCCGGCATCGCGCTGTGGGTGGCGCTGCTCTCGCTCGCCGGCACATTTCTGTATTTCCAGCAGGCCAACATCGTCGCCGCACTCACCGACGATCCGAGCAAACGCGTCGCCATCTTCGCGCAGATCGATCTCGCCGTCGGTGTCTTGACCATCGTGGTGCAGTTTCTCGCCACCGGCAAACTGATCAAGCGCTTCGGTGCCGGCCCCGCTACCGCCTTCCTGCCCTTCGTCTTTGCGCTGGGCTTCGTCGCGTTGTGGGCCACGCCGATGCTGTGGGTCGTCATCGCCTTTCAGGCCGTGCAGCGCGCCGCCAACTTCGCGCTCGCCAACCCGGCGCGCGAAACCCTGTTCAC
>JANXSE010000040.1 GCA_025356695.1 Betaproteobacteria bacterium
GGAAATTGCCGCCTATACGGCCTGCGACGATTGCGGCACTGTCATCAATCATGCGATTGTCGAAGGACAGATGCACGGTGGCGTTGCGATGGGCGCAGGCCAGGTGTTCGGCGAGCAGACGGTTTATGACAAGTCGAGCGGCCAGTTGCTGAGTGGCAGTTTCAGCGACTACGCGATGCCGCGTGCCGGCTGGGTGCGCGAAATCCACATGAACGATCATCCGCTGATCAGCAAGGTCAACGTGCTCGGTGCCAAAGGGGTCGGCGAGTCCGGTTGCACGGCTTCGCTGTCGTCGCTGGTGACGGCGGTGCTCGACGCGGTGCGGCCGCTGGGCATTCAGCATATCGACATGCCACTGACCGCGAGCCGGATGTGGCAGATGCTTCAACAAGCGCAACAATCGCAGCAAGCAAAGGCGAAATAACCATGTTCCAGTTCAATTACCTCAAGGCAAAATCACTGGCCGATGCGGCCGCGCTGGCAAAAGCGAATCCGGATGCCAAACTGATGTCGGGCGGCATGACGCTGCTGCCAACACTCAAGCAGGGCCTCGCGCAGCCATCCCATTTGATCGACATCGGCGGGTTGAGTGAACTTTCAGGTATCGAGGTCAAGGGCGACACGCTGGTGATCGGTGCGGCGACGCGCCACTATGATGTGGCGTCCTCCGCGGTGGTGAGAAAAGCCATTCCAGCACTGTCCTATCTGGCGAACCAGATCGGCGATCCGCAGGTGCGCAATCGCGGCACGCTCGGGGGTTCCGTCGCCAACAACGATCCCGCTGCTGATTACCCTTCCGCTGTGCTTGCTTTGAATGCAACAATCGTCACCAACCAGCGTGCAATCGCCGCCGATGATTTTTTTC
This sequence comes from Betaproteobacteria bacterium, assembly GCA_025356695.1. Next base: position 866 of record JANXSE010000040.1, read on the forward strand.
AGGGCATGTTTGCGACTGCGCTGGAAGAAGGCGAGATCATCGTGCGTATCGTATTCCCGCTGCCGAAACGCGCTGCTTACGAGAAGTTTCCGCATCCGGCCTCCGGCTATGCAATGGCCGGCGTATTTATTGCCGAAACCGCCGCCGGCGTGCGCGTTGCCGTGACCGGTGCGGGGCCCGGCGTGTTTCGCTGGAGTGATGCCGAGGCTGCGTTCGCCGGGGGCCTTAAGGCCGGTGCGCTGGACGCATTGCACGTCGATGCAACCGATCTCAATGAAGATTTTCACGCCACGCGCGAATATCGCGCCAACCTCGTGCAGGTGATGGGCAAGCGCGCGTTGCAAAAGCTGCTCGCCTGATCCTGTCACACTCAATCGACCATCATCAAATCTGACTGCTGAATTTATCCATGGCTAAAATCGAACTGACTGTTAACGGCGCGCGCCACGCACGCGAGGTTGAAGACCGCACGCTGCTGGTTGATCTGTTGCGCGACCATCTCGGCTTGACGGGGACGCACGTTGGCTGTGATACGAGCCAGTGCGGTTGCTGCACCGTGCATCTCGACGGCCGCGCCGTCAAATCATGCACCATGCTGGCGGCGCAGGCCGACGGCACGAGCATCGTGACTATCGAAGGCATGGCCAAAGGCGACAAACTGCACCCTGTGCAGCAGGCATTTACAGACTGCCATGCGCTGCAGTGCGGCTTTTGCACGCCGGGCATGATCATGGCAACGGCGGCCCTGCTCAAGGACAACCCGAACCCCAGCGACGAAGAGATTTACCACGGCCTCGAAGGCAACCTGTGCCGCTGCACCGGCTATATCAATATCGTCAAAGCGGTGAAGCAGGCTGCGCAGACGATGAAATGATGCAGATGCGCGCGCGCTGCCGGCTCCTGTCACGTGCCACTGTTTCTGCGGCGGCCGCGTTCCTGATTGCCGCCGGTGCAGCCAGTGCCGGTGCCGCCGGTTGCGCTCCCATCCTTGATCACAGTTTTCCCGCATTGCTGACCGGCAAACCGCAATCACTGTGCCAATACAGCGGCAAGGTCGTACTGGTGGTCAACACGGCGAGCGCCTGCGGATTCACGCCGCAGTACGAAGGTCTGGAAGCGCTCTATAAAAGATATGCGGCGCGCGGTCTGGTGGTGATCGGTTTTCCGTCCAACGACTTTGGCGGGCAGGAGCCGGGCAGTAATAAGGACGTCGCGGATTTCTGTCAGGTCAATTACGGTGTGAGTTTTCCGATGGTCGAGAAGACGGTGGTCAGCGGGACGCGGGCCAATCCGCTGTATGCCGCGCTGGCGCAGCAGGGCGGCGGGGCGCCGCAATGGAACTTTTACAAGTATCTGATCGACCGCAGCGGAGCCAGAGTTGTCGGCTTCCCCAGTGCCATCGATCCCGGCAGCCCGCGCGTGACACGCGAAATCGAGCGATTGCTCGCGCAGTAGACGCTACCGGCCCGGCGCGGGCCACTGCCGCGCCGCCAGTCACCCCTCTTTAGTGCTTGAAACTCGGTTTGAAGGTCGGCCGCAGGTTCGGCATTGCCAACAGCAGGCGCAGAACATGTGCCACGTTCAAAATGGCCTCGGCAATCTGTTCGCCCTCTGCCATTGCCGCAATCGCTGAAGTGCGTTCGCCCCGGCTCATGCGAATCGTCGCGATGCGCTCGTAAATTATTGAATTGTCGTTACTTTTATTGAGTGTGCTCATTTTGCTCTCCTTAGCGCTTCACTTTCTATAAACTATACTGACTTCATGGTGTTTCTGCTGCTTACTTACTGTTACGTCATGATAGACCAGAAGTTTCGCTATTTGTTGCATTGCAACACATGATATATAATCACTCGTCACATTATATTTTATAATCTGAATATGTCAGAACGGTTACCCCCGCTGAATGCCCTCAAGGTGTTCGAGTCAGCCGCCCGGCATCTCAGCCTGAAACAGGCGGCGCAGGAATTGAACGTCACCCCGGCAGCGGTGAGCCACCAGGTCAAGCTGCTTGAGGAGCATCTCGGCATCCAATTGTT
>JANXSE010000118.1 GCA_025356695.1 Betaproteobacteria bacterium
CCCGAGGTAAATCTGTCCGCGCAATTTCTCCCATGGTGAAGTGCCGTCCACGCCCTGCGCCACAAACCGCCGATATGCAGCCCGGCTCCCAAACAGCGCCCGCACTTCATGTGCCGCGAGCCACTCAGGCGACGGCGCATCTCCCGCCGTCGCGGCGTAACTGGACCATTGCCATTGATCGACCCGCTTCACTGCCTTGGCGCGCACGGGATTTAATACGATGTAGCGGCACAGTTCCTGGAGATAGGCATTCTTGTCCACCAAAATGGCCTTGTAGCGTCCCTGCAGCAAGTGCCCTATCCGCCGATGACGGCGGTTAAACATCTGGGTGTAGACGCCATTCAAGCGCCGCATCCCCGCCACCAGGTTAGGCTCGGGTGTCTCGATCAGCAAATGGTAATGATTGTCCATCAGACAGTACGCGTAGCAAACCCAGCCTTGCTGCGTGATCTCCTTACCCAGCAAATCGAGAAAGCCCTGGCGGTCTTCAGTATCGAAGAAGATCTTCTGCCGCGCGTTACCACGCGCCGTCAAATGATACAGCGCACCGGAAAATTCCAATCGCAACGGACGGGCCATGTCTCAACATAGACAACTTGGACTATAAAGTAAAGGCCTGCCCCCAATGGCACCTAACAATGGCACCTGGCGCCCCCAATGGCACCAGGCTCTGTCCGCCCGCAAGGACGCGTCCATCGGTGCCGGCGACGGCGCCGAGCATCGCCACTGCCTCGTCGACCGTTTTCGGCGCGTGATAGGCAAACTGGCCTAGTTTCATCGCTTGTAATAAATTTTGGAAAAACGTTGTATTTTGGAAAAACGTGGTATTTTGGAAAAACGTGGTATTTTGGACACAGACTACCCCGAATTGAAACCGTCGGTGCCGGCCGGCCAAAATCTGCGCCGGCAAGTGGACCCGCAACGCCTATGACAACGACGGAAACACCGCGCCGGATTGAATTCAAGTGGGTGATTGTAGCGGTTGCTGTCGCCGCCATCGCCTATCTCGCGCTAGTGCCGCTGGTTTTTCTGCTGTGGCAGAGTTTCTTTACCCCGCGCAGCGCCGCCAAGGCGGCCGAGTTCACGCTGGAAAACTATCGCACCGCGTACGGCAACCTCGAAACCGTGCGCCTATTCGTGAATTCGCTTCAATACGCAACCGGCTCGGCGCTGTTCGCGTTTGTCGTCGGCACGACGCTTGCATGGATGAACGAGCGCACCAATACGCCGTTCAAAACCCTGTTCTTCGCGCTCTCGCTCATTCCGCTCATCATACCCGGAGTCCTCTTCACGGTAGCCTGGATTTTCCTCGGCAGCCCGAAGATCGGCATCCTCAACATGCTGCTGCAGCGCCTGTTTGAAACGGACTATGTGTTCTTCAACGTGTACTCGATGTGGGGTATGGTCTGGGTGGACGGCCTGCATTATTCGCCGATGGCCTTTCTGCTGATGACCGCGGCCTTCCGTTCGATGGAGCCCGCGCTCGAGGAATCCGCCATGATGTGCGGCGCGAACGTGCTGCAGACGCTGTGGCGGGTGACTCTGAAACTTGCATGGCCGGCGATTTTCGCGACCCTGCTCATCCTGTTCGTGCGCGCGCTCGAGTCGTTCGAGGTGCCCACCCTGCTCGGCCTGCCAGTGGGAATTCATGTCTTCACCTCGTCGATATACCAGGCAATCCACGAATATCCGAGCCAGGTCGGCCTCGCCTGCGCCTACGGCGTGACACTGCTCGCCATCACCACCACCGGCATCTACCTGCAATCGCGGCTCACCGGGCAGGGCGGGCGCTATTCGACGATCACCGGCAAGGGCTTCCGGCCGCGCGTGATCGATCTCGGCCGCTGGCGTTTTCTGACGGCGGCGATCTTTGTCGTTTATCTACTGCTGATCGTGGTGTTGCCGTTTCTGGTGCTGGTCTGGTCGTCGCTGCAAAAATTCTATGCGCCGCCGTCGCTCGCCGCCCTGCAGCAACTCACGCTCGACCCCTACCGCTTCATCCTCGCCTATCCACCGCTGCTGCCGGCGGTGATGAACACGCTGCTGGTGGCGCTCGGCAGCGCCACCGTCATCATGCTGATCACCTCCGTGATCTGCTGGATCACGGTCCGCACCAGGCTGCCGGGACGCTGGCTGCTCGACATGCTGGCCTCGGTGCCACTGGTGTTTCCTGGCGTCGTGCTGGGGCTGGCCTTGCTGATTTTTTATCTCAATTTCAATATCGGCGTCTACGGCACGCTGACGATTCTGTTTCTCGCCTATCTGACCCGCTTCCTGCCCTATGGCATGCGCTACAACACGACCTCGATGTTGCAGATCCACAGGGAACTGGAAGAGTCGGCGATGATGAGCGGATCGACGTGGAGCACCACCTTCGTCCGTATCCTCTTGCCGCTGCTCAAGCCCGGCCTGATCGCCGGCTGGATTTACATCGTGATCGTCTCGACGCGCGAGTTGTCGACTTCGATCCTCCTCTACAGCCCCGGAACCGAGGTCGTCTCGGTGATAATCTGGGAATTGTGGGAGAACGGCCAGTACGTTGAACTGTCGGCGCTGGGCGTGATGTTCATCATCGCCTTGCTGATGCTGGTGCTGACGGCCCAGTTGCTGGGCCGCCGATTCGGATTGAGAGAGGTCTAGCCTGTGACTGGCACAAATAGTTTCGTCCTGATTGTAATGTTCGCCGGCGCGGCGACGGGCTGCGGATTGCAAGCGTGTTGAAGGTCGACGCACTGTGCACCAACTATACCGATGCTCGCGGCCGCCTCGTGCGCGCCGTGCAGGAGGTGAGTTTCGAAGTCGGCGCCGGCCAGTTGTTCACACTGCTCGGCCCGAGCGGCTGCGGCAAGACGACCACACTGCGCTCGATCGCCGGGCTCGAACGGCCGGTATCCGGCGAAATCACCGTCGACGGCATAGCCGTCTACTCCTCGGCGCGCGGCGTGTTTGTCGCACCCAACAAACGCAATTTCGGCATGGTGTTCCAGTCCTACGCGATCTGGCCGCACATGAACGTATTGCAGAATGTCGCCTTTCCGCTCGAGGTCGGCAGCCGCCGGCTTACCCGCACGCAAATTCGCGACAAGGTAATGCGCGTGCTGCATACGGTCGGCCTGGACGAACTTGCCGATCGCGAGGCGACCGGCCTGTCCGGCGGCCAGCAGCAACGGCTGGCGCTGGCACGCGCACTGATTATGGAGCCGAGGCTGCTGCTGCTCGACGAGCCGCTGTCCAACCTCGATGCGAAGTTGCGCGAGCGCATGCGTTTCGAGCTCAAGCGGCTGCAACATGAGCTGGGCCTGACCACCGTCTACGTCACGCACGATCAAAACGAAGCGCTGGCACTGTCACACCAAATAGCCGTCATGAACGAGGGGCGTATCGTGCAGATCGGCACGCCGCGCGATATCTACGAACGCCCGCGCGACAAATTCGTCGCCGACTTCGTCGGCACGACCAATTTCATCGACGCCACCGTCGGCGCCCCCAACGGCACCGCGGGCCGCTACTGCATGCAAACGTCGATCGGCGACCTGCTGGCAGACTCGGTCGGGCCGCTCGCCCCCGGCGACCGCGCCCTGCTGTCGGTGCGCCCGGAGGATGTCGAACTTGCGGCGCCCGCCGCAGCGGCGGGCGGCAACCTATGTACAGGCACTGTGCGCGCGATCGTTTTTCTTGGCGAATTTCTCGATTTACAGATCGCCGTCGGCGATTGTATGCTGATGGCGCGCACACACCCCACCGCGAGCGTCACCGTCGGCCAGCAGGTATTTTTGCGCCTGCGGCCGGAGAAATGCATCGTCATCGCAAACCCCGCCACCGCAAAGAGCTGACATGAACCACCCGCAGACCATTGCCCGCCTTTTGCTTGCCCTGTTGTTCACTGCCGGCCTCGCGCAGGCGCAAACGCGCACCGAGACGCCGCTGGCCCTCGACGACAGTCCGGCGCGCACGCAGCGCCTGCCCGCCGCGGCGCGGGCCGAGGGCACGGTGGTGTTCTATACCTCGCTCAACGAGCAAAACATGGCCTACGTGGTGGCGGCGTTCGAGAAAAAGTACGGCATCAAGGTGCGCACCTGGCGCTCGAATGCCGACCGCGTTCTGCAGCGCATGCTGACCGAATACCAGGCCGGCCGTTTCGACGTCGACGTCGTCCACCCGGGTTCCGGCGAACTGGAAGTCCTCTACCGCGAAAAAGTGCTGCAAAAGGTCGAGTCGCAGCAATACAAGCATCTGATGCCGGCGGCGATGCCGGCGCATCATGAATGGGCGCCGACCTTCCTCTCGGTGTGGGTGCAGGCCTACAACACCAACGCGGTGAAGAAGGAAGACCTGCCGCGCAGCTACGAAGACCTGCTCAATCCGAAGTGGAAAGGCAAACTCGGCATCGAGGCCGGCAACGACGACTGGTTCGGCAAGATTGTCAGTGAAATGGGCGAAGCCCGAGGGCTCAAGCTGTTTCGCGAGATGGCCGAGAACAACGGTCTGTCGGTGCGCAAGGGCCACACACTGCTGTCGAACCTGGTGATTGCCGGCGAAGTGCCGTTTGCGTTGACGATGTACAACTACCTGCCACAGACGGCGAAGAAAAAAGGCGCGCCGGTCGACTGGATCGCGCTCGAGCCGGTGATTGCGCGCGCCAACGGCGTCGGCGTCGCGCGCCGCGCGCCGCATCCGCACGCCGCGCTGCTGCTCTACGAATTTCTGATCAGCGAGGAAGGCCAGCAACTGTTCGCCGACCGCGACTACGTGCCGGCCAGCCGCAACGTGAAATGGCCGATCAAGGGCGACATCAAGGTGATCGACCCCGCGGTGTCGCTCGACCAGTCGGAGAAATGGGCCAAGGCCTTCCAGGAGATCGTGCTCAAGCGCGGCCGCTAGCCGCGGAAACTCATTCGATGTAGTGGCCGGCCGGCCGCAGTGTCGACGACACAAACAGGTCCTCGATGCGCGGCTGCGCCTTGAGCATGCCTTCCTGAAGCGCATAGCGGATCGCGACCTCGAGGTTGACGCGGTTTTCTTCCACCGCGTAAGGCCAGGGGTCGTCGCCGAACACCGCCTGCTGCTCCTTGAAATGCTCTTCCGCCCAGGCCAGAGGCAGCACCCGCGGATTGCGCATGCGGCGGTAACAGGCCTCCTTCGCCTGCTCGAAGCCCTGGACAAGGCTGAGCGCCATCCACGGGTGGGCGACGATGATTTCGTTGCGGATGACGATCGTGTGCATGATCGGAAAAATGCCGGTCTTGCGGTAGTACTCCATCTCGGCCGCCTTGGGGTCGGCGAACAGCAGGCCGACTTCCGGCGAGCGTTTGCGCTGCGACGGCAGCGCCTCCGGGTAAATCGCCGCATGCAGCTCGCCGGCGACCAGCATCTCGTCGAGATTGCGCCCGGCGGGCACGCGACGCACCTTCATCCACGCCGCCGGCTTGAGGGCGAGGTCCTCCTCCTCCTGGCACCACCATTCGATGCTGGCGAGATCAACGCCGTAATGCTCCTGCAGGATGCCGCGCATCCACAGGCCGGCCGAATTGCGCAGCGAGCGCAAACCGATCCGCTTGCCGTTGAGATCGGCCGGCTTGACGATGCCGCAGCGCGTGTTGATCACGACGTAGCCGTGGCGGAAACGGCGGTGCGGAAACACCGGTATGGCGGTGAAACGCCGCGCCGAATCGCGCTCGATCAAATAACCCGCCAGCGACAGTTCGCAGACGTCGAATTCCGCGGTGCGCAGCATGCGGCGGTGGCGCTCCGGCGAGGCCATGGTCAGCACGTTAAGGTCGATGCCCGGCGGCGCGACGGAGCCGTCGATGAGCCCGCCCATCAGGTCGTACGGCCCGCAGGCCATGGTCAGTTGAAGTCGGCTCATGCGCTGTTTCCCCTTTGTGTTCCGGCGCCGCCGCTGCGGCAGCCCGTATTGTAACGACGCGGCGCGTGCCGCTCATCCGCTTATCCGCTTATCCGCTTATCCGCCGATCAGCCGTTTGAGCCGCTGCGGCGTCACGGGCAATTGCGTCACTGCGCCCGGCATGCCGAGCGCATCGTCGATCGCCGAGGCGATGGCGGCGCCCACCGCATTGATGCCGGGGTATAGGCATTTCAAACCACCATTTTCACTGTCCGCGACTCTATCGCCGGCCCGACAAGCGGTCAATCGCGCGGTGTTTGGTGAAAACTCCCCGCTCTCGACAACCAATCGAACCCTACATCGACCCGAATCACCTCGCTCCGACGCGCTTTGACCGCTACACGCGAGCGCAGGCCGCGCGGGATCGTCAGCCCGGTTGCGACGGACTCGCGCGCCTGCTCGCGGATACCTACACGCTGTATTTGAAATACCCATAACTTTCATTGGAACGTGACAGGTCCGATGTTCCAGACGCTGCACCTAATGTTCGAGACGCAGTACAACGAATTGGCGCTGGCAGTGGATCTGGTCGCGGAACGCATACGCGCGCTGGGTTATCCGGCGCCAGGCACTTACTCAGAATATGCGAAGTTGTCCTCGATCAAGGAAACCGCCGGCGTCCCCCAAGCAGAGAAGATGATCGAACTGCTGGTCGAAGGACAGGAAGCCGTCGTGCGCACCGCGCGCTCGGTGTTCCCGCTGGTAGATAAGGCCAATGACGAACCCAGTGCCGATCTGCTGACGCAAAGAATGCAGATACATGAAAAGACGGCCTGGATGCTTAGAGGCTTGCTTGAAAAGTAGTGCGTCGCTAACAATCGCGCGGGACTTAACTGAAAAGGAATCATGCAATGAATAAATTAACCACGGCAGCCGGGGCGCCGGTCGTCGATAACCAGAACACCCAAACCGCCGGGCCGCGTGGGCCGGTTTTACTGCAGGATGTGTGGCACCTCAAAAAGCTGGCGCATTTTGCTCGTGAAGTGATCCCCGAGCGGCGCATGCACGCGAAAGGATCGGGGGCTTTCGGTACGTTTACCGTTACTCACGACATCACGAAATACTCCAGGGCAAAACTGTTTTCGACGGTGGGCAAGACGACTGATCTGTTCATGCGGTTTTCAACCGTCGCCGGCGAGCGCGGCGCGGCCGATGCGGAACGCGACATCCGCGGTTTTTCCGTCAAGTTCTATACCGAAGAAGGCAACTGGGATGTGGTGGGCAACAATACGCCGGTCTTTTTCTTGCGCGACCCCTTAAAATTTTCGGACCTGAATCACGCCGTCAAGCGCGATCCGAAAACGAATCTGCGCAGCGCCGATAACAACTGGGATTTCTGGACTCTGCTGCCTGAAGCGCTACACGAGGTCACCATCGTCATGAGCGACCGCGGCATTCCGGCGTCGTATCGCCACATGCACGGTTTCGGCAGCCATACCTTCAGCTTCCTCAATGCGGCCAATGAGCGCCATTGGGTGAAATTCCATTTCCAGTGCATGCAAGGCATCAAGAACCTTAGCGATGCAGACGCCACCGACCTGGTCGGCCGTGATCGCGAAAGCGCGCAACGCGATCTGTTCGACAGCATCGAGAAGAAAGACTTCCCGCGCTGGAAACTGCGCGTGCAGATCATGCCGGAGAAGGACGCGGGGACGTACCGCCTCAATCCGTTCGACCTGACCAAGGTCTGGCCGCACAAGGATTACCCGCTGATGGACGTTGGCATCCTCGAGTTGAACCGCAACCCGGAGAACTATTTCGCCGACGTCGAACAAGCTGCATTTTCGCCTGCCAACGTCGTGCCCGGCATCAGCTTCTCGCCTGACAAGATGCTGCAGTCACGCTTGTTCTCGTACGGCGATGCGCAGCGCTACCGGCTCGGCGTCAACCATCACCAGATTCGGGTGAATGCGCCGAAGTGCCCGTTCAACAGTTACCACCGTGACGGCGCAATGCGCACCGACGGTAACAAGGGATCGACCATCGGCTATGAGCCCAACAGCAAGGGCGAGTGGCAGGAGCAGCCGGATTTTTCAGAGTCGCCCCTGGCGATTGAAGGCGCGGCAGACCACTGGAATCATCGGGTCGATGAAGATTATTACAGCCAGCCTGGCAATCTGTTTCGTCTATTGACGCCGCAAAAGCAGCAGTTGCTGTTCGAGAACACGGCGCGTTCGGTCGGCGGTGCGTCGAAGGAAATTCAGCAGCGGCATATCGCCAACTGTACCAAGGCCGATCCGGCATATGGCGCGGGCGTAGCGGCAGCACTGGCAAAAGGTGTGTCGAAGAAAACCCCGAATCCGGTGATCTGATCCACCGCGATTGATTTATCGCTGCCCCGTCAAACGAGCTTGAACGCATGACTTCGGTCATGCGTTTTTTATGGTGCCGCTGACACGTCATAGAATCTACGGTACAGCGGCATTTGCTTGCGATAGTCCGGGGCATCAGGGTCTTTCATTATCACATCCCTGTCTTTAAGTGGCCTCATACGCCTTCACCAGCCGGCTCACCGTCGTGTAGTGGATGCCGAAATGCTGCGCGATTTCCGCCATCGTGTGGCGGCCAGACAGATACGCCCGCGCGATGGCCTCGTTGCGCGGATGTTCAAGCTCGAACTCGGACAAGGCCCGCTTGAGCGCGCGCCGTTGCGCGCGCGGGACTTCCGTCAGCGACGGCTTCTTGTCCACCAGCGCCTGCATCTTGTTCACAAAGGCGTCCGT
>JANXSE010000251.1 GCA_025356695.1 Betaproteobacteria bacterium
CCCGAGGCCGAAACCCGTCGGATTCAGAAGCGCCTCAATCGATGGGTTCGCTACACTCTACCCTTCTTGCAGGCTCATCCTGCGATTCAGTGATACAGGGAATTCATATCGGACAAAGCCCGGCCCTCGCCATATAATGCCGGCGGAATTTTGATATTTTGCAATTGCCCGCCACCTCTCCAAAAAAGGAACAAATCATGAATGGGTTCGCACGCTGCATGGTCGCCGCGTCACTGTTTTTGACGGGCAGCGCCGCTCTTGCACAATCCGGCGGGGTCGCTGAAGGCACCGCGGATTTTCCGGCATGGGCCTTTCTATGGGCGCCGGATTTTGTCGCACCTAAAGCGACCGACGAACCGCAGCGCCTGCCGGGCAGCAATGCTGCCTACAGCTGGGTGCAGGCGCGCGATCTGTTCGTTGCGCCGAGCTGGCATCCCGAAAACCATGCGGCGATGCCCGACGTCGTCGCGCGCGGCAGGAAACCCGACGTGCGCGCCTGCGGCTCCTGCCATCGTGCCGAAGGCACCGGCGGCCCTGAGAACGCGAGTCTCGCCGGCCTGCCTGCCGAATATCTCGTGCAGCAAATGGCCGATATCAAAAGCGGTGCACGCAAATTCTCCGCACCACCACAACACTCGGGGGCGGCCTTCATGACCGCGGCGGCAAAAAACATCACCGCCGAGGAACTCCGCGCGGCGGCTAATTATTTCGCCGCACTCAAACCGCAGCGGGTGATCACGGTGGTCGAACGCGATACCGCGCCCAAGACGATCGTTGCCCGGCTCTTTTACGCCAAGCATCCGGATGGCGGCACCGAGGCGCTGGGTCGGCGCATCGTCGAAATGCCGGACGACGTCGAGCAGTTCGAGTTGCGCGACACGCGCACGCAGTTCACGGCCTACGTGCCGCCGGGCAGCATCGCCAGGGGCGAAGCGCTGGCAAAGACCGGCGGCGGCAAGACCCTGCCCTGTGCCGCATGCCACGGCGCCGATCTCAAAGGCGCCGGCGCGATTCCGGGCATTGCCGGCCGCTCACCGACCTACTTGGTGCGCCAGCTCTACCAATTCAAACACGGCGTGCGCGCCGGTCTGAACGGCGCGCCGATGAAACCCGTCGCCGAAAAACTCACGGACGACGACATGATTGCGCTCGCGGCGTACGCCGCATCTCTGGCACCTTGAAGCGCAGGACGCCTCAAGCCGTCCTGCGTGGTTAATGGCGGCAAGCAATCGCTGCGCAGTTGAATGACGCGGATGCTGCAGCCCGGAAAGAGCGCCGCGTATGCGGGGAAAATGACTAGCTGTTTCCCGCCGGCGCGGCGTGATTGCAGGCGTCGCCCTCCGACACGCAGGCCCGCGCATCCGCCAGCGGCGCCTCGTGGTTATGGTCGCAGCCATCGCCACCGCGCGCACAGGTCGGCGCGGCTGCCGCCAGCGCCGTTGCGGCGGCAACGATCGTGGTGTTGTCCGCGCCGGGTACATAACCAATCTGCTTCATATACATCGCCAGCACCGTATCCATCGAGCCGGCGTGTTGCACGAACCATTCGGCCATTGCTTCCGCCAGAGTCGCGGCGAGCTGGACCTGACCGTCGGCGACGCGCTTGCGCACTTCGCGCGTCACTTCGAGCACGTTGGCGTGTTCGCCCTGATGGCAGCCGAGCGGCGGGAAGGCGATCTCGCGCATCCAGCGTTCTTCCTGGCCGAAATGTTCCTCGGTGTGCGTAATGAATGCGTCAAGACTGGCGAGCAGACCGTCCTCGCGTGCGGCACCGACGCGATTCAATAATTCGACGAACTCGCGATGCGTGTCGTCCATGGTAGACTGGTCGACGGAAAGTGCGCCGGACCATTCGAGCAGGGGTTTGTTCACACGGTTCTCCGTTTCAAGAGCCGCCAGCATACCAGCAGATTGCGCCGCTGCCACTTGATACAGATCATGGGGTGCGGAACTCCGCTGTAGAATATGCGTCCAAGTAACTGCCCCGCCACCCTCCCGAAGCATATGAATTCCCGCGATGACCTGCATGACCGCCGTGACGCTATTGTTATTCGCGGCGCGCGCCAGAACAATCTGAAAAACCTGTCGCTGGCGCTGCCGCTGAACGAGCTGATTGTCGTCACCGGGGTGTCAGGTTCGGGCAAATCTTCATTGGTGTTTGACACGCTCTACGCCGAGGGCCAGCGCCGTTACGTCGAGACCTTCTCGCCCTACGCGCGACAGTTCCTCGACCGCATGGACAAGCCGCAGGTTGACGCCATCGACGGCATTCCGCCGGCGATCGCCATTGACCAGACCAACCCGGTGCGCACCTCGCGCTCGACGGTCGGCACCATGACCGAGCTCAACGATCATCTGAAGCTCTTGTTCGCGCGCGCCGCGCAGTTGTTCTGCCGCGGTTGCGGACTGGCGATCCACCGCGACACGCCGGCGAGCATAGTCGCTGCGCTGAAAACGCGCGCCGCCATTGCCAGTGACCCGCGCCTCATCATCACCTTCCCGGTGGCTGTGCCGAAGAATTTTTCGGAGAAGGAAGTGCTGGCGCTGCTGGCGGCGCAGGGTTATGACCGCATCCACCGCAAGGAAAAAAATCTGCTGGAGATGGTGCAGGACCGTTTCCGGTTCGGCAGCGTTGAGCCGGCGCGCGTGGTTGAGGCG
>JANXSE010000256.1 GCA_025356695.1 Betaproteobacteria bacterium
GGCGCCGCCGAGCGGAACCATCTGACAAAGTCGGCCGAACCTGATTGCGCCATCGCAGTATTAGCAGAATCCCCTGAAGATTGAGCATCTTATGCGAGAAAGCTACACAAGGAAAGCAAACCACGCGCAGCAGGCCCGGCGGCGCCGGCTTGGTGTGGCGTGGTTGACGCACCTGCGGCGGCGACCATATTCGGCACGATTGCGTGGCCGCGTGCAGTGGTCTATGGTCGATGCAAGCAATAATCGGGGAGACTGCAGCAATGCAAAAGCAACCGTGCCTTCGCTCACTCGTAGTTCGCGGTCGGCTTTTCGCCGCCGGCTGGATATTTCTGCTGGCCGCTGCAGCCGTCGCGCAAACGCCGCCTGCGCCCAACAGCGGCGTGGCGGTCGGCGGCGTTCACCTGATCGTGCAGGACCCGGCGCAATTCAGGAAACTACTGATCGACATCTTCGGCGCGACGGTGGCGCAAAACGGTTCGATGGAACTGGTGAAGCTGCCCGGCATGTACATCGCGCTTGAGAAAGGCGAAGCCACCGGCGGTTCAGGCGATTCCGCGATCAACCATTTCGGCGTCTGGATCAAAGACTACGACGAAGCCAAAGCCAAAATCGTCGCCGCCCGCCTTGAGTTCGTCAGTGACAACTACAAGGCGGCCGAGTGTGCGGTGTCGCCGGGCACACCGGCCTGCCAGATGACGGTGACGTTTCCGAGCGGCGTCCGAATCGAATTCACGGAAGACAAGAAACTGGCGACGACTTCGGCCTTCCATCACATCCACATGATGGTCACCGAGCCCGAAATCACCCGCGACTGGTACGCGAAAGTGTTCGGCGGCACGCCTTACCTGCGTCGCGGCACGATCGTGGCAGCGCTGCTCGACCGCGGCGAAGTCGACTTCAACAAATCGAAACAAACGCAGGCACCGACCAAGGGTCGCGCGATCGACCGTTTCGGACTGGAAGTGAAAGGACTCGAAGCGTTCTGCAAAAAACTGGAAGCGGCAGGCATCAAACTCGACAAGCCGCCGCACGCAGCGCCGGGCGCCAACTACAAGCACGCTTTCATCACTGATCCGGTGGGCGCGCGCATCGAATTGACCGAGGGGCTTGCGGCGAACTGAGTGGCACTGTTACCTGCCTTCTAAAAATTAAAGGGGCCGCGCCGTCGGCACATATATCGAGCCAGGCCCTTTTAATTTCACCTCCCTATTCATTGCGGGGGATCGGCCGCTTCGTAAGCGGCGGATGAATTAATGCATCCGAATGTCCGGGCGCTCGATATTGCGATAGAGTAGCCCTCCGCAAATAACCGGATCGTTCATGAAAAAGGCATATGTTGAATTCATTGCGGCCTTAATCCTAAATACGCCAATTAGCGCAACTACGGCGCAGAGTTATGAACCGTGTGAGAAGTATGAGTATGCGGAACTAAAAGCCCTAACGCAGAAGCAACTCCAGGCGGAGTATTGTAAGGTTGCACGACACACTAACGACATCTACAAGGCTATCGGCTACGCATCAGCCGACCACAAAAATACCGACGCGCTGATCCGCGAGCGAAATAACTGCTGGCAAGCGGCGGAAAAGATGGGGAGACAGCCTCTATTTAAGACAGTAAAAAAAGACTGTCCTGACTTGGCGCAGGTGGCCCCTCTAGACGCAGCACTAGAAAAGGCACGAGAAAATTTAGAAAAGGCAAGAGCGCGTAACCGCTAGTTCGTGCCCCCCCCGGCAAGGGTCGTTGTCCTATGATTACGTGGCACAGGAACGCACTAGGAGCAGACCACGGTTTATGACTAAGGGCTATGAAAAACCTGAACCCAAAAGGGATTATTCCCGTATCGCCTTACGGCGATTCGTGAATCCCGCGCCATGCGGCGCGGAACCGCGCGCTTTGCACGTATTCAACGACGGTTTACGAATGGGAAAGCACGGCATTCTTGCGAAGACTGGCGCGCGTCCAAACCGATGTCCACTGGACATCGGTTTGTCGAACGGGGGGCGCACATGGGTGACCTGCACCCCGCCAGCCCTACCAATTTAAAGTAGAGAAGCGCCGTAGGGCGCAATAAGCGAAGCGCATTGCGCCGCATGTGCAACTAACACCCCGTCAAAAATCCCCCCACAGCGTATTCATCGCTGCGAGTGCGGCGAGCGCCGCCGTCTCGGTGCGCAGAATGCGCGGGCCGAGACGCACGGCGGTGAAGCCGTGCTGCATCGCCAGCTCGATTTCATTCTCGCTGAAACCGCCCTCCGGACCGGCGAGCAGCATGACGGCCGCAGGCCGCGCCAGTGCAGACAGGTTTTGCGTCGCCGCGGGCGACATCAATAGCCGCCGTCCGTCTGCCGGCGCGGCATCAAGCCCGGCGAACCAGTCGAGCATCGTCAGCGGTTCGAAAACCTGCGGCACCGCATTGCGCCCGCATTGCTCGCAGGCGGAGATTGCGACCTGCCGCCAGTGCGCGAGCCGCGTGCCGGTGCGGCGCTCGTCGAGGCGCACGATGCTGCGCTCACTGTAGATCGGCTGCACGGCATTGACGCCGAGCTCGACTGCTTTCTGCAGCGTGTAATCCATGCGATCACCGCTGGAGATCGCCTGCACCAGCGTGCAGTGCAGCGGCGACTCGCGGCTGACCGCAGCGCCGGCGCCGAGCTTGACGCTGACGCCGTGGCGGTCGATATGCGTGATGGCGGCGTCGAATTCGATGCCGCCGGCAAACACCGTGACATGGTCATCGACTGCGGCGCGCAACACCCGCGACAGATGGTGCGCGGCGGCGGCGGGCAGCGCGAACTGGGCACCCGGCGCGAGGGTGTCTTCCACATGAATGCGGGACAGGCTGCCGGTGTTGCTGCGGGCTTTGCGCATGGGGAGATTATGCCACGCGTTATTTGCCGCGAATGCGCCAGGGAATCTGAATCTCTGACATACCTGCGTTCGTCCTGAGCTTGTCGAAGGATGAACGCTGGATCACCATGATTCTGCGCACTTCTCCGTTCATGGTTCGACAAGGCTCTCCTGAGCGAAGTCGAAGGGCTCACCACGAACGAAGCGGGCATGCAACGCTTCTCTAAACGCTGCGCACCTTCTTGTAGAGTTCGAGCGTGACCGCGCGCGCCGCGGCGTGGTCAACCAGCGGCGGCGGATAATCGCGCCCGATCGCGATGCCAGCGGCTTCTTGTTGCGCGGCGTTCATCAGCCACGGCGCGTGAATCTGGCGCTCGCTGCAGCCCTTCAGTTCCGGCACATACTTGCGGATGAATTCGCCTTTGGGATCGAACTTCTCCGACTGCGTGACCGGATTGAATATTCTGAAATAGGGCTGCGCGTCGCAGCCGGTCGACGACGCCCACTGCCAGCCGCCGTTGTTGGCCGAGAGATCGAAGTCGTTCAGTTGTTCGGCGAAATAGCGCTCGCCCCAGCGCCAGTCGATGTGCAGGTCTTTGACCAGAAACGAGGCGACGACCATGCGCAGGCGGTTATGCATATAACCGGTTTGATTCAACTGGCGCATCGCCGCGTCGACCAGCGGATAGCCGGTGCGCGCTTCGCACCACGCCGCGAAACGCGCCTTGTCGTTCGGAAACACGATGGCATCGTACTCGGGACGAAAGGATTGCGTCGCCACGCGCGGATGGTGGTACAGAATCATGCAATAAAAATCGCGCCAGATCAGTTCCGACAGCCACACCGCGGCGCCACGCCCGGCGTCGTGCCAGGCCGCCGCCGCCAGCGCGCGGATCGAAATGGTGCCGAAACGCAGATGCACCGACAGGTAACTCGGCCCCTTCACTGCCGGGAAATCGCGGCGCTCATGATAGGCGGTCATGCGCTTTTTGAAATCGGCGAACAATTTGTCCGCGCCGCTGACGCCGGGTTCGATACCGAGGGCGAGCAGATTGGTCGGCTCGAAACCGAGTGCTTCGAGCGCCGGCAATTCAAAGCCCGGCAATACCGCCAGTTGACCATCCGCGGGCTCTACCGCATGCGCTTGCAGATCGCTGCCGCTCAAACGCTTCAGCCAGGCATTCTTGTACGGCGTGAAAACGCTGTACGGGCGGCCGTCCTGGGTCAGAACTTCATTTTTCTCAAAGACGACCTGATCCTTACCGGCGACGAAATCGACGCCCGCTGCGGCCAGCGCCTCGCGCACCGCGCCATCGCGCACCACCGCAGCCGGCTCGTAATCGTCATTGGCAAACACTGCCTCTGCCTTGAGCCGCGCCGCCAGCGCAGGGATTTCAGTACGCGCATGCCCGTGCACCACCAGCAAGCCGCCGCCGTGGCGGCGCAAGGCCAGATCGAGCTCGCGCACGCTGTGCCAGATGAATTCGACGCGGCGGTCGCGACGCGCCAGGCCATCGAGTATTTCGCGGTCGAATACAAACACGCAATAAACGCGGCGACCGGCCGCCAGCGCGCGGGCCAGCGCGGCGTGATCGTACGCGCGCAGGTCGCGCCTGAACCAGACGAGGGCGGTTTCGTAATTCATGGTGGATTCTGACGCACAGGGTGCATTTTGCTGCCTTGCGGCAATTGTGAATAGCCGGCGCTGCGTTTACAATAGCGCCCGACAGACAAATCCGGCGCGAGGCGAGCGGGAACAGAAACCCCAATACATGCAATCAGTGAACCTCACGCATCACTTCCTGATCGCCATGCCCAACATGGCGGACCCGCATTTTTCCAAGACCCTGACCTATATCTGCGAGCACAACGAAAAAGGTGCGCTCGGCGTGGTGGTAAACCGCCCGATCGACCTCGCGTTGTCCAAGCTGCTCGAACAAGTCAGCATCCCGATTACCAATGAAGACTGCGCCGCCATCCCAGTGCACTACGGCGGCCCGGTGCAAACCGACCGCGGCTTCGTGCTGCACGGGCCGGTCGGCAACTGGCAGTCAACGCTGTCAATCAACGCGGCCATCGGCCTCACCACCTCCAAGGATATTTTGCAGGCGGTGGCGCGCGGCGACGGGCCGGAACAGATATTCGTCACGCTCGGCTACGCCGGCTGGGCCGCCGGCCAGATTGAAAACGAGCTCGCGCAAAATGCCTGGCTCACCGTGCCAGCCGACCATGACGTCATTTTTGCGCTGCCTTGCGCAGAACGCGTGCCGGCGGCAATGCATTTGCTCGGCATCGATTTCGCCAGCCTCTCCGACGAGGCCGGACATGCGTGACCGTGCGAAGGGCCTGAGGAGTGAGGCGTGAAGTGTTCAGCACCCGCAGCCACCCGCGCATGGCGACCACATCCATTGTTACCGCTGCCGATTGACGCATTGAACATGACCGACGCCGCGAACCCCAAGCCTCAGCGCGCAAGCGGCGCCGTGATGGCATTCGATTTCGGTGAAAAACGCATCGGTGCCGCCATCGGTGAAACGACCATCGGTATCGCCCATCCGCTCACCACCATACACGCGGCGGATAAACAACGCCGTTATGCCGCGATCGAAACGCTGATCCGCGAATGGCAACCGGCGCTGCTGGTGGTCGGCCTGCCGGCACATCTCGACGGCAGCGAACACGCAATATCGCGCCTCGCGCGCAAATTCGCCGGCGAATTGTCGCGGCGCTTCAATCTGCCGGTCGAGTTCGTCGATGAGCGTCTGACTTCGGCGGCGGCTGAATCCACGCTTGAGGAATCCGGCGTGGCCGCGCATAAGCGCAAGGCAATCATCGACTCGGTCGCCGCACAACATATTCTGCAGGACTACCTCGATCGTACTGGACGCCCGTCATGACGCACGCCGAGTTGCCGGATGCCGAAGCCCTGCTCAAAACCCTGGCGACGCTCATGCGTCCGCAGGTGACACCGCAAACCGCCTTGATCGGCATCGTCACCGGCGGCGCCTGGCTGGCCGAACGCCTGCACAAGGAACTCGGCCTCGCCGTGCCGGTGGGCACGCTCGACGTTTCGTTTTACCGCGACGATTTCCATCGCAAGGGGCTCAAGCGCAAAGTGGCGCCTTCGACCATTCCGTTCGAAGTCGATGGCCGCGATCTGATTCTGGTTGACGACGTGTTGTTCACCGGCCGCACCATACGCGCCGCCATGAATGAACTGTTCGACTACGGGCGGCCGGCGAGCATACGGCTGGCGGCACTCATCGACCGCGGCGGGCGCGAACTGCCGATCGCCGCGCAGTTTGTCGGCGCCACGCTGGATGCACCGTCCGGGCAAAGCATCGATCTCGAACAAGCCGAAGGCGGCAAGCTGCGCCTCGTCATGCAACCAGCAAAATAGCGGACAAGCCGACGATGTTCCTGCACAACAACCCGCAACTCAACAAAAACGGCGAGTTGCATCATTTATTGACAATCGAAGGATTGCCGGCGGACATCCTGCGGCAGATACTCGATACCGCCGAATCGTTCGTCGGCGTCACCGAGCGCGAAGTCAAAAAAGTGCCGCTGCTGCGCGGCAAAGCGATTTTCAACCTGTTCTTCGAACCGTCGACGCGCACGCGCACAACTTTCGAGATCGCGGCCAAGCGGCTTTCCGCCGATGTCATCAACCTCGCGATCAACGTGTCGTCGCAATCCAAAGGCGAATCGGTGCTCGACACAGTGGCCAACCTGTCGGCGATGCAGGCCGACATGTTTATCGTGCGCCACAGCCAGAGCGGCGCGCCGCACCTGATTGCACGCCACGTCAGCGAAGACATCCACGTCATCAACGCCGGCGACGGCCGTCACTCGCATCCGACGCAGGGCCTGCTCGACATGTTCACGGTGCGCCGCTACAAAAAAGATTTCACGCAATTGCGTGTCGCCATCGTCGGCGACGTGCTGCACTCGCGGGTGGCGCGCTCGCAAATCCACGCGCTGACCACGTTAGGCGTACCGGAGCTGCGCGTGATCGGGCCAAAGACGCTGCTGCCGTCGCATGTTGAAGATCTCGGCGTGCGGGTCTACCACGACATGGCGACAGGCCTGAAAGACGTTGACGTCGTCATGATGCTGCGCCTGCAGAACGAGCGCATGCAGGGTTCCTTCCTGCCATCGCCGCAGGAATTTTTCAAATCATACGGACTGACCGCGGAAAAACTCGCGCTGGCGAAACCCGATGCGATCGTGCTGCACCCGGGGCCGATGAATCGCGGCGTTGAAATCGATTCGAGCGTCGCCGACGGCAAGCAGTCAGTGATCCTGCCGCAGGTGACCTTCGGCATTGCGATCCGCATGGCGGTCATGAGCATACTGGCCGGAAACTAGCGCACATGAAAATTCACATTAAAAACGGCCGCCTGATCGACCCCGCCAGCGGCACCGACGCGCAGCAGGACGTCTACATCGCCGCCGGCAAAATTGTCGGCACTGGCGCCGCCCCCGCCGGCTTCAGCGCCAACCGTACGCTCGACGCCAGCGGTCTGATCGTCTGCCCCGGTCTGGTCGATCTCGCGGTGCGTCTGCGCGAGCCGGGCTTCGAATACATGGCGACGCTGGAATCGGAAATGGCCGCGGCAGCGGCCGGCGGCGTCACCAGCCTGGCCTGCCCGCCCGACACCGATCCGCCGCTCGACGAACCGGGCCTGGTGGAAATGCTCAAGTTCCGCGCGCGCAATCTGCACGAATCGCACGTCTACCCGGTCGGCGCGTTGACCATCGGTTTAAAAGGCACGCGCCTGACGGAAATGGCCGAATTGACCGATGCCGGTTGTGTTGCCTTCTCGCACGCCGACGCGCCGCTGAACGACAACCAGCTGCTGTTACGCGCGTTGCAGTACGCAGCGACCTTCGATTTCCCGGTGTGGCTGCGCCCGCAGGACGCCGCCCTCTCGCGTGGCGGTGTCGCTCACGACGGTCAGGTCGCCACGCGTCTCGGCCTGGCCTCGATTCCGGTGACCGCCGAAACGGTGGCGCTATCGACCATATTGTTGCTGACGCGCGAAACCGGCGCGCGCGTCCACCTCTGCCGTCTGTCGAGTGCGGAAGGTGTGAACATGGTGCGCGAAGCCAAGCAACGCGGCCTGCGCGTGACCTGCGACGTCGCCATCCACCACGCCCATTTGTCCGAAATGGACATCGGTTACTTCGACCCCAACTGCAATCTGACGCCGCCGCTGCGCAGTCAGCGCGACCGCGACGCACTGCGCGCTGCGCTCGCCGACGGCACCGTCGATGCGCTGTGCTCGGATCACACGCCGGTCGACGAAGACGCCAAACAATTGCCCTTCGGCGAAGCGGAAACCGGCGCCACCGGCGTTGAGTTGCTGCTGCCGCTGACGCTCAAATGGGCGGAAGAATCAAAACTACCGCTGCTGCAGGGCCTCGCCCGCATCACCGCCGATCCGGCCCGCGTGCTGGCGGTCGACGCCGGGCGCATCGGCCCCGGCGCCACCGCTGACATCTGCATATTCGATCCGCAGTGTTACTGGAAAGTCGGCGCTGATACCTTGAAAAGCCAGGGTAAAAATACGCCCTTCACCGGCGTCGAGCTCAAAGGCCGGGTGCGCTATACGCTGGTCGAAGGGCAAGTCGTCTACGAAGCAGTGTAAACCGATCGAACCTTGTCCTGCTGCCGGCGTCCAACTTGACGCCCTCCCCATTTTTACCCGATCCTGCTTCTTCAATTCTGAATCCTGAGTCTATGAATCCATTACTCGATTTTTCCGGCCTGCCGCGCTTCAACGAATTCAAACCCGAATTCGTCACGCCGGCGGTTGAACAACTGCTGACGGAAAACCGTGCGCTGATCGCGCGGCTGGCAGCCGACAGCGCGACGCCGGGCTGGGACAATTTTGTCGCCCCGCTGGCTGACGGTCATGAGCGGCTGAATCGCGCCTGGGGCCAGGTCGGCCACATGAATTCGGTGATGAACAGCCCGGAACTGCGCGACGCCTACAACGCGAATCTGCCCAAACTCACGCAGTATTACACCGAACTCGGGCAGAACCCGGCGCTGTATGCGAAATACCGCGCCATACTCAATGCGCCAACATTCGCGCAATTGAGTGCGGCACAGCGTGCGGTGATCGAACATGAAGTGCGCGATTTCCGTCTCGGCGGCGCCGAACTGTCGGCGGAGAACAAAGCGCGCTTCACAACGATACGTGACCGGCTCTCGACCCTGACCTCGCGTTTCTCCGACAACATTCTCGATACCACCGACAGCTTTGCACATTTCGTCACCGATGCGAAAGAATTGACCGGCATTCCGGACGACGCGCTGGAAGCAGCGCGCAACGCCGCAGAAAAAGACGGCAAGCCCGGCTGGAAATTCACCCTGCACGGGCCGTCCTATCTGCCGGTCATGCAGTACGCCGAGCACCGCTCTTTGCGCGAATTGATGTATCGCGCCAGCGCAACACGCGCCTCCGAATTCGGCAAAGCGGAATGGGACAACACGCCCTTGATCAGCGAAATCGTCAACCTGCGCCGCGAGATGGCGCAGATGCTCGACTTTGCCAGCTACGCCGCGTATTCGCTCGAAGCGAAAATGGCCGACACCCCTGCGCAAGTGATGAAATTTCTCGAGGACCTCGGCGTCAAAGCCAAACCGTTTGCGCAACGCGACCTCGATGAACTCAAGCAGTTTGCGCGCGACAAGCTGAACATGCCGGCACTTGATGCCTGGGACATTCCGTTTGCCTCGGAAAAACTGCGCGCGGCGGAATTTGCGTTTTCGGATCAGGAAGTCAAACAGTACTTCCCGGAAACGCGCGTGCTGCCGGGTATGTTCAAGCTGATCGAAACGCTCTACGGCTTGAACATCCGCGAAGAGCCGGCGCCGGTCTGGCACGCCGATGTGCGTTTCTTCGGCATCCACGACAGCGACAACAAACCGGTTGGCCGCTTTTATCTCGATCTCTATGCGCGCCAGTCGAAACGCGGCGGCGCCTGGATGGACGAAGTGATGGCGCGCCGGCGCACGACTGCCGGCATACAAACGCCGGTCGCCTATCTCAATTGCAATTTTGCGCCACCGGTCGGCGAGAGCGGCGGCAAAAAGCGTCCGGCGCTGTTTACCCACGACGAAGTAATCACCTTGTTCCATGAATTCGGCCACGGCCTGCATCACCTGCTGACGCAGGTTGAAGAACTCGGCGTCTCCGGCATCAATGGCGTCGAGTGGGATGCGGTCGAGCTGCCGAGCCAGTTCATGGAAAATTATTGCTGGGAATGGCGCGTGCTCGAACCGATGACCGCACACGTCGATACCGGGGCGCCGCTGCCGCGCGCTTTGTTCGACAAAATGCTCGCCGCAAAAAATTTCCAGAGCGGCCTGCAGACGGTGCGCCAGATTGAGTTTTCGCTGTTCGACATGCGGCTGCATAATCTTGATGCAGTGGTCGATGACAAAATGGTGAAAGAGGTTCTGAACGAGGTGCGCCGTGAGGTTGCGGTATTGATGCCGCCGCCATTCAACCGCTTTGCCAACAGCTTCAGCCACATTTTTTCCGGCGGTTATGCCGCCGGCTATTACAGCTACAAATGGGCCGAGGTGCTGTCGGCGGACGCCTACAGCCTGTTCGAAGAACGCGGCGTGCTCAGCCCCGAAATCGGCGCGCGCTTCCGTGACGAAGTGCTGGCGATGGGCGGCAGCCGTCCGGCGCTCGAATCGTTCATCGCCTTTCGCGGCCGCGCACCGAATATCGATGCGCTGATGCGTCACAACGGCATGGTCGAGACTGCATGAACGCCGTGCAGTCCGGCGCTACCGGCGCAATGGTCCTTGTGTTAGAGTAAAAATATCGTTGCACCGAGGATAATTCCATGAAAACGTTTGTGCTTCTGCTTTTGGCGGCATTCGCCGCGTCGGCCGCCGGCGCGGAAATGTACCGCTGGGTCGATGACAAGGGTGTGGTCAACTACACGCCTTATCCGCCGCCCGCCAATATCAAAAAAGTCGAAACCAAACGGCTCGGCGGCAATACCGCGCAGGCGGTCGAAGGTTCCTACTCGCTGCAGTTAGCGACGAAAAATTTTCCGGTCACGCTCTACGCCACGGATTGCGGCGAGTTGTGCAATAACGCGCGCGCCCATTTGAAAAAACGCGGCATTCCATACACCGAGAAAAATCCGACCGACGCCAAGGAAGTGGACGAATTCAAGAAAATCTCCGGCGGCGGCATGGAAATCCCGCTGATGATGGTCGGCACACTGAAAACCATCAAGGGCTATCTGGCGACGGATTGGGATGCGACCTTCGATCAGGCCGGTTATCCCAGCACTGCGTTGCCTGGCGCCAAACCGGCGGCCAAACCGCCAGCCGGTGCAGCGCCGCCGGAAACGAAGTAGCTCCGTCGCGCGCATTTCGTAGCGCCGCCGGTCTTGCGCCGGCATTCGATTTTTTACACTGCGGAGTCGCCGCGTGAAAATTGCCACCTGGAACGTCAACTCTCTGAAGGTGCGCCTGCCGCAGGTGGTGGCGTGGCTGGAAACGCATCAGCCCGACGCGCTGTGCCTGCAGGAAACCAAAACCGAAGACCGCTCGTTTCCCGCTGCGGAAATCGAAAAAACCGGTTACCGCGTCGTTTATGCAGGACAAAAAACCTATAACGGCGTCGCTATTCTGAGCAAACTCGCCGCTACCGAACCGGTGATGGCGATTCCCGGTTTCGATGACCCGCAAAAACGCGTGCTTGCCGCAACCATAGACGGCGTGCGCGTCGTCTGCCTGTATGTGCCGAACGGGCAGAGCGTCGACTCGGATAAATACCAGTACAAACTGGCGTGGCTGCAGGCGGTGACGGCGTGGCTGAAAAACGAACTCGCCGCGCATGCCAGAATGGTCGTGGTTGGCGACTTCAATATCGCGCCGGCGGACATCGATGTGCACGATCCCAAAGCCTGGGAGGGACAGGTGCTGTGCAGCGATGCCGAGCGCGCAGCCTTGCAGCAACTGCTGGCGATCGGATTAAAAGACGGCTTGCGACTGATCGAACCGACCGCGCAAATGTTTACCTGGTGGGATTACCGTATGAATGCGTTCAAACGCAAAATGGGTTTGCGCATCGACCACATACTGGTCAGCGATGCGCTCGCCGCGCATTGCCGCAGCTGTGCGGTCGATCTGGAACCGCGCCGCCACGAACGCCCGTCGGATCACGCGCCGGTCAGCGCCGAATTCACGGCTTAAGCGGCGCGCATCACCGCTCAGGCTTCGGCGTTTTTGTCGGCGTCCAGTCCCAGCTCCTGAATCTTGCGCGTCAGCGTATTGCGGCCGAGGCCGAGCAACGTTGCCGCTTCGATACGCCGCCCGCCGGTGTGTATCAGCGCGCGTGAAATCAGCGCTTTTTCGAACTGCGGCCCGAGCACGTCGATCACGCCGGTTTCACCGCGATTGAGCGAATTGGCAACCTCCTGCTCAAGCGCGCCTATCCAGCTTTGCGCGGTAGCAGTGGTAGATTCAACGCGCAGTTCCGGCGGCAGATCCTTGATTTCGATATTGACGCCCGCCGCCATCACAGTCAGCCAGTGGCAGAGATTCTCGAGTTGCCGCACATTGCCGGGAAAATCCTGCGCGGTCAGAAATTTCAGCGCCGTATCCGACAATCGTTTTGCCTCGACACCGATTTCGCGCGCGCTTTTGGCGAGAAAAAAACGCGCCAGCAACGGAATGTCCTCACGCCGTTCACGTAGCGGCGGCAGGCGCAGACGGATCACGTTCAAGCGGTGAAACAGATCTTCGCGGAACAGTCCCTGTTTGACACGGACTTCGAGATCCTGATGGGTCGCCGCAATCACGCGCACATTGGCGCGAATCGGCTGATGACCGCCGACGCGATAAAAATTTCCGTCCGACAGTACGCGCAGCAAACGCGTCTGCAAATCCGAGGGCATGTCGCCGATTTCATCGAGAAACAATGTGCCGCCGTCGGCCTGCTCGAAACGTCCGCGCCGCATGTTCTGCGCGCCGGTAAACGCGCCGCGCTCGTGGCCGAATAGTTCGGACTCCAGCAGGTCTTTCGGTATCGCCGCGGTATTGATAGCGACGAAAGGCTTCTGCGCGCGCGGGCTGTGCCTGTGCAAGGCGCTGGCCACGAGCTCCTTGCCGGTGCCGGACTCGCCGGTAATCAGCACGGTAGCGTGCGATTGCGAAAGGCGCCCGATAATGCGGAACACATCCTGCATCGCCGGCGCCTGGCCGAGTATCTCCGGCACCGCTTCAGCGGACTCAACCACGCCTTCCTCGCGCACGCTTTCAGCCAGCGCGCGGCGAATCAGTTCAAGCGCATGATCGACGTCGAAGGGTTTCGGCAGGTACTCGTAAGCGCCGCCCTGAAACGCCGCCACCGCGCTCTCCAGATCGGAGTACGCGGTCATGATAATCACCGGCAGGCTCGGATAGAGTTCCTTCGCGCGCTGCAACAGTTTCAGCCCCGACTCGCCGGGCATGCGTATATCGCTAACGATGACCTGCGGCGCTTCGGCCGCCAGTTCGCCCAGCGCTTCATCAGCGGAGGCGAACGATTTGAAAACGATGCTCTCGCGCGTGAGCGCTTTTTCAAGCACCCAGCGGATGGAACGGTCGTCGTCGATAATCCAGACAGGTTTCATATTCATATCAATCAATGTGCCGCGTCTGCTGGATCGGCAGCAACAGCGTGAAAGTAGTGCCGCCGGGCTGCGTATCAAACGTGACGGTGCCCTGATGCTGGGTCACGAAGTTCTGCACCAGCGTAAGGCCAAGCCCGCTGCCGCCTTCGCGTCCCGACACCAGCGGATAAAACACTTTGTCGCGAATCTCGTCCGGAATGCCGGGGCCGTTATCGCCGATCTGCACCTGCACCGCCTGCTTGTAGCGGCGCCGCGCCAATGTCGCCTGGCGCGCGATGCGGGTTCGCAAAGTAATCCGGCCCTTGCCGTGCATGGCCTGCGCGGCATTGCGCACGACGTTGAGCACGGCCTGAATCAGTTGCTCCTTGTCGCCGGTCAGCTGCGGCAGGCTGGTGTCGTAATCGCGCACCACGGTGATGTCATGCGGATACTCGGCAAGGATGACGCTGCGCACGCGCTCGAGCACTTCGTGGATATTCAGCGGCGCCGGCTGCGGCAGGCGATGCGGCGTCAACAGCCGGTCCATCAATAGTTGCAGACGATCCGCCTCTTTCATGATGACCTGCGTGTATTCATGCAGGTTCGGCCGCTCGAGTTCGCGTTCGAGCAATTGCGCCGCACCGCGAATGCCGCCGAGCGGGTTTTTGATTTCATGCGCCAGATTGCGGATCAGCTCGCGGTTGGCCTGGCTTTGGTCGAGCAGGCGTTCCTCGCGCGCGATTTTCATCTGCTGCTCGATATGGCGGAACTCAAGGAGCAGGCCGCGCCAGCCCTGCACCCAGCCGTCGAGCTCAACCGGGTTGGCAGTGCAGCTCAACTGCAGCTTGGTGCGGCCGAAAGCGCCGATGCGCAGATCATTCTCGGTGTAGCTCGAATGATTGGTTTGCGCGTATTCGATTGCCGCATCAAGCACGTCGTCCTGGAATATCTCGGTGATATTGTGGCCGACGAAGCTCTTGCTGCTGGCCTCGAACAGATTTTCTGCTGACGGATTTGCGTAATGCACGTTCTTGTCCTGATCGACCAGTACGATGGCCGTCCCGAGTAGATCAAGTCCTGTAAGCGCCGGGATGGGCATCATTGAAATTGATATTAATACTGGATGAGCAAGAAGCGCGCCAACTGCGGCCCGCCACCGGGGAAAGCATTAACGCCAGGCGATTACTTGAAGTTGGCAAGTTCCCGCTTGAGGCTTTCGATATTGCTCTCGTGCAATTTGACGCGGCCTTCGAACGGTTTAAGCCGTTCTTCGACCCGCGCAAAGTTTTTTTCGGTGCCAAGGCGAAGTTCCTGCTGTTCGGTCAACTGCTTTTTGGCGGCATCGAGCTGCTGCTGTTCCTGCGACATCTCCTGCTCGAGTATCTTGCGCCGGCCGGCATCGCGCTGTTTTTGCGTTTCGTTGTCTACGCTGGGAAAGTTCGCCGGCTTTTGCTGCGGTTGTTGCTGGGCGCGCGACGCCGGCACCGGCGCCGGGCCGGGCGGCTCCAGGTTCAGCGGCTTGCAGCCCTTAACCTCGGAACGCACATTGGTATAGCGCGTATTGCCGTCGGCATCCATGCATTTCCACATTTCCGCATGCGCCGCTGTCGCCATACCCGCCAGAATAACCGTCAACCAGATTCTCATTGCATTTCCTGTGTCTGAACACGCCCTGCATTCAACGGTCGCAAATTGCATCCGTTGACCTGCTGCTGCACACGAAATCCGTGGCAACAGGGCAAAATACCATGCGCCAGAGCACCGCAACAAGCCTGAAAGCAAAACAGGGCGGGGATTCCCCGCCCTGTTTGCAATCGGCACTGCGCAGCTGATTACAGGCTGTAATACATATCGAACTCGACCGGATGGGTCGTCATGCGGAAGCGCGTGACTTCTTCCATCTTCAGCGTGATGTAGGCGTCGATCATGGAATCCGAAAACACACCGCCGGCCGTCAGGTAGGCGCGGTCCTTGTCGAGATGCTCCAGCGCCATATCAAGCGACGAGCACACATTCGGCACCTTCTTCGCCTGCGACGGCGGCAGATCATAGAGGTTCTTGTCGATCGGATCGCCGGGGTGAATCTTGTTCTGCACGCCATCGAGGCCGGCCATCATCATCGCGGTGAAGGCCAGGTACGGATTGGCGGTCGGATCCGGGAAACGGATTTCGACGCGGCGTCCTTTCGGATTCGCGACATACGGAATACGGCAGGATGCAGACCGGTTACGTGCCGAATAGGCCAGGTTGATCGGCGCTTCGAAGCCCGGCACAAGACGCTTGTAGGAGTTCGTGCCAGGATTCGTAATCGCATTGAGCGACTTGGCGTGTTTGATAATGCCGCCGATGTAAAACAGCGCAAATTCCGAGAGACCGGCATAACCATTGCCGGCAAACAGATTTTGTCCGCCCTTCCAGATCGACTGGTGCACGTGCATGCCCGAACCGTTATCGCCAACCACCGGTTTCGGCATGAAGGTCGCTGTCTTGCCGTACGAATGCGCGACCATCTGAATCGTATATTTCATAATCTGGTTCCAGTCCGCGCGCTTCACCAGCTTCTCGAACTTGGTACCGATTTCGCACTGCCCGGGAGCGGCCACTTCGTGGTGATGCACTTCGACTTCGACGCCCTGTTGTTCAAGCGCGATGCACATCGCGTTGCGAATATCCATCAGGGAATCAACCGGCGCTACCGGGAAATAACCGCCTTTGATCGGCGGACGGTGGCCCATGTTGCCGGCTTCAGGTTCATCACCCGACGACCACGGCGCTTCCTCGGATTTGATATTGACCGCGCAGCCCGACATATCGATTTTCCAGGACACCGAATCAAAAATGAAGAACTCGGGTTCGGGACCAAAATATGCCGTATCGCCAAGTCCGGACGACTTCAGATAGGCTTCGCCACGCTTGGCGATTGAGCGCGGATCGCGATCGTAGCCTTTGCCATCCGACGGTTCGACGACATCGCAGGTAATAATAAGTACCGGTTCATCGGTAAACGGGTCAAGATGGGCCGTATCCGGATCCGGCATCAGCAGCATGTCCGAGGCTTCAATGCCCTTCCAGCCCGCAATCGACGAGCCGTCGAATGCATGCCCTTCGGTGAATTTTTCTTCGGTGAACTGCTTGGTCGGAACCGACACGTGCTGCTCTTTACCGCGTGTATCGGTAAAACGAAAGTCTACAAACTTGACTTCGTTCTCCTTGACCATCTTCATTACGTCGGCTACCGCCATGTTTCTCTCCTAACGAGGTGTTGTATTGAATTACCGAAGGGTTTGGAGTCACTGGATCAGCACGAAATATGCCAACCCTAAAATCGGGAAAGTCATTGTGCCACAAGTGATTTACGCAGGCCTAGACGCCCATTTTGCACCAAAGTAGTGCAAAATGGCAAATTAATGCTCACTTACGGTGCGTCTTGCACCATGCACTGTTCCGGTAAACTCAGGCCATATCAATTGCGAACCGGGGAAGCCGAGTGCCCAAAACCGAAGAAATCATTCAAAAAGCTGCCGAACGCGCGCAGCAAAAGAACCTCGCCTATGCCGGCGCGTTGTTGCCCGCCGAAGCGCAGGCGTTGCGCGAAGCGGCAGCAGCGATCATTGTTGATGTGCGTAGCCGCGCCGAACTCGACTTCGTCGGACGCATCCCCGGCAGCGTCGAAATAGAACTGAAAACCTGGCCGGGCATGCAGGCGAATCCGGATTTTGTGCAGCAATTGAAACAAGCTGTGCCCGCTGATGCAAAAGTGATGTTCATTTGCCGCAGCGGCGCGCGCTCGCACGATGCAGCAATGGCAGCCAAGGCGGCCGGCTACGATGCCGCATACAACGTACTCGAAGGCTTTGAAGGCGATCGCGATCCATCCGGTCATCGCAACACCGTCGGCGGCTGGCGCGCTGCCGGCCTGCCGTGGACGCAGAGTTGATCATGCGCTATCGCCGCGCGCCTGATCCGCGCCGGAAATAGCGCACGCAGAAACCAGCGCAGCAGCCAGCGTAGAAACGCCCGCCGCCAGCATTGCCCAGAACGGCGCGTGGCTATCAACAATGGCGCCACCCGCGGCAATGCCGGCACTGACGCCGCCGAGCAGTGAAGTCGCCGCCCAGGTAAAACTTTCTGCCAGCATCGCGCGCGGCGTATAACGCGCCACCAGTACCGATTGCAACGCGATCACCGGCGCCATCGGCGAACAGGCGATCACGCACAGCGCCGCCAGCCAATACAGATTGCTAACGGGCGCCAGAACAAACAAGCCAAGCGCCATCGCAAACTGCGCGATCACGTATTGGCGCTGCGGCGACATCGCCCAACCGCGGCTGCCATAGATCAATGCACCGATGCCGCTGCCGACACTTGCCAGCGCGAGTATGACGCCGGCCGCTGCGGGTCTGCCCTGCGCAGTCGCCAGCGCCGTCACTGCGACTTCCAATAATCCGAAGGCGATCGAATACAATGCCGTCGCCACGTACAGCGCCAGCAGCGGGCGATTGCGCAAAGGCCCGAGCAGGCTTGTTCGCGTATGCGTTAGCGGGCGCGACCACATGCGGATCGCCGGCGAGCGGATAAACAGCACGCTGCCAACAATCGCGCAGGCGGCCGCAAACAATACGGCGCCGCTGCGATATTCAAGCGCCACAAA
>JANXSE010000258.1 GCA_025356695.1 Betaproteobacteria bacterium
GAGCCGGGCGAAGAAGGTCGCTCTGATCAAAGGCGATATCGAACTCCTCAAACGCCTCTCCCGTTCAGCCTCCGCGCCTGATCCTGCCGGAGTTTCGGTCCCTGAGCCTGTCGAAGGGTATTTCGGCGAGTATCCGCCGGATTTCTTTGACCTTATCATCATCGACGAGTGCCATCGTGGCGGCGCGAACGACGAGAGCAACTGGCGCGCCATCATGGAGCACTTCGCGCCCGCGGTGCAGCTCGGGCTGACCGCCACGCCCAAGCGCAAGGACAACGCCGACACTTACGCCTACTTCGGCGAGCCGGTGTTCATCTACTCGCTCAAGGATGGCATCAACGACGGCTTTCTGACGCCGTTCAAGGTCAAGCAGATCCAGACCACGCTCGACGACTACGTCTACACTGCGGACGACACCGTAGTCGAGGGCGAAGTCGAAGCGGGCAAGCGCTACGAAGAAAAGGACTTCAACAAGATCATCGAGATCAAGGCGCGCGAGAAAAAGCGCGTGGAAATCTTCATGTCGCAGATCAACCAGCGGGAAAAGACGCTGGTGTTTTGCGCAACGCAGGCTCACGCGCTGGCGGTGCGCGACCTCATCAACCAGATGAAGACCGGCAGCGACCCGAACTACTGCCAACGGGTCACGGCCAGCGACGGCGAATTGGGCGAACAGCATCTGCGCGATTTTCAGGACAACGAAAAAACGATCCCGACCATCCTGACGACTTCGCAGAAACTCTCTACCGGTGTCGATGCGCGCAACGTCCGCAACATTGTGCTGATGCGTCCGATCAACTCGATGATCGAGTTCAAGCAGATTATCGGCCGCGGCACCCGGCTCTACGACGGCAAGGATTACTTCACGATCTACGACTTCGTCAAGGCGCACCACCACTTCAGCGATCCCGAATGGGACGGCGAGCCGCTCGAACCTGAGCCGAAGGAGCCCAAATATCCGGAGCCCGAACCCAAGGAGCCGGGCGGAGTGAAGGAGCCGCCGCCCGAACGCAAGAAAAGGGCGAAGATCAAGCTTGCCGACGGCAAGGAGCGAACCATCCAGCACATGATGATGACGACCTTCTGGCATCCGGACGGCACGCCAATGTCGGCACAGCAATTTATGGAAATGCTGTTCGGCAAACTGCCGGAGTTCTTCAAGGACGAGGCCGAGCTCAGAACGCTTTGGAGCGCACCCGACACGCGCAAGAAGCTGCTACAGGGGCTCGCCGAGAAAGGCTTCGGCCACGAGCAACTGGCCGAAATGCAGAAGATCATCGACGCCGAGAAGAGCGATCTCTTCGACGTGCTCGCGCATGTAGCTTATGCCATGCCTCCCGTTACGCGAGAGGCGCGGGCCTCGGGTGCCAAAGCTCACATCGACACGTCGTTCAATGCCAAACAGCGGGCGTTCCTCGACTTCGTCCTGCAGCATTACGTGAATGTGGGCGTTGAGGAACTCGAGCAGAACAAACTGACCCCGTTGCTGCGTCTGCGGTATCACGATTCCATTGCCGACGCTGTAGCGGACCTGGGCGAACCGGAAGTGATCGGCCGGGTATTCGCCGGGTTTCAAAAATTTCTTTATGAACCGCGCGCTGCGGCATAAGACGGGTGACCGCTGCATGCCGGACATTGATGCTGTGCAAATAGGTCAATTTGTCTTTTGACAGTTCACCGGATATTCGCAGCAATGGCTGCTAAGGGAGCTCTGAAAAACCAGCGTTCGTCCTGAGCTTGTCGAAGGATGAACGCTTGAGCACATTGATTCTGCGCGGTTCTCCGTTCATGGTTCGACAGGCTCACCACGAACGGGGCAGTAATTCAGAGCTTCCCTAAGCCTCCGGCCCCGCGTACTTGCCGGCCGTCTGCGGAAACATTGCCTTCACGATCTTGAATTTTGAGACATCGACCGTCGCATCGCGATGCAGAAACAGCGAGGCGTCGCGCAGATATTTCTCGATGCCGAAATCGAGCATGATGCCGTTGCCGCCGTGCAATTCGACGGCATGCTGGCAGACCTTGAAGATTTCCTCCGAGGCGAACATCTTGACCATCACGCACAACGCTTCGGCGTCGTGCGAGCCGCTGTCGACGGCGCGTACGGCTTCGTTGAGCATGGAGCGCACAGCGGCGATTTTTGTCGCCATGTCGGCGAGGCGCAGCGCGACCGCCTGATGCTTGATCAGGATGCGTCCGCCCTGCACGTAG
The DNA here is from genome assembly GCA_025356695.1 of Betaproteobacteria bacterium. Next base: position 2,212 of record JANXSE010000258.1, read on the forward strand.
TTCTGCACGTAGTCGGCAGTCTTCTCGAAGGCGGCGACGCCGACGCCCAAGTTCTTGGCGGCGACGATGATCTTGCCCGGACGGAAGTAGATGCCGGCGCGCGTCAGCGCGATGTCTTCGACGAGGCAATGATCGAGCGGCACGGCGCAGTCTTCGAAGACGATTTCACCGTTGTTCATGAAGCGTCCGCCCAGCGTTTCGTTGCAGCGCGCGACCGTGAGGCCCGGTGTGTCGCGCGGCACCAGAAAGCTCGAGGTGCCTTTGGTCATGCCTGCGCCCGGCGTGGTCGTTGCATAAACGACGTAGAGGCTGGCGTCGTAGCCGTTGGTGATGAACTGCTTGCGGCCGTTCAGCACCCACTTGTCGCCTTTTTTGACGGCCTTGGTGTGCATCATCGCTTCGGGCACATCGTAGGGCAGCCAGCGGTCGGAGGCGCCGCGCGGCTCGGTCAGCGCGTGCGCGAGCAGAAAGGACGGGTCTTCGACGATGCGTGGAAACCATTTTTCCAGCAGGTGGCGCGGCGCGATGTTCTGCAGCAGCTTGGAGATTTTCCAGATCTGCACGAGTTTGTCGGCAAGGCCGGAATCACCGCGCGCAATTTCCTCGGCAACCATGGCGAAGGTCTGCACCTCGGTTTTAGGATCGACCGGTGTGCCGCCGAATTCCTCCGGGATGCCGAGTGTCCTCACGCCGATGCGGTGCGCGCCTTCGAGCAGTTCGCGCGACGGCCGGTTCTCCGGCGTCATGTCCCATTCGAGCTTCCAGTTCCTGCGGATGAACGGCGCGACGTCGTTATCGACGAAGCGGCGTATGGTGTCGCGCATCATGCGTTGTTCTTCGGTGAGCACGCGTTCGCTCATGTCCATCGCTGACTCCGGCTGCGGTTAAGGAGCGGCAACGATAGAAACAACTGCGTATGCTGTCAATCGGCGGCATTGCGGACGCGACCGCCGCGAAAAATGCCATAATTGATGTATGTTCCATACAGCAGCCAGACGGGAGTTCGTAATGCGTTGGATAAAATTTTTTGCGCTGGCAGTTCTGGTGACGCCGGCGGCGCAGGCCGCCGATGCAGCGCGCGGTTATCCCGACCGCCCGGTGCGCATCATCACCGGCTCGCCCGGCAGCACCTCGGATATCGTGCCGCGTTTCGTCGCCAATAAGCTGGCGGCTCTTTGGGGCCAGCAGATCGTCATCGACAACCGCCCCGGCGCCGGCGGCATTATCGGCACCGAGATCGGCGCCAAGGCTGCCCCCGACGGTTACACGCTGACCGTCGGCCACATCGGCACGCATGCGAGCCCGCAGTTTCTGTTCAAGAAACTCAATTACGACCCGGTCAGGGATTTCGCGCCAATTACGCAGTTATCGGTATCGGGCATCGCGCTGGCCGTTAACGCATCGGTGCCGGCCAACAACGTGAAGGAATTCATCGCCTATGCAAAAGGCAAACCGGGCGGCGTCAACTACGGCTCGGCGGGCGGTGGTACCAGCAGCCAGTTGTCGGGCGAACTGTTCAACCAGATGACCGGCGCCAAACTCACGCACATTCCGTACAAAGGCGCAGGCTTTGCGCTGGCGGCGCTGATTGCCAACGAGGTGCAGGCGGCGTTTTTGTCGACAACCACCGCCAGCGGGCAGGTGAAAACGGGGCGCATCAAAGCGCTCGCCGTATTAAGTCCGAAACGTTTTTCCGCGGCGCCCGATGTGCCGAGCGCGCCGGAGTCGGGCCTGCCCGGCATTGAATCGAATGTGTGGTTCGGCCTTTATGCGCCGGCCGGCACGCCCAAAGCGTTGATTACCAAAATCAACCGTGACGTCGTCGCCGTGCTGAACATGCCGGAGACGCGTGAAGCATTTTTGTTGCAGGGCGCCGAGACCGCGCCGATGACGCCGGAGGAATACGGCGCCTTCCTTAAAAAGGAAATCGACAAATGGGGCAAAGTGATCAAGGACGCCGGCATCCGGTCGGAATGAACAAGCTGCGTGCCAGCCGCGCTCTGCTGCTCGGCGTATCGGCGGTGATCGCCGTTGATGCCGCAGCACAGATTTACGAATGCACGGATGCGCGCGGCGCGAAGGAGTTCACGCAAGCCTGTCCGCCCGGCACCGTCAGGCAGCGCCAGGTCTCGCGCGGCGACGAACCGCCGGCGGCTGCGCCCGAGGCAAAATCCCCGGCGATGCAGGACGTGGAATTCAAAAAGCGTCTGCAAGAGCGCAATGACGCCGAGGCAAAGGCTGCCGAAGAGCGCGTGAAGAGCGAAGAGGCGGCGCGCAATTGCGCGCAGGCGCGCATCCAGATGAAGGCGCTGCTCGAAGGCCAGCGCATGCAGCGGCTCGACCCCGACACCGGCGAGCGCATCAATCTCGGCGACGCCGAGCGCGCGGCGGATGCCGACCGTCAGCGTGTGCTGGTCGAGCAGTGGTGCAAGTAGTGCGGGACTGAGGACCGGGGTTTCGAAACTGAGCGGACCTGCATCGTGCCGCCGGTTTTCGGGGCGATGCCGTTCACGGTTCGACAGGCTCACCGCGAACGGAACAACAAGACCGCGCTTTTTATATTTCTACCTGCGTGCCGAGTTCAATCACGCGGTTCGACGGGATGTGAAAATAATCGACGATGCTGCCGGCGTTGCGCGTCATCGTTGCAAACAACCGCTCGCGCCACAACGCCATGCCTTCGCCCGGCGTCGGGATCACCGTTTCGCGGCTGACGAAGAACGAAGTTTCGAGCGTATTGAATTCCATGCCATGCGGCTTGCACAACCCAAGCGCTTTCGGCACGTCCGGCACGTTCATGAAACCGAAGTGCAGTTTGATGCGATAACACTCATTGCCGAGTTGTTCGATCGACAGGCGTTCTTCGTCGGGTACCCATGGCACGTCGCGGTAGATCACGGTCAGAAACACGATGCGTTCGTGAATGACTTTGTTGTGCGCGAGATTGTGCAGCAGCGCGTGCGGCACCGATTCGCCGTCGCCGACCAGAAAGATTGAAGTGCCGTGTACGCGCGGCGGCGGATCCTGGAACAGCGAACCGAGGAAGGGCTTCAAGGCAATCGAAGAACTGCGCATGCGCTCAAACAGAATTTCACGGCCGCGCCGCCACGTTACCATCACCGTGAAAACGGCCGCACCCATGGCCAGCGGGAACCAGCCGCCATCAACTGTCTTGACGAGGTTGGCCGACAGGAATGCCGCATCGACGGCAAGGAAGCAGCCGGTCGAGGCGATGCACAGCAGCAGTTTGTAGCCCCAGCAGTAACGAATCACGAAAAACGTCAGCACGGTGTCGATTAGCATGGTGCCCGAGACGGCCAACCCGTAGGCCGAGGCGAGGTTCGCCGACGAGCCGAAACCGATGACGGCGGCAAGAATCGCGATCAACAGGCTCCAGTTGATGACGGGGATATAGATCTGGCCGATTTCACGCGCCGAAGTCTGAATGATTTGCGTGCGCGGCAGAAAACCGAGTTGCACCGCCTGCTTGGTAACCGAATAGGCGCCCGAGATCACCGCCTGCGACGCGATCACGGTGGCGAGTGTGGCGAGAGCCACCATCGGATAAAGCGCCCAATCCGGAAACATCAGATAAAACGGATTGCTGACGGCCTCGGGGTTGGCGATCAAGAGCGCGCCCTGACCGAGGTAGTTCAGCGCCAGCGCCGGAAATACCAGCGAGAACCAGCCGATGCGTATGGCGCGTTTGCCGAAGTGCCCCATGTCGGCATACAGCGCTTCGGCGCCGGTAACGGCGAGACAGACCGCGCCGAGGACGAGAAAAGACGACCAGCCGTGCAGGGTCAGGAAATGATAGGCATGCCAGGGATTGAATGCGTGCAGAATTTCCGGCGTTTTCATGATGTGCGGCATGCCGGCCACGCCGAGCACGCAGAACCACAAGGCCATCACCGGCCCGAACAGGGCGCCGACCGTTGAGGTGCCGGTGCGCTGAATCGCAAACAGCGCGATCAGCACGATCACCGTAATCGGCACGACATAAGGTTTCAGCACCGGTGTCGCGATCTCCAGCCCTTCGACCGCGGAGAGCACCGAGATCGCGGGTGTAATCACGCCATCGCCGTAAAACAGCGCGGCGCCGAAGACGCCGACGATGGCGAGGCCGGTACTCCAGCCTTTGCGTTCTTTTACCGAGGCCGAGGCGAGGGCCAGCAGCGCCATGATGCCGCCTTCGCCCTTGTTGTCGGCGCGCATGATCAGCATCACGTATTTGAGCGAGACGACGAACATCAGCGCCCACAATATGGTCGACACACCGCCGACCACATTGGCCGCGGTGAATTCAATGCCATGCGACGGGTTGAATACTTCTTTTGCCGCGTACAGCGGGCTGGTGCCGATGTCGCCGTAGACGATGCCGAGGGCCGCCAGCGTTACTGCGGCGATCGGTTGGCGGTCGGGATCCGTCCGGGTCATCAGTCGGCTATAGCTGAAATGAGTGTTGCCACTGTCATGGCGTGAGGTGCGGCGCTGCACATACCGCTAGTATAGCCCTCGCCATCTTTTTCGTCGCCGCGTTATGGTTTGACGTGGTATTGAAGCGGCAGCCGGTGCAGGCATTCGGCGCCGGTTTTGGTGATGCGAAAGAGGTTGCCGAGCTGCACGCCGGCGCTCTCGTCGCGTGTGACGACGTTCGGTTGCACCACTACGCACATGTTCTCTTCGAAGGTGAACGGTGGTTTCGGGATGCCGCGTTTGGCTTCGCGCGTGCCGATCGAAGGTGGCAAGAGGCCGATGCCGAAGCCGTGCAGAAAACCGTCGTTGATGGTGTAACCGCGTTCGGCGATCACGTCGGCGGCATCCAGAACGTCTTCGCTGGTGGCGCCGGGCTTCAGCGCATTGACGCAGCGCGTGTAGGCTTCAAGTGCGGTGTCCCAGAGTTTTTGATAGAGGGCGTTTGGTTTGCTACCGAGGAAGATCGGGCGGTGCATCTGGCCTGAATAACCCCACCAGCTGACGCTGATTTCGGTATTGATGACGTCGCCTGTGCCGATGATGCGGTTGGAGAGATTCTGCCGCGGCACGCAGGCGCCGGCGCCGTCCTGCGGACCCGACGACAGATAACACAGATGCGGCAGGCCGCCGGCATTCAGTGCCGCGGTTTCGACGATGGCGCCTAATTCGTATTCGCGCAGGCCGGGTCTGATTTGATCGATCAAGGCTTGCAGCGCGTCATCGGTCAGCGCTGCGCCTTTTTTCAGCCAGTTGATTTCCTCGGCACTTTTGACCAGGCGCAGTTTGCGAAAGGCCGCACTCATATCTCTGAACTGCCAGCCAGCGAGTTCCTTCTGCCAGGTCAGATAATTCTGCACCGGCAGCTCGCCGGCGTAACCGAGCGTGGCGTTGCGCAAACCCAGGTCGCTTAAATATTTCGCAATCGTTACGGCCGAATCAAGGCGGCCCGATTCAGTGCGTATCGATGATGCTTCGCGCGCATTCGGCACGTGGTTATGCGATTGCACGAACAATACCGGCTCTGCTTTGGCCGGCAGCAGCACGTAGTTATTGCGGTTGCCGAGAAAGCCCGACAGATAATGCACGTCGGCGTGGTTGTGCCGCGAGATGCCGGAATTGCCGAACACTGCAATCGCATCGATGCCTTCGGCCGTCATCATGGCGCGCGCCGCGGCGTGGCGCCGCGCAAATTCGGTGTCGGAAAAGCGCGGGTACAGAGGTTCGCTCACAACAATCTCCCGTACAAATTCATATGAGGCGCGAAGCGTAGGCGCAGGCACGCCGGCGGTCAAGTCGCGGCCCCGTCGTGCGCAGCGTCACTTTTGACGACTGTTATAATTCCCGCACTGCAAATCGCAGTTTTCTGTTCATTCCCGCTCATTCTCGATTATTCCAAAAGAACATTATGGACACCGGCCTCAAAGGCAAAGTTGTTTTGATCACCGGCGCGAGCCGCAATATGGGCCGGCTCGCCGCCATTGCTTTCGCCAAAGAAGGCGCCAACCTCGCGTTGTGCACCAGCGCGAAAATGAACGAGCTCAACGCCGTCGCCGATGAAGCGCGCGCCTTCGGCGTCAAAGTTTTGGCCGAGCAATGCGACGTCGCCGAGCCGGCGTCGGTGGCAGCATTTGTCGCCAAAGTGGCGAAAGAACTCGGCAGTGTGCATGTCGTGCTCAACAACGCCGTCTATCGCGGCGGCGAGGGCGCCTTCCTCGAAGAAAGCGACGCAGCCTGGGAGAAAAGTTTCAGGGTCAACCTCGGCGGCCCGCGCAATATCTGCAAGGCTGTGCTGCCGCTGATGATCAAGCAGCGCTGGGGTCGCATCATCAATATGTCCGGCATCTCGCCCTTCCTCGGCGGCAGCACCGGCAAGGGCATGGCCAAGCTCGGTATCGTTGGCTTTACACGAGGACTTGCAAGAGAGTTTGCTGAACATGAAATCACTGCCAATTGCATCGGCCCCGGCACCATCGAGGTCGAACGCGACGCCTTTCAGAAGCCGAAGGGCTTGCGTCCGCACCAGCCGATCCGCCGCATGGGCAAGCCGCAGGAAGTGGTGTCGATGATGATTTATCTGGCGAGCGAAGACGCCGGCTTTACGACAGGGCAGTGCTATCTGGTCAACGGCGGCATGTACTTTCAATAAATGCCGCAAACCCTGATGCTGACGGGCGACGTCAATTTGATGAACGTCGCCGACGCAGCAGTGCCGTTCAAACTGGTGGCACCGATATTCGCCAGGGCGGATTTCGTTTTCAGCAATCTCGAATGCTGTTTTTATATTCCACCGGGCGGACATTCGCAGGAGAACGAGGGATTTTTCGCTGAAGTGGCGGCAGCGCAGGCTTTGAAGATTGCCGGCATACAGGCGGTTGGTATCGCCAACAACGTCAACTATGGTGAAGCCGCGATTACCGCGTCGATTGCGCGGCTCGATGAAATCGGCATCCCGCACACCGGTGCGGGGGCCAACCGCGACGCCGCGCGCGCGCCGGTAGTCCTCGAAAAAAGCGGTGTGCGCATCGGCTTTTTGCAGCGCACCTCGGTCTACTGGCCGACCAATCACGAAGCGACCAAAGCGTCGGCCGGTGTCGCCATCATCAAGGCGCACACCGCCTATCAGTTGCCGCTGCACAAAACGCGCGCCGACATCCCGCCGTGCAACCGGCCGGGCCTGCCGCCGGTGATTTTGACCTGGCCTGATGCTGAATCGCTGCGAGCATTTACCGCTGACGTTGTTGCACTCAAAACAAAAACGGATTTTGTCGTTGCCTCCTGCCACTGGGGCCTGCATCAGGACGTGCTCGATTACATGCCGCAGATCGCGCATGCGGCGATCGATGCCGGCGCCGACGTGGTGATCGGTCACGGCCCGCACTATTCGCTGCCGGTCGAGGTCTACAAAGGCAAGCCGATCTATTACGGCCTCGGCAGTTTCTCGTTTCACACCGGGCATTTCGGCGGCGTTGCGGTCGGCGACTGGGTCGGCATGATGCCGCGCATCATGTTCGATGCCGGCAAGGTCAGCGGCGCGTCGTTCCGTTTCGTTCGCCACAATGCGCAAAACGAAACTGTGCCGTGCAAAATCGCCGACGAAAAAGATACGCTGGCGGATATTCAGAAGCGCAGCGAGGTGTTTGGGGCGAAGCTGACGACGCAGGGTGATGAGGTGGTGATTGCATTGAAATAGCGTGCACAAAAAACTCCCTCGCCCCGCGAGAGCGGGGCGAGGGTAGGGGTGAGGGGAAACAACGACGATTACATGTGAGGCGAGCCTAACCCTAGCCCTCTCCCCCTGTTCGTTGGAGAGGGGATCAAAGGGAGTCGCTAGTCGGGTTTCATCCCCGATTTTTTCACCAGCGGCGCATAACGCGC
>JANXSE010000274.1 GCA_025356695.1 Betaproteobacteria bacterium
CAGCGGAAACAGGTATTCCTCCGGATCGATCCGCAGCACGACGGCGCCGCGCGCGGGCAGGCTGGCCGATGCCAGCGGGATGACGAAGTCGAGGCGCCGCGGCGTCCGTTGCGCCCCCTCGCGATCGTATATATCCGTGTGCTGCGGTTTGCCGCTGGCGAACGCGCGCAGCGCCGCCGCTTTCATTTCGGGCGGCGACTCAAGTTTGCTCGGGCCTTCGCGCGCGATGATTTCGCCGCGCTCGTCGAGTATCAGCGCGCGGACAAACTCGTTGGCCTTGCGGAATGCAACTACCCGATCCATCAATTGTGCGAGGGCGGCGCGATCGCTATGGTTGCGCCATTTGGCGTAAAACTCGGCCATGCGCTCGCTCGAGTGAACGAACTGCATCTCGCCATTGCGGTGGCGCAGCCATGCGGCGATTTCTTTGGCGTGGGATTCGGCGATCGACTCGATGCGCACGCTTCGTGTTGCTCTATTTCGTGATATCTCGAATAGATCGCCGCAACTGTCATTGCAACAATCACGCTGACCACGAGCGCGAGCGGGCCGATTGCTGATTTGCGGATCCGTTCCCGCATGCTGGTGGAAAGTGCCGACGATGCAGCGGCGACGTCGCGTGTCGATTGCTGGTGCCGCAGGAGTGCGTAGAGCATCGCGGCGGTGACGGCGACGAAGAGCCAGCCCTTCAGTGTGCCCAGTTGCGCGGCGACGGACGAGTCACCGAAGTAACGCTCGAGCAGCCAGTCGGAGGCCAGTATCCATGACGTCGCGCCCAGCACGTAAATCCACACGACCTGACTGGCGGACAGCCGGGGTCGCTGATTGCTGTCGGCTCTAACATCATGCGCCGATGGATTCATGGGCCTCTGATTTTTTGGGGCAGTTGACACTCACCGGATCCTGGCGGGCACTGTCCGATTGCGTTATCAGTGCGCGCTACTAATTCAAATGCTGTTCGGTTAAAGGCGCGACTGGAACAGCGGACAATCCTACCAGCGAAGGCGTTCCTGTAATTTGATATTTATCAAATACCGCGAAGCGGACAGCACGCGCGGTTCTTAAGCGGGAATTGCAAACTTTGTGTTAATTCCTTGAAACTCTGCGCAAATCCAAAATCGGTACGGTTTCGAGAACTACTTTGTTGCGCCGCGGGAATGCCTAGTGCGATGTGCCGGCACCGTGCCAGAGTTCTGTCAGGTCCACAAAGCCCCACCTTGCCGGGTCTTCCTGCGCGACGATGCGTTCATTGCCGCCGGCGCGTGATAAATCGACGATTTCGGGCGGCAGGCGCGCTTGCGATTTGACCGAGAAGAACACCTTGACCCGCGGCACCAGCAGCGAGGAGGGCGACTGTTCGATGACCACGCCAAGGCGGCCTGACTGCAGACGCACGAGGCTGCCGACCGGATAAATGCCGACACTTTTGACGAAGGCCTGGAAGACGCGTTCGTCGAAATGGCCTTTGCTCCAGGTCGCCATTTTGTGCACGGCTTCGGCTGGGTCCCAGCCTTTTTTATAGGGGCGCTCGGAGGTGACTGCATCATAGATGTCGCACACTGCGCCCATTCTGGCGAACAGGCTGATGGCGTCGCCGGCGATTTTGTGCGGATAACCGGTGCCGTCGATTTTTTCATGATGATGCAGGCAGACGTCGAGCGCGGTGGCGCCGACGCCCTTGCCATTGACCAGCATCTCGTGGCCGGCCGCGGGATGACCCTTGACCAGCGTGAATTCCTCGTCGGTCAGTTTGCCGGGTTTGTTGAGCACTTCGAGCGGAATGGCCATCTTGCCGACATCGTGCAGCAGACCCGCCATGCCGGCCTCGCGCGTTTGTGTTTCGTCCAGATTAAGTTGCCGCGCCAGTGCGATCATCAGGCCGCACACCGCGACCGAATGCATATAGGTGTAGTCGTCGGCGGTTTTCAGGCGCGCGATGCTGATCAGCGCGCCCGGATTGCGCGCCACTGACTGCGAAATGTCTTCGACCAGCGGCATCACGTTGTCGGCTTCGATGGCCTTGCCCATGCGCGCTTCGTTAAACATCGAAACGACGGCTTTTTTCGATTCGGCGACGATGCTTGACGCGCGTTCCATTTCGGCTTCGATTGGCGCGTAAACGGGGCGCGCGGGTTTTGCCGCTTTTGGTGCCGCCGGCGGTTGCGCTTGCACTGGTGGCGGCGGGGCGATGGTGGCGACTTCGACGTCGAGGCCCTTGTCGGTGTCGATCAGCGCTTCCTTGATGCCGCTGTTGATGATTTTCGCGATCTCGCCGGCATCCTTGAGTTTGAAGGAGGTGCGCCAGAACGGATGGTCGATCCAGGTCCCGCACAGTTCCTGCAGGAACATGCCGGGTTGCAGCAGTTGGGTGTCGATTTTTCTCAGCATGATTTCACGCGCCACGGACATCGCGCGCGTGCGCTAGCCGGGCGTGTCACACCACGGTCCAGCGTCTGCGCGCAGAGGTTTAGACAGTACACATCCCATTTACGGCCGGGACAGGGGCAATCTTTAGGCGCCAAATCGCCATAGGCGGGGATGTTGCACCTCTGCGGGCGCTCGATGTGGTGGCCCCGGGGAGGGCCGCTCAGGCGGCGAGGCCGCGTGTGGTCAGATAGTCGTCGTAGCCGCCGGCGTGGATGTGGATGCCTTCGGTCGACATTTCGATGATGCGGGTGGCGAGTGAGGAGACGAATTCGCGGTCGTGCGAGACGAAGATCAGCGTGCCCTGGAATTTTTCCAGCGCGGTGTTCAGCGACTCGATGCATTCCATGTCGAGGTGGTTGGTCGGTTCGTCCATCAGCAGCACGTTGCGCCGCTGCAGCATGAGTTTGCCGAAGACCATGCGCTGTTGCTCGCCGCCGGACAGCACATGCGTCGATTTCAGGGCGTCGTCGCCGGAGAACAGCAGGCGCCCGAGCACGCTGCGCACGGTCTGGTCGTTGTCGTTGGGGCCGCGCCACTGCGCCATCCATTCGGGCAGCGTGTCGTCATCGTCGAAGTCGCCGGTGTGGTCTTGCGCGCAGTAACCGAGCTTGGCTTTTTCGGTCCAGCGCAAGGTGCCTGCGTCAGGTTCCAGATCGCCGGCCAGACAGCGCAGCAGCGTCGTCTTGCCGATGCCGTTGGGGCCGATGATGGCGATCCGCTCGCCGGCCTCGGCGCGCAGGTTGAAGTTGCTGAACAGCGGCTTGTCGTAGCCCTTGGCGAGTTTCTGTGCTTCGAACACGTAGCGGTGCAACTGGTCGCGCGGGTCGATTTCGAAACGGATGTACGGATACTGCCGGCTCGACGGTTTGATGTCCTCGATCTTGATTTTTTCGATCAGGCGCGCGCGCGAGGTGGCCTGACGCGCCTTCGATGCGTTGGCCGAAAAGCGCCGCACGAAATCCTGCAGGTCGGAGATGCGTTCCTTGGCGCGTGCGTTAGCGGTGATGAGGCCCTCGCGCGCCTGCGTCGAGGCCAGCATGTAGTCGTCGTAATTGCCGGGATAGACGCGGATCTCGCCGTAGTCAACGTCGGCCATGTGCGTGCATACCGCGGACAAAAAGTGGCGGTCGTGCGAAATGATGATCATGGTGCTCGAGCGCGCGTTCAACACGCCTTCGAGCCAGCGAATCGTGTTGATGTCGAGGTGGTTGGTCGGTTCGTCGAGCAGCAGGATGTCCGGATCGCCGAACAACGCCTGCGCCAGCAGCACGCGCAGTTTCCAGCCGGGTGCGACCGCGCTCATCGGCCCGTTGTGCTGTTCGAACGGAATGCCCAGCCCCGAGAGCAGTTCACCGGCGCGCGCTTCGGCGGTGTAGCCACCGAATTCAGCGAAGGTGTGTTCGAGTTCGGCCGCACGCATGTAATCGTCTTCGCTGGCCTCGGCATTGGCGTAAATGTTGTCGCGTTCCTGCATCGCCTGCCACATGCCGTCGTGGCCCATCAGGACGACGTCGAGCACGCGCGTTTCTTCATAGGCAAACTGGTCCTGGCGCAGTTTGCCCAGACGCTCGCCCTTGTCGACGGCGACCGAACCGGTGCTCGGTTCGAGATCGCCGCCGAGGATTTTCATGAACGTCGATTTGCCGCAGCCGTTGGCGCCGATCAGGCCGTAGCGGTTGCCCTGGCCGAAACGGATCGAGACGTTTTCGAACAGCGGCTTGTCGCCGAACTGGATGCTGATGCCGGTGGTGGTGATCATGGATTTGCCTGCAAGCGGCGCAGCGTTCGCGCGCGCTGCCGAATTACTTCTTGAGCCGCTCGTTCAGGTACGGCGCGAGCGACTGGATGAGTTGGGAGAAAAGTTTTGGATTGCCGGCGACGATGTTGCCGGATTCGAGATAACCGCTGTTGCCGAGAAAATCGCCGACCAGACCGCCGGCTTCGGTGATGAGCAGGCTGCCTGCGGCCATGTCCCACGGGGCCAGGCCGAATTCCCAGAAACCGTCGAGGCGGCCGGCGGCGACATAGGCAAGATCAAGCGTGGCGGCGCCGGCGCGGCGGATGCCGCTGGTTTTCTCCGCGAGGTCCTTGAACATCGCCAGATAGTTGTCAATGGCCGAGAATTCCTTGAACGGAAACCCGGTGCCGAGCAGACAGCCCTGCAGCTTGATGCGTTTGCCGACGCGCATGCGGTGGTCGTTGAGATAGGCGCCGCGGCCGCGTGACGCTGTGAACAATTCGTTGCGGATCGGATCGTAAATCACCGCCTGCGACAGCACGCCTTTGTGCCGCAGTGCGATCGATACCGCGTAATGCGGAAAGCCGTGCAGAAAATTCGTCGTGCCGTCGAGCGGATCGATAATCCACTCGTATTCCGAATTGCCGGAGGCGCCGCTTTCCTCTGCTAGAATCGAATGGCTCGGATAGGTTTCATGGATGACGCGGATGATCACGCGTTCGGCTTCGCGGTCGACTTCCGACACATAATCGTTGGCCGCTTTTTGCGTGACCGTCAGGATGTCGATGTTTTGCGCGGCGCGGTTGATAATGCTGCCGGCGCGGCGCGCTGCCTTGACGGCGGTGTTGAGCATCGGATGCATGGCGGGGCTGCGATCAGGATTGAGGGATTTAGGACTGAGTACCCGGCGCGGGCCGAACTCGAAGGGGCGTATTGTAGTGAATAACACCGGCGCGCTCAAAAATATTCGCATTGTTCTGGCTAGGCCCAGCCATCCGGGCAATATCGGCGCCACTGCGCGGGCGATGAAAACAATGGGCTTGAGCGACCTGCGGCTGGTGTCGCCGCGCCATTTCCCTCATCCCGATGCGGTGGTGCGTGCCGCCGGCGCCGACGACATACTCGATGCGGCAAAGGTGGTCGACTCGGTATCCGCCGCCATGGAAGGTTGCGTGCTCGGCATCGCCGCCACCGCGCGGCACCGCGAACTGCGACACGACGCGATGGACGCCCGCGCCGCGGCACACGAGGCGATCGCCGCGGCCGCCAGTCCGGTGGCGATTTTGTTCGGCAACGAGACCGCCGGGCTCACTGCCGACGAAGCGGCCAATTGCCGGATCTGGGCGCGGATTCCAACCGCTGCGGATTTTTCATCGCTTAATCTCGGTGCGGCGGTGCAGATTTTTGCCTATGAACTGCGCATGGCGATTGCGGCAGCGGCACCCGCGCCCTTGCCAGAGCCGGAGTTCGCCGCGGCGACCATCGAACAGGTCGAGCAGCTCTACGCGCATTTCGAGGCGCGCATGACGGTCACCGGGTTCTTCAATCCGGCCAACCCCGGGCGGCTCGAATTGCGCCTGCGCCGGCTATTTGCGCGCGCGCGGCTGGAGGCCGAGGAAGTCAATATTCTGCGGGGATTCCTGACGACGCTCGAGCGACCCAAGCGTCGTTAGCGCGCCCTGCTTTTTACGCGGCCACGGTGCGCGTGCCGCGCGTTTTCAGCCACGACCACGCCAGCCATGCCAGTGGCACCAGCACCAATCCCGCCGACAGCCACTGGCCGTAAAAACCCTCGGGGCCGTACGGTTCAGTCAGTTCGTGCCAGTACTCGTTGTCGATCGGCAGCAGGTTGGCTTCGCTCAATTCGTGGAAGCTGTAGATCAGCAGCTGCGCCACGAACAGCAGCAGAAAAATCGACGTTACCTGGAAAAACAAATCGAGGCGGACGCGCTGGCCGTAGCGCGTCCACGCCCACGCGACCAGGGCCGCGAGGCCGATGCCAATGCTTGCGCCGGCCAGCATTTCCATCGACTGCGTTTTGAGCGCGAGCGCGTTGACGATGAAGGCCGTCTCCATGCCTTCGCGCGTGATCATCAGCAGCACGAAGGCGAACACGCCGAATGCCGCACCGTTGCCGGTTTTCTGTGCTGCGCTTTCCAGATTGGCATTGATCGTCGTGCGCAGGTGTTTCGCCGCGCGCAGCATGTAGATCACCATGCCGAGCACGAGTGCCGCGGCGATCGCGGCGAGTATGCCCTCCCACAGCGGTTGCACGGCAACTTCGGCCAGCGCGACGCCCAGCACGATGCTTAGCGCAATCGCAGCGGCAGTACCCCAGTAGGCAGGGGCGAGCAATGCCGTACGCCCGGTTTTGCGCAGATAGGCGATAGTGATGGCGACGATCAGAAATGCCTCGATGCACTCGCGCAGGGTGATGACCAGGATTTGCAGCATGACGGTAACCTTTTGCGACTGAGAATGGTTCTCATTATTAAAATACGTTGTGCATCTGTCAAGCCTTTTGATTCGCTACCGATTCAAAAAACTTGCCCTATGTCAATAGTTGACTGGTTTACTGGGGAAAGGTAATCTGCCTGTCCATTTTGTTCAGAATCAACCATGTTCAAGCGCATACGGGAAGAAATCGCGATCGTATTCGAGCGCGATCCGGCGGCACGTAACGCGTGGGAAGTGATGACCTGCTATCCGGGTTTTCACGCCATGCTGATGCACCGCTTCGCCCATCAGTTGTGGAGCTTCCGTTTGCGCTGGCTGGCGCGTTTTGTATCGCACATCGCGCGCTGGCTGACGGGCGTCGAGATCCATCCGGGGGCGACCATCGGGCGTCGTTTTTTTATTGACCATGGCATGGGCGTGGTCATTGGCGAAACCGCGGAAATCGGCGACGACTGCACTCTGTATCACGGCGTGACGCTGGGTGGCACCTCGTGGAACCGCGGCAAGCGTCATCCGACGCTGGGCAACAACGTCGTGGTCGGCGCCGGCGCCAAGATTCTCGGCCCAATCGTCGTCGGCAACGGCGCGCAGATCGGCTCCAACGCGGTAGTGGTGAAAGCGGTGCCGCCGGGTGCGACGGCGGTCGGTATTCCGGCGCGCATCATCGAAAAAGAGGCGGGCGATGCGGTTGGAAAAGCAGCCGGCTTCTCGGCCTATGCCGTCGGCAGCGACATGAACGATCCGGTGTCGCGCGCGATCCATGAGTTGATCGATCACGGGGTCGCCACCGACAAGCGCATCGAACAAATCCTCGCGCATTTGCAAAAACTTGGCGTTGATTGCGCCGACTCCGCGGCGCGCGATCACTTCGATCCGGGCTACCTGAACAAGATTGTGGATTGAGGCAACCAACCGGGGACTCGACCAACGCCCAACGTCAAACTTGACCATTTAACTGGGGTATTATATGGTTGACGAGATTGCTCTGGTATAGGGGCTCATGCAGCTCGATGTTTTGAAAGGGGTTTCATATGAGACTGACGACTAAAGGACGTTTTGCAGTGACCGCGATGGTTGATCTGGCGATGCGCCACGGCGGCGGTCCGGTGGCGCTCGCCGAAATCAGCCAGCGCCAGAAAATTTCGCTGTCATATCTTGAACAGTTGTTCGGTAAACTGCGCCGGCGCGGGCTCGTCGACAGCGTGCGCGGGCCGGGCGGCGGTTATTGCCTCGCCAAGGACATGGCGCAGATTGTTGTGTCGGACATCATCCTCGCGGTCGACGAGCCGATCGACGCAACGCAGTGCGGTGGCAAGGAAAATTGCCGCGACGACGAAAAATGCATCACGCATGATCTATGGGCGCAGCTCAACAAGCGCATCTTCGATTATCTTGGCGGCGTTACCCTCAAGCAGCTCGTCGACGAACAGAAGGCCAAACAAAACGGCGTCGTGCAGGTGCATGATATGCGTGACGTCAGTCGCACGCCGCGCACGCCGGTATCGGCCGCCTGATCACGCCGCGCGATTGATTCAGGGCAAAGCGTCATGTCACACGTCTACCTCGACCATAATGCGACGACACCGCTCGACGAGCGCGTTCTCGCCGTAATGCTGCCGTTTCTGCGCGGGCAGTACGGCAACGCATCGAGCCGCCACGAATTCGGCACGCAGGCGCGGCAGGCGGTCGAGCGCGCGCGCGAACAGGTCGCCGCGCTGGTTGGTGCGCGGGCGCCGCAAGTGGTGTTTACCAGCGGTGGCACGGAATCGAACAATGCATTCATCAAGGGCGCGGCCGGCATGCTGCGCCCGTCCCAGATTGTGCTCAGTGCGATCGAACATCCCTGCGTGGCGAAGCCGGCGGCGGAACTGGCGCGCGCGGGCTGGAAGCTGCGCAAGCTTGAAACCGGCGTTGACGGTCGCGTCAGCGTTGACGATGCAAAGCGTGCCCTGAGCGAGCCGACCGGCATTGCCTCGGTGATGCTCGCCAACAATGAAACCGGCGTCATTCAGGATGTCGCTGCGATTGGTGAAAAGGCGCGCGCCGCTGGCGCCTGGATGCATACGGACGCAGTGCAGGCGCTGGGCAAGATCGGCATCGATTTTGCCGCGCTGAACGTGCACGCGATGACCCTGTCCGCACACAAGATCTACGGGCCCAAGGGGGTTGGCGCGCTGGTACTCGATAAACGGATTGAATTGAAGCCGCTGCTCTCCGGCGGCGGCCACGAACAGGGCCTGCGTTCGGGCACCGAAAACGTCGCCGGCATCGTTGGCTTTGGCGCGGCCTGCGAACTGGCGGCGTCGCGCCTGCGCGAACTGGCGCCGCGCCTTGCCGCGCTGCGTGATCAGTTCGAGCGCGGCCTTGCCGATCTCGGCGCGACGGTATTCGGTGCCGCCGCGACGCGCATACCCAATACCAGTTATTTCGCGCTCGACGGCATCGACGGCGAAACGCTGGTGGTGGAGCTCGACAAGGCGGGTTTTGCGGTGGCCAGTGGCGCGGCGTGTTCGAGTGCGAGCACTGAGCCGAGTGCCACGCTGCTGGCGATGGGCGTGGCGCCGGAGGTCGCGCGTGGCGCGATACGCGTCAGCGTGGGCACGGCAAATACACCCGCGGAAATCGAAGCGTTTTTGCTTGCGCTGTCGGCGACCGCGCAGCGATTGAGAAAACTGACCGCGATGGCGGTCTGAACGTAACGGAGCAAGCAAGATGACGATATCCCTGACCGAAAACGCGGCAAAACAGATCCAGACGCAACTCGCCAAACGCGGCCACGGTGTGGGCCTGCGCGTTGGCATCAAGAAAGTCGGCTGCTCGGGATTTGCCTATACTTATGATTACGCCGACGAGATCCATTCGGGTGATCTGGTGAGCGAATGCAACGGCGCGAAACTCGTGATCGACGCGGAAAGCGCTGGATTCCTCGAGGGTGCCAAACTCGATTTCGTGCGCGACGGTCTCAAGCAGACCTTCAAATTCGACAATCCCAACGTCGATGCGACCTGCGGTTGCGGCGAAAGCTTCAGCTTCAAGGGTGCGGCGGCAACAACGGCCAGGGCCTGAACCCGCGCGCGGGCCGATCAACTGAAGCGATGGAATTGCAATGAGCAGCGTACTGCAGAATCTCGTCAACAAGCCCTACGAGCACGGCTTCGTCACGGACATCGAATCCGACACCGCCGCCAAGGGCCTGAGCGAAGACACCATACGGATGATCTCGGGCAAGAAGAAAGAGCCGCAGTGGCTGCTCGATTTTCGCCTCAAGGCTTATCAGCGCTGGCTGACGATGACGTCGCCGCACTGGGCCAACGTCAAACATCCGCCGGTCGATTTTCAGGCGATCAGTTATTACTCGGCGCCCAAAGCGAAGAAAAAACTCGCCAGCATGGACGAGGTCGATCCCGAACTGCTGAAGACGTTTGAAAAACTCGGTGTGCCGATGAACGAGCGCGCCAAACTCGCCGGTGTCGCCGTTGACGTGATTTTCGATAGCGTGTCGGTGGCCACCACCTATAAGGCGAAGCTCGCCGAGGTCGGCATCATTTTCTGCTCGATCTCCGAGGCCGTGCACGAACATCCGGAACTGATCAAAAAATATCTGGGCAGCGTAGTGCCGGTCGGTGACAACTTTTACGCGGCGCTGAATTCCGCGGTATTTACCGACGGTTCGTTCTGCTTTATTCCGAAGGGCGTCAAATGCCCGATGGACCTGTCGACCTATTTCCGCATCAATACTGAATCCTCGGGTCAGTTCGAGCGCACGCTGATCATTGCCGAAGAGGGCGCCTCGGTTTCCTATCTCGAGGGCTGCACGGCCCCCAAGTTCGATACCAACCAGTTGCATGCGGCGGTGGTGGAATTGGTTGCGCTCGACAATGCCGACATCAAATACTCGACCGTGCAGAACTGGTATGCGGGCGACGAAAACGGCGTCGGTGGCATTTACAACTTTGTCACCAAGCGCGGCTTGTGCAAAGGCGTAAATTCGCGCATCTCGTGGACACAGGTCGAGACCGGCTCGGCGATCACCTGGAAATACCCGAGCTGCATTCTGCGCGGCGAAAACTCGGTGGGTGAATTTTATTCGGTGGCGCTGACCAATCATTACCAGCAGGCCGACACCGGCACCAAGATGATCCACCTCGGCAAGAACACGCGCAGCAAGATCGTCTCGAAAGGCATTTCCGCCGGCCATTCGAACAACAGCTATCGCGGCCTGGTGCGCATTGCGCCGACCGCGACGGGCGCGCGCAATTATACGCAGTGCGATTCGATGCTGATCGGCGACCAGTGCAGCGCCAATACCTTTCCGTATATTCAGGTCAGCAATCCGGGCGCCAAGGTCGAGCACGAAGCCTCGACCTCGAAAATCGGCGAAGACCAGTTGTTTTATTTTGCCCAGCGCGGCATCGGTGGCGAAGAGGCCGTGTCGATGATCATTAACGGGTTCTGCAAGGACGTGTTTCAACAACTGCCGATGGAGTTTGCCGTCGAGGCGACCAAGCTCCTTGGTGTCAAGCTTGAGGGAAGTGTCGGATGATTCGCGAGGACAGCAAAACGTTGCTCGAGGTGCGCGGTTTGCGCGCCACCGTCAACGGCATCGAAATTCTGAAAGGCATCGACCTCACTGTGAAAAGCGGCGAGGTGCACGCGATCATGGGGCCGAACGGCTCGGGCAAGAGTACCTTCGCAAAAGTACTGGCGGGACACCCCGCCTATGTCGTCACCGGCGGCACGGTATTGTTCGAAGGCAAGGACCTGTTTGCGCTGGCAGCGGAAGCGCGCGCGCGCGCCGGACTTTTCCTGGGGTTTCAATATCCGATCGAAATACCGGGTGTGGCGAACAGCCAGTTTCTGCGCCTCGCCTACAACACCATGCTGACCGAATATGGCAGGGACGAACTCGATCCGCTCGAATTCGACGACTTCGTGCGCGAGAAAATGAAGCTGCTGGAAATGAACCCGGATTTTCTCGACCGCAGCGTCAACGAAGGCTTCTCCGGTGGCGAGAAGAAGCGCAATGAGATTCTGCAGATGGCGCTGTTGGAGCCGCGCGTGGCGATCCTCGATGAAACTGACTCGGGACTCGACATCGACGCGCTGCGCATCGTCGCCGGCGGCGTCAACCAGCTCGCCAACAAGGACAACGCAGTTGTGCTCGTGACGCATTACCAGCGCCTGCTGAATTACATTGAGCCCGATTACGTTCATGTCACCGAAGCCGGCCGCATTATCAAGACCGGGCCGAAGGCGCTGGCGCTGGAGCTCGAGTCGCGCGGTTACGACTGGCTTAGTGCAAAACCAGACGCCGAACACGGGGCGGGTGCCACGGCATGATGACGGTCGCCGACAACAAATTTCTCGCCGATCTGCTGGCCGGCCAAGTGCCGGCCGACCGCGGCGACGCACTGGGAAAATTGCGCGCGCGTGCTGTCGAGCGCGTCGGTGCACTGACGGTGCCGACCACGCGCGACGAAGATTGGCGTTTCACCGATCTGGCGCCGCTGACGCGCATTTCCTACCAGCCGGTGCGCGCGGCGACGGCATTGACGGCCGCGGACATCGCGCCGTTCGTGCTGGCCGAGGCGCCGGCGCGGCTGGTGTTTGTCGATGGCATTTATGCGTCGCAGTTATCCACACCCGCACGCGGTGCGGTGTTGCTGTCGTCGCTCGCCGCGGCACTGCCCGCGCAGTCGGCGCTGGTTGAAAAAGAACTCGGTCGCATGGCGGCCTTCGAAAACAATGCCTTTACCGCGCTGAACACCGCCTTCGTCAACGACGGTGCGCTGGTGCTGTTGCCGCGCACTGCGACGGCGGCGCAACCGGTGCATCTGCTGTTTATTGCCACGCAAAAAGAAGTGGCGAGTTATCCGCGCTGTCTGGTGGTGGCCGCGGCCGGCAGCAGCGCGACGGTGATCGAGGATTACGTCGCGTTGACGCCGGATGCCTACCTGACCAATGCGGTCGGCGAGTTTGTGCTGGCCGATGATGCGCGGCTGAATCACGTGCGGGTGCAGCGCGAAGGCGCGGCCGGCTTTCATATCGGACACACGGCGGTGTCGATCGCGCATGGCAGCCGCTACCACGGCATCAATATCGGTTTCGGCGCGCGGTTGTCGCGCCACAACGTCGATGTGGTGCAGACGGCCGAGGGCGGTGAATGCGAACTCGGCGGGCTTGCGATGGTCGACGGCAGCCAGCTCGCCGACACGCATACCACCATCGATCACACCAAGCCGCACGGTGCGAGCCGCCAGCAACACAAGTGCATCGTCGGCGGCAGCGCGCGCGCCGTGTTCAACGGCCGCATCGTGGTGCGCCAGGGCGCGCAACTGACCAACTCGTCGCAGTCGAGCCGCAACCTGCTGCTCTCGGACCGCGCGCGCATCGATACCAAACCGCAGCTTGAGATTTTCGCCGACGACGTCAAATGCGCGCACGGCGCCACCGTCGGTCAGCTCGATGCCGACGAAGTGTTTTATCTGAAAAGCCGCGGTCTTTCGGAAGCGACGGCGCGCAGCCTGCTGACCTATGCCTTCGGCGCGGAAATTCTGCGCGACATTCCGGTCGCCTCGCTGCGGCAGCGTCTCGAGCAGACGGTGCTGGCGCAAACGGAGCGCGCATGAACATGGCAGCAGCGAAACCAGCGGCCGCAAATGCCCCGTTCGACGTGGAACGCATTCGCGCCGATTTTCCGATTCTTGGTATCCAGGTGTCCGGCAAACCGCTGGTCTATCTCGATAACGCGGCCTCCAGCCAGATGCCGCAGCCGGTGATCGACCGGCTGGTGCGTTACCAGAAGGAGCAGCACGCCAACATTCATCGCGGCGTGCATTATCTGTCGGAAACCGCGACCGCCGAATTCGAGGCGGCGCGTGGCAAACTTGCGCGCTTCGTCAACGCGCGCGAAGAGCGCGAGGTGATCTTCACCAGCGGTACCACCGAGGCGATCAACCTCGTCATGCACGGCTACGGCCGCAAGTTCATCGGCGCCGGCGACGAAATCATCCTTACCACGCTGGAGCACCACTCGAACATCGTGCCGTGGCAGATGCTGGCCGAGGAGAAGGGCGCGAAGATCCGCGTCGTGCCAATCAATGATGCCGGCGAACTGCTGGTCGATGCATACGAACAACTGTTCAACGAGCGCACGAAGTTCGTCGGGCTCTCGCATGTTTCCAACGCGCTCGGCACCGTGAATCCGGTCAAGGGCATGATCGCTTTCGCGCATGCGCGCGGCGTGCCGGTGCTGCTCGACGGTGCGCAGGCGGCACCGCACGTCGCGATCGACGTGCAGGATCTTGATTGCGATTTCTATGCGTTCTCCGGACACAAGCTGTGCGGCCCGACCGGCATCGGTATGCTCTACGGCAAGGCCGCGCAACTTGAGCGCATGCAGCCGTTCAAGGGCGGCGGCGACATGATTTTGAGCGTGACCTTCGAGAAAACCACCTACAACACGATTCCGCACAAATTCGAAGCGGGCACGCCGCCGATTGCCGCGGCCATTGGCCTCGGTGCGGCCATCGATTACCTGTCGAACATCGGCATGGACGTGATCGCTGCGCACGAACTCGAACTGCTCGATTACGCCACCGCGCAGGTCAACACTTTGCCCGGCGTGCGCATCCTCGGTACCGCCGAACACAAGGCGGCGGTGCTGTCGTTTGTCGTTGCCGGCGTGCATCCGCATGATGTCGGCACGCTGCTCAACCAGGACGGCATTGCGGTGCGCACCGGCCACCATTGCGCGCAGCCGGTCATGCAACGTTTTAAAGTGCCGGCCACTTCGCGCGCCTCGTTCGCCTTTTACAACACGATGGCGGAAGTCGATGCGCTGGTCGCCGGCATTCGCAACGTGCAGAAGGTCTTCGCATAATGGCTGACCCGAAAGCGCTCTATCAGGAGGTCATCCTCGACCACAACCGCAAGCCGCGCAATTACGGCACGCTGGCGGATGCGAGCCATCATGCCGACGGCCACAATCCGCTGTGCGGCGACCATATCACCATGGCCCTGCGGCTCGACGATGATCGCGTCGGCGCCATCGCTTTCGAAGGTGAATCGTGCGCGATCTGCAAAGCCTCGGCGTCGATGCTGACGACGAATGTGAAGGGCAAGACGCGCGACGAGGCCGAGCTGTTGATCCGGGAGTTCCGCGATATGGCCACCGGTAAACTCGATGTGGCGACGCAGCCGCACCACCTCGGCCGCCTGACCGTGTTCGGCGGCGTGCGTGACCTGCCGACGCGCGTGAAATGCGCGATCCTGCCCTGGCACACGCTGCACGCCGCGCTCAATTCCGCCGGCAGCATCTCCACCGAATCCGAACAAGACCCCATGCAAGCGCCGATCGGCGATGCGTAACGAGAACAACGATGCCGAAAATCGCCGAAATCGAAAACACACCGAACCCGAATGCGCTGAAGTTCATTTTGAAGGACCCGCTAACCTGGGGCATTGCGCGCTCGTATGACAATGCTGCACAGGCGGAAAACGATCCGCTTGCCGCGGCGCTGTTCGACATCGAGCACGTCACCAACGTATTTTATGTTGATCACTGGATTACCGTGACGCAGGACGGCGCGGCCGACTGGCATGAACTCAAGCGCAAACTCGCCGAGCCGATCCGCACGGCGCCGGCGGCCGACGAGCGTTCGGCGGAAATTGCCGCGGTGGCTGCGAGGCCGGACAGCGATCTCAGCGAGGCCGACCTCGCACGGCTCGACCGCATCAACGACCTGCTTGATGCCGAAATCCGGCCCTATCTGCAGGGCGACGGCGGCGACGTTTACGTGGTCTCGCTCGAAGGCAACAAACTGACGGTGCATTATCAGGGCGCCTGCGGCAGTTGCCCGAGTTCGCTGTCGGGCACGCTGGCCGGCATCGAGAACCTGATCAAATCGATCGAACCCGACATCGAAGTCCTCGCTGCCTGAAGCAGTTGCTAACGGCGCCGCGTTGGCATGGACAATCTCACGCATGCGTTAAGCGGCGCCTTGCTGGCAAAAGCCGTCGCGCCCGGCCGGGTCCAACCCGGCAGCCCTGGCTACAGCCAGCGTATGCTGGCCGCGGTGGTTGCCACCGGCGTGGTGCCTGACCTCGATTTCATCGCCACGTATTTTTCGCCGCTCTCCTATCTGTTTCATCACCGCGGCGTTTCGCATTCGCTGGTGATGCTGCCGCTGTGGGCGGTGTTGCTCGGCGCACTGTGGTCGTGGCTGCACGCGCACAACCTGCGGCTGTGGCGCGATTATGCCGGCATATTCGCCATGGGTATTGCGCTGCATATCAGCGGCGATGTCATCACTTCGTACGGGACGCAGGTTTTTGCGCCGATCACGAATGTACGCTACTCGCTTTCAACCACCTTCATCATCGATCTCTGGCTGATGGGTCTGTTGGCGGCAGGGCTGGCGATTGCATTGAGCATCCGCCATTCGCGGGTGCCGGCGGTGATCGCCTGCATGGCGGTGGTCTGTTACATCGGTTTTCAGGCCATGCTGCGCGAGCGCGCGCTCGAATTCGGCGCCGCCTATGTGCATGAAACAGGCTTGAAGGATGCGCGCGTACGCGCGTTACCCAGTCCGCTGTCGCCTTACAACTGGACGGTGGTGGTGCAACAGCCGGAGAAGTTGCGTTATGCCTATGTCAGCTTCTGGCGCGACAAGGCGCCGCCATTACCGGACGGACAGGCTGGTTTTTTCGAACGTGTGGGTGCGCCTTATCGTCCGCCGACGGCGGCGCAATGGTCGGAGCGTACTTTGTTTGGCAATGGCGAAAGCGCCGCAGAGCGTGCGCTTATCGAAGAGGCGTGGCGGGAGCCCGCGTTTGGCTTCTTCCACTGGTTCGCCGACTATCCCATGTTTTACCGGCTCGACCGCGAAGCGGGGAATGTATGCGCGTGGTTTGAAGACTTGCGTTTTGTAACGCCGGGCCGCGAGCAGGTGCCATTCCGCTACGGCATGTGTCGCGATGGAGGCGGCCCGTGGCATGCCAACCGGTTACAGGGCGATGGCAGCCGCGTTCACGTGTATTGAAATCAGTTGAATAAATTCAGCACGCCGTCGAGCCCGACGTATGTCAGCGCGTGCGTGGCCTGCGCACGCACCACCGGTTTGGCGTGGTAGGCGATGCCGACACCCGCCTCGCCCATGAACTGCAGATCGTTGGCGCCGTCGCCCATGCCGATGATCTGCCCGCGGGTGATGCCGAGTTGGTCGCGCCGTTCGAGCAGCGCCTGTTTCTTGACTTCGGCATCGACGATTTCACCGACCACCCGGCCGGTCAGCAGATCATCGGCGATTTCCAGCACGTTGGAGCGCGTGTAATCGAGTTGCAGGCGTTCGCGCAGGCGTTCAGTGAAAAAGGTGAAGCCGCCCGACACCAGCAGCGTCTTGATGCCGAGGTGACGGAAGCGCGCGATCATGATTTCAGCACCCGGTGAGAGCCGCACGCGCTCGTCGTAGACGCGCTTCAGCGCGCCCGCCTTGAGGCCTTTCAGCAACGCGACGCGTTCGCGCAGGCTCTGCGGATAATCGATTTCGCCGCGCATTGCCGCCGCGGTAATCGCCGCGACCTGCGGCTTCAGGCCCTGCATGTCGGCGATTTCGTCGATGCATTCGATGGTGATCAGCGTCGAATCCATGTCCATCACCGCCAGCCGCATGTCGGCAAGGCGCCGTTCCAGCGGCACGAAGGCATGGTCGAGTTTGACTTCCTCGCAGAACGGCACGATTTCCGCGTTTTCATTCGCGTTGCACAGCCGGAAGGCCGAGGGGGTGATTGCCTGGATCGCCGAGGCGCCGGCAAGTTTGGCGAGGTGTTTCAAATCCGGCGTGGCAATCTCCGCGCCTTGAATGATCAGGTTCATCGTTGTCTGCTTTTGACGGGTTCGGGCGGTGCGGCCAGTTCGGCGAACAGTTGTTTGACGCGTTCAACGCGCTCGGCGACTTCGTGCAGGTCCGCCTCGACGCGCAGTTTATCCTGACCGGCGAGGCGATATTTTTTATTTCGGTGGATCATCTGCATGACGCGCGCGGCATCGATCGGCGGATTCGGCACGAATTGCAGCTGCACCGACGATTCGGAAGCGTCGATGCGCGCGATCCCCAGCGGTTTGCCCAGGAGGCGCAGGCGGTGGCTTTCGAGCAGTGTTTTGGCGTGCTCGGGCAGGAGGCCGAAGCGGTCGATCAGTTCTTCGTGCATGAGGTCGAGTTGGTCCGGGTTCTCGCAGTTGGCCAGCCGCTTGTAGAGCACGAGGCGTTCGTGCACATCGTTGCAGTAGGCGTCGGGCAGCAGCGCCGGCGCGTGCAGGTTGATTTCGGTGGTCACGCCCAGCGGCGCATTGAGGTCCGGCTCGCGCCCGAGCTTCAGCGATTTCACCGCAGTGTCGAGCATCGTGCAATACAGATTGAAGCCGACCTCCTGCATCTCGCCGGCCTGCGAATCACCGAGCACCTCGCCGGCACCGCGGATTTCAAGATCGTGCATGGCAAGGAAAAAGCCCGAGCCGAGTTCTTCCATCAACTGGATGGCTTCGAGCCGCTTTTTCGCCTGCGCAGTGATCTCGCCTTCGTCGGGCAGCAGCAGATAAGCGTAAGCCTGATGGTGTGAGCGGCCGACCCGGCCGCGCAGCTGGTGCAACTGCGCAAGGCCGAATTTATCGGCGCGGTTGATGATGATGGTATTGGCAGTCGGCACGTCGATGCCGGTTTCAATAATGGTGGAGCAGAGCAGGATGTTGAAACGCTGCTGGTAGAAATCGCGCATCACCATTTCGAGTTCGCGCTCGCGCATCTGGCCGTGCGCGATCCTGATCCGGGCTTCGGGCAGCAGGCGCGCGAGGTTCTCTTCCGTCTGCCCCATCGTATCGACGTCGTTGTGCAGAAAATAAACCTGGCCGCCGCGTTTGAGTTCACGCAGCACCGCTTCACGGATCAGCCCCTTGCTGCTGCGGGATACGAACGTTTTGATCGCGAGGCGCCGCTGCGGCGCGGTGGCAATCACCGAAAAATCGCGCAAACCTTCCAGTGCCATGCCAAGCGTGCGCGGGATCGGCGTTGCGGTCAGAGTCAGCACATCGACCTCGGCGCGCAGGCGCTTCAACTGTTCCTTTTGCCGCACGCCGAAGCGGTGTTCTTCGTCGATGATGACGAGGCCGAGCTGTTTGAATTTGATGTCGCTTTGGAGCAGTTTATGCGTGCCGATCACGATGTCGACTTTGCCATCGGTCAGCGCGGCGAGCGTTTCGTTGACTTCCTTCTGTGAGCGAAAGCGCGAGAGTTCGCCGATTTTCACCGGCCAGTCGGCGAAGCGGTCGGAGAAGGTGTTGAAGTGCTGTTCGGCCAGCAGCGTGGTCGGCACCAGCACGGCGACCTGCTTGCCCTCGTTGACGGCGACGAAGGCGGCGCGCAGCGCGACCTCGGTCTTGCCGAAGCCGACGTCGCCGCAGATCAGGCGGTCCATCGGCTTGCCCTGTTGCATGTCGGTGAGCGTGGCAGTGATGGCGGCGCGCTGGTCCGGCGTTTCCTCGAAAGGAAAGGCTTCGCAGAAAGCGTCGTAATCGTGCTGCGTCAAATTGAAGGCATGGCCCTCGCGCGAAGCGCGCTGCGCATAGAGGTTGAGCAGTTCGGCGGCGGTGTCACGCACGCGCGCGGCGGCCTTCTTCTTGGCTTTTTCCCATTGGCCGCTGCCCAGATCGTGCAGCGGCGCGGTTTCCGCCGGACCGCCGCTGTAGCGGCTGATCAGATGCAGTTGCGAGACCGGCACGTAGAGTTTGTCGCCGCGCGTGTATTCGAGTGCGAGGAACTCGGTTGCGCCGTCGCCGAAGTCGAGGTTTTCGAGGCCGAGGTAACGGCCGATGCCGTGGCTCTCGTGCACCACCGGGTCGCCGATCTTGACCTCGGAGAGATCGCGCAGCATGCCTTCCGAAGTGGTCTTGCGCGCTTCGCGTTCGCGTTTGGCGCGCACCTGCGAAGCATAGAGTTCGTTTTCCGTGACGACGGCGAAACCGCACGCGTGTATGAAGCCGGTGGCGCAGGGCGCCACACCGAGCATCAAAGGCTGCTGGCCGGCGGTGAATTCTGCAAAGCTTGCGCACGACTGCGGCTTGAGGCCGTATTGCGCGAAATATTCGAGCATCGTTTCGCGGCGGCCGGCCGATTCGGCGAGCAGCAGTGTGCGACCCGCATAGGCCGCCAGAAACACCTTGAGCCGCGTCAGCGGATCGTCGGCGCGGCGGTCTACTGCGATTTCGGGCAGCGCGGTAGTGTCACCCCCATTCCTGCCTTCCCCCATCAAGGGGGAAGGAGTTTTTTCATCCGCTGTATTTCCTCCCCCTTGATGGGGGAGGGCTAGGGTGGGGGTGGGCAGCGCTGTAATTTCCACTCGGGCAAAGGGCTTGATCGCGCCGTAGAAGGCGTCCGCAGCGAGAAAGAGTTCGCGCGGGGCCAGCACAGGGTCGGCGCGGTTGCCGCCGAAGAGTTCGTAACGCGCCTGCGTGTCCTGCCAGAACTGCTCAATCGCCGGGGCGACGTCGCCGTGCAGGATGATCGTCGTGTTCTCCGGCAGGTAGTCGGTCAGTGTCGCGGTTTTTTCGAAGAACAGCGGCAGGTAGTATTCGATGCCGGCCGGTGCGATGCCGTTGCTGACGTCCTTGTAGAGCCGCGAACGCGAAGCGTCGCCGTCGATGCGCGCGCGGAAATTACGGCGGAACATCGTCTGGCCGTCTTCATCGAGCGGGAATTCGCGCGCCGGCAGCAAGCGGACTTCCGCGACCTTGTAGATGCTGCGCTGGGTATCGACGTCGAAGCTGCGGATCGATTCGATCTGGTCGTCGAAGAGGTCGATGCGGTACGGGAGCGCGCTGCCCATCGGGAACAGATCGATGATGCCGCCGCGGAAACTGTATTCGCCCGGCGTCAGTACTTGTTTGACGTGGGCGTAACCGGCGATGGTGAGCTGCTTGCGCAGTTCGTCGCCGGCGAGTTTTTCGCCCTGCTTGAAGAAGAAGGTGCGCGCGGCGAGATATTCGGTCGGCGTCAGCCGGTAGAGCGCGGTTGTTACCGGCACGATCGCAATGTCGAAGGCCTGCTGCGTGATCTGGTAGAGCGTGGCGAGGCGTTCGGAGACGAGGTCCTGATGCGGCGAGAAATGGTCGTAGGGCAGTGTTTCCCAGTCCGGCAGCAGGTGGACTTTGAGCGCCGGATTGAAGAAGGGAATCTCGTCGAGCAGCCGCTGCGCGTCGGCGGCGGTGGCGGTGATCACGGCGAGCGGGCGCACCTTACCCGCCAGTTCGGCGATCGCGAGCGCGTCAGCCGAACCGTGGAACGGGCCCGCGCTGCTTTTGTGGCCGCGCGGCAGGACTTCCATCAACATTCAGATTGCTGCAGTTTGCTTCAAAAAAGGCGCCATTATACCGGCGTTTGCATGTCAGTCCGATGGCGGCTATGCCAGTGCGGGGCGGGCTGGTAGAGTAGCGCCGCTATGCCTCATGTCATACTTTTAGCGGGACCAAATGGCGCCGGTAAATCGACGGTTGC
>JANXSE010000280.1 GCA_025356695.1 Betaproteobacteria bacterium
ATTATGAATTCCGGGATTAAGACTGATTTTATCCGCCGCTTGCTGGCTAACCGCAGTACGCGCGACTAAAGTCGTTTGCAGCGCCGGTATTTCAGCCGGTGTCGTAGCATAATGCATTATTCGAGCGGCAAATGCGCGCCCCGGTGGCGTGCGTATTTTTGAGCCGCCGGCTTTATTTCCGGAGAGAGACTTCATGTCAGCAGGCAGACTTGCCGGATCCGTTGCAATTGTGACGGGTGCGAGTGCCGGTATCGGCGAAACCACCGCGGTCACGTTCGCGCGCGAAGGTGCGAAGGTCGCGTTAGTGGCGCGCAACGTTGCGAGATCGAACGCGTTGCCGTGATCATTACTACAGCCGGCGGCAGCGCGCTGGCGGTCACAGCCGATGTCACACGCGCAGCGGATGTTGAAGCGATGACCGCGGCGGTGATGGACAAGTGGGGCCGCATCGACGTGCTGGTCAACGCTGTCGGTGGCTGGACCAAACTGGCGCCGATCACCGAGATTTCGGAAGAAGAATGGGATGGCACGATTGCGCTCAACGTCAAATCCGCATTCCTGTGCGTGCGCGCCGTGTCGAAAATCATGATTGCGCAAAAGCGCGGCCGCATCATTAACATGGCGTCGCAAAGCGGTGTCAGTCCGAACCAGGGCACCAATTCGAATATTCCCTATGCCTGTTCGAAGGCCGCCATCATCGCTTTCACCAAGCATCTGGCGAAACAGCTCGGCCCCGACGGCATTACGGTCAACACGGTGTCGCCCGGAACCACGTTGACGGCGCGCGTGGCAAAGGTGTGGGATTTGCCGACGCAGCAGAAAAAAGCCGCCGGCAATGCGCTACGCTGTCTGGTCACGCCGCAGGATTCGGCCGATGCCTGCCTGTTTCTCGCTTCCGAAGAGGCGCGCCATGTTACGGGCGTCAATCTCAACGTCAACGCCGGCTCGGCGATGGTGTGAGCGGCGCAGCGCGTAGAATGAGTTAACGGAGGCGGGATCGATCATGGGCATGACGGCAATTGAAAAAATACTCGCGCGCACCTCGGGCAAAGACGTGGTGCGCCCCGGCGAAGTCGCGGTGTGCAAACCCGACATCGTCCTGCACATCGATCTGCCGATGGCGATCGAAGGCGCCTGGTACAAGCCGAAGAAAATTTTCGACACCGATCGCGTCGTCATGGTGTTCGACCATGCGGTGCCGTCACCAACCATCAAAGACGCTTCGGCGATGGCCGAAGGCCGTCGCATGGCGAAAGAATTCGGTTTGAAGCGCGTCTTCGACGTCGGTCAGCACGGCATCGCGCATGTGGTTGCTGCCGAGCGCGGTCTCGCGCGCCCCGGTGAACTGCTGGTGTGCGCCGATTCGCACACCTGCGCGTCGGGCGGGCTCAACTGCGCCGGCCGCGGCGCCGGCATACCCGACACGCTGCAGGCGATGACCAAGGGCATCGTCTGGTATCCAGTGACGCCGACCATACGTTATGAGTTCAAAGGCAAATTGAATCCGTCTGTCAGCGGCAAGGACGTGTTCTTCCACATCGCGCAGACCCGGGGTGGGCATGGCAATACCAGCATCGAATACGGCGGCCCCGCTTTGAAAGAACTGACGGTGGCTGATCGCCGTACGATTGCAACCATGTCGGCCGAAGTCGGCGCCGAATTCGCCCTGTTCGATTACGATGAGTTGACCGCGGATTATCTGAAGGGGCGTCTCGATCGCCCCGCCACACCGGCGTACGCCGACAAGGATGCCGATTATCTCGACGTGCGCACGCTCGATCTCGCCGATGTCGAACCCTATGTGGTGCTGCCCGATGCGATTCCAGGCAATGGCCGGCGTTTCTCCGAATTCAAAAGCACGGTGCGCATCGATCAGGCTTTTATTGGTTCGTGTGCCAACGGCTTGATCGAAGACCTGCGCGTGGCGGCCGCGGTGGTGCGCGGGCACAAGGTTGCCGACGGCGTGCGCTTCATCGTCACGCCGGGCTCGCAGGCCGTGTATTTGCAGGCGGTGCGCGAAGGTCTCGTCGAAACGCTGATTGAAGCGGGGGCCGTTGTCACCAACTCGACCTGCGGCGCCTGTCTCGGTTATCACATGGGCGTGCTGGCGCCGGGCGAAATCTGCATCACGGCGAGCCCGCGCAATTTCAAGGGCCGCATGGGCAGCAACGACGCGCAGGTTTATCTCGGTTCGCCGGCGACGGTGGCGGCATCGGCGCTGGCCGGTGTGATTACCGACCCGCGCAGCATGGCGAACGCCTAGAGAGCGAACATGAGCGATCAACTGGTTTTCAGCGGCCGCGTCTGGAAGTTCGGCGATTTGATCAACACCGATCTCATCATGCCGAGCAAGGCCTTCCGCCTGCCGAAAAAAGAGCAGCACACGCTGTGCTTTGATGCTGTGCGCCCGAATTTTGTCAAAGAGGTCAAACCGGGCGACATCATCGTCGCCGGCGAAAATTTCGGCATGGGCTCGAGCCGGCCGATTGGCGAGGTGATGCGCGGTTGCGGCATCGCTGCGGTGATCGCCGAATCGATCAACGGGCTGGCGATGCGCACCTGCGTGAACTCGAGTCTGCCGGCGATCAACTGCATCGGTGTATCGGAACTGTTTAACGACGGCGATATCGCGCGCGTCGATTTTCTGTCGGGCAAAATCGACAACCTGACGAGCGGCAAATCCCTGCAAACGCATCCGATGGCGCCGCTGCTGGCGGAAATCGTCGCCGCCGGCGGCGTGATTCCGATGCTGCTCAAAGACGGCTATATACATGCCGAACCGTTTAACGCGTCGTCGTCCTGACCTGACGCCGTGCGAAGGAGTGCGAACTTGAAACAATCGACCGCTATTTATTGTGCACTGATCGCCTCCATGCTGATCGGTGCGAATGGCGCCGCGGTCGCTGCGGAAGCCTACCCGACCAAACCGATCCGTATCGTCATCGGCGCGCTGCCCGGCAGCAACACCGATTTTTTCTTTCGCACCATAGCAACCAGCATGGGCAACGTGCTGGGCCAGCAATTGATCGCCGACTATCGTGCCGGCGGTGGTGGTCTGGTCGGCGCGGCATCGACCGTCAAGGTGGCGCCCGACGGTTATGCGCTGAGTCTGGTTGGCTCCGGCTTCGTCATGCATCCGGCACTGATGAAAAACATGCCGTACGATGCACTGAAGGATTTCAC
>JANXSE010000385.1 GCA_025356695.1 Betaproteobacteria bacterium
GGGTTTTTGCTGCGCCAGCGCGATCAGTTCGCGCAAGGTCTTGATACCGCCGGCGGGTGCCGTGCCGATGACCATGGGCGTGCTGCCGATCTGCGTGACTCCGATGAAATCGCGCAGCGTGTCGTAGGGCAGTTTCGGATAGAGCGCCGCGCTGCCGGCAAATACGGACGACGCCATCAGCAGCGTGTGGCCATCGGGCGGCGCGCCGGCAACGATGCCGCCGGCAACGGTGCCGCCGGCGCTCGGCCGGTTGTCGACCACGACCTGCTGGCCGAAGCGTTCGGCCAGATGCGGCGCCAGCATGCGCGCAATCACATCGGTCGCGCTGCCCGGGGTGAAGGGCACGACGACTCGGACGGGCTTGTTCGGATAGCGGAACTCCGCCGCAAATGCGACGGATGCAGCACAAGCAACACCGGCGGCAACGATGCAGCCGCCCCATCCCATCACGACCCGCATGACTCCTCCAGAGGCGACCATCACCGGTTTTACGGAACCCGGCGCCTGTTGTTTTCATCAAGCTTACGCCACCGGTGTGCAGAACGTAAACGTACTGCCGATTTGGTACGACCGGTCCGAGAACAAGTGCACAAAACAGTGTGAATTCACCTCGTAAGCGATGACAGCGGATCGTAAAATAAACCACGGCGCAGGAATCATTCGAAGCCGCTCATTTTTTGCAGCGAGGCACAGCAGCCATGATCAAAATGAAGAGGCCGTCCGGTTTTCCCGCCGCATTGGGCGGGACTGTTGTGCTGCTTTCGTTCGCGACAGCGGCCATGCCGGTGCATGCGGCCGCGGACGCCGCATCAGGCATCGCCTGGCGCTGTACGCAGAAATTCGACAGTTATTACAGCGTTCAATGCATACCGACCCAGACTGGGTCTGGTGACGCACCGCCGCGCCCGCTCGCTGCACCGCGTGGTGGTGCATCCGGCTTCGGCGCACACGACATGCGGCCCGTCGCGGCGCGCGGCACCGCAGAGGTCTTCTCCACCAAAGCGTGGCGCATCCCTCTCTATACGCGTCCCGGCGACACCAGTGCCGTGTCGCAGCTTCTTGAAGCAGTATTGTGCGACAACGTGCCGCAGTGCACCGTCCAATATGACGGCACGCCGTCCGCACTCACACGCTAACGACGGATCCGGCACCGCCCCTGCTAGTAACTTTTCGGATTGTGGTTTTCGCCGTGGCAGACTAGGTAACACTGCCCGTGGTTGGTGCCCGTCGAGATGAACTGCAGCCTGCCGGCCGATGGCGTCACCACCGACGTGTCGAAATTGATCAGCTTGCTGTTGTTGACCGGATTGCCCTGTGTCGAACTGACGCCGTGCGGATCGTGGCAGACATTACACGGCGTGCGCTGCTCGAGCACGTGTTTGCGGTGCCCGCTGTCGGTGCCGAAGGGCGAGGCACCGTTGGTGGCAGTGATAAAGTTGCTGCGGTTGTGGCATTTGTAGCACAGCGCATAAGCCGCGGCGCTTTCCGTGGTGCGGTCGGTCTTTACATACTGACGTTCAAGCAAGGTCGGATAGATTGAGCCGTGCGGGCCGTTCGGGCCGGTGCCGCCGGCCCCCGGCCCGCTGTTGTTGTTGTGGCAGTCCTCGCATTTGACTGTGCTGGCGGTGTTCCACGGCGGCAACAGGCTAGGCACGTTTGAATTCCGGCCGGGGCCGGCGACCGGGTGATACGACGGATTGAGCGTATCGAACTGCAATCTCGTATTGGTCTGCGCCAGCTGTCGCGAGGTGCGCGGCGCCGGCTTGTTGCTGCTGTCGGCGTGGCAGCGGAAGCAGATCTGATACTCGTTGGTGGCCGGATTGGTTTCGGTGCCGCCGATGGAAAGGCCGCGCGTGCCGGCCAGTGCGCCGGGCATGATGCCGTTGGTGGCATTGCTGGCGTGCGGATTGTGGCAGTCCACGCATTCAACATGGCGCGACTGCACCACCGCCGGCTCCACCGGGTCATGCACACCGGTCGTTGACGCCACCGGATGGATCGACGGCTTGCCGGTAAATTCGGTTTGGATGTTTTTGGCCGCCACGTTGGCGTTGTGACAGGAGTAACAGTTGTCCTCCTCCGCCGCCGCGTTGAGTATCCATTTGCGCCCGCCGGCCGTGTGCGGACGGTGGCAGCTCTCACAGGCATTCGCTGCGACCGTGGTGCCGCTGGTGTGCGGCCACGGATTGGGGCCGCTGCCGTTCCAGGTCTTGTTCGACAAACGGTGGTTGCTGCTGCTCCAGTAATTCTTGACGTGACAGGTTTGGCACAACGCGGAGGCCTGGTTCGACATCACCAGAAATTTGCCATTGCTATCGTCGTGCGGATCGTGACAGGACGTGCATTGCAAACGGCCGCCGGCATCGAGCCGCACGCGGCCGGTCAACGTGGACGGCGCGACCAGTTCGCCGCGTGTCGCCGCCAACGACGCCGTATAGGCAATCGATACCGGATGGTCCCCCGACAGATCGGTACCAAGACGGCTCGCCGAGCCCGCCGGCATCGTGGTGACACCGCCGGCCATCGTGATTGCCGTCGTGCGATTGAGCACATCGCCCAGCGCGATAGTGCCATCGTGGCAGCTCAGGCACAGCAATGAAGCGCCGGTGGGTTGGCCCGCGCCCGCTTTCGCCGTCGAGCTGGTATACGGAATGTAGGTGGCTCCCGGCGTGCGCCGGTTCCACAGCGGCGCGCTCGGCGCGCTGTTGTGCGGTGCATGGCAGAAGATACAAATCTGGTTTTCGGCCGCGGCCTTCACCGTGCCTGGCCCGCTGACGGAAAGATTATGTTTGCCGGTCGCCATCGCCGCCTGCGCGCGCGGCGCAAATATCAGCAGGTACGCCAGCATGATCAAAGCCAGCACGCGCACCAGATAAATCATGCCGGACCGCCGATATAACGAAACACCTGAACGCGCTGGTTGTACGAATCGGCGACATAAATACTGTCGTCCTCGCCGACAAAAATCCCGGTCGGCAACCAGAATTCGCCGCGCTCGCGACCCAGCGTGCCAAGCGACAGCAAGAGCCGCCCGCTCTCGTCGAAAATCTGCAGCGCGTTAAACAGCGCATCGACGACGTAGACGTGGCCCTGACGGTCGGTAGCCACGCCCTTCTGTCGCATCTGGTCGCCGGCGCCGTCGCCGTGCCGGCCGAACTTCGAAATGAATGCGCCGCGTTCGTCGAACATCTGCACGCGAAAATTCAGCGTATCCGTGACATATAAACGGCCCTGCGGCGAACGCCAGATCAGCGTCGGATAGTTGAACTCGCCGTCGCCATCGCCGCGCCGGCCGAAACCAGCGGCACTGGAACCGTCCTTGTTGAACACGGCCACCCGGTGTGCGGCGGTATCGACGACAAACAGGCGCCCGCTCGCAGGCTCGACGGCGATGCCGGTCGGCTGCAGCAGCTTGGCATCGAGCTTCAAACGCACCGCCGCGCGCGCGCCGCGCCGGATGACGAAAACAGCGGCGAGCATGGAATCGGTAACGTAAACCTCACCATCGGCGCCGCGCGCCAGTCCCACCGGTGACGGCAGCGCGGCACCGTCGGCTGCGTGCAGCAGATCGTATTCGCCCTTCGCCTGATCGAAGCGGTGCACGCCTTTCGCACCGGGGTCGGCCACATAGAGGACGCCATCAACAGCCACCACCGCCATTGGCCGCACCAGATGCGCGTCGCTGCCGCCGAACAGGGTATCGGCGATGCGCTGGAAAAATCCACGCGTGATGCCAAGATCGTCGGGACGCGAAAACGTCTTCACGAAAGCGATGCGCGGCGGATCGGGCGCCTGCGGCCAGACCAGCGATATCTGTTCCTCAACCGGACGTACCGCCGGCGCGCAGCCGCCCAGAACAGTGAGCAGACAGAAAAATACAGCCGCGTAACGCTGCCGGATCCTATTCAGAAATCCCTCCGCAGAAGAACCTGCAAAAGCGTGCGCGAGCGGTCGAGTTCGCCCTGGGTCTCGCGCGTGCGCCCGAGGTCGAAAGTGACGCTCGCCTTGCGGTAACGCCATTGCGCCTTCAGCGAGCCGATGGTGCGACTGCGCGCGACCGGCGCACCGACGTCACGCTCGTAACTCGCGTCTGCAGAAACGTCGAGGCCGAACCAGTGCCGCGACCAATAACGAAAATCGTACCCAGTAAGATCGACGTTCTGCACCGAATTGGCATAAACCAGGTGGGTGCGGCGCACCGCGAAGCGGAATTTGCCGCTGGTAAAAAGCGGCTCCTCGGTCTGCACGTAAACGTCTTCCGATTGGCGGCGGTACGGTGAAATGGTTTCGCGGCGGTCCTCGCACTCGAAGCTGCCGCCGACAATGAATTCGAAGGGCATTTTGAGCGGCATGTCAGCGCGCGCGCCGTACAAGCCGCTGCGCACTTCGTTGAGCTGGAAAGTCGGCGTGCCGGAGGTCAGCCGCGGCATCGAATCGAGATAGCGGAAGTAGAGGTTGAGATAACT
The DNA here is from genome assembly GCA_025356695.1 of Betaproteobacteria bacterium. The sequence goes on from JANXSE010000385.1 coordinate 4,467, forward strand.
GCCGATGCCCCAGCTCAAATTCAGCGTCTGGTCGGTTTGCGTATAGGCATAGGTGCCGCCGACGTCGTAGCTGTAATCAATCAGCACGTCCTGGCCGTCGAGTATGTTGCCGCCGAGCAGACGCTGCACGCGTGTTTCGAGGCCGACCACCGACAGCAGGTAATCCTGGCCGGCCACAAACGTCTGCGTGCGCGTGATATTGCTGACGATCACGCTGGCGCCATTGACGCGTTGCCGCGCCAGCGCGCTGAAGATAGTGCCGGTCAATGTCAGGCGCTCGCCGAGCACGCTGGTCTGACTGGCAAGCGCCTGCTGATCGCGCTGGTCATAACGCAGTCCGTAGCTGGCCTGCGCCAGGCCCAGGGGCAGGTTGCGCTGATAACGGCCGCTGCCATCGAGTCCGTAGGTATGCGCCAAGAACTGGTTGGTCTGGTTGTTATCACCGTGCACGCCAAACGTGGCGGTCAAATCCTTGGTCGGCCAGTAACTGACGCCGCCGGCCGCCGAATTGAGTGTCGAGACGAGATCGCCCTGGTTGCTTGAACTGTAGTTGTAACTGCCGAAGGTCTGCAGCCGGTCAGTGTGCCGGCCGCGCATATCGAGAAAAAAACGCGCGTCCTTGCGGTCGGGAAACGGCCCCAGGCCCAGCGCGTAACTCTGGGTATTGAGTGTCATCAGATTGACCACGTCATACTGCCGGTTGGCGCCGAACTGGAAACGCGAATCCAGCGTATAGGCGTTGGTGTCCGCCGTGCTCGACTGGATCGGCAGGCCGGGGCTGCCGCTGAGCGACTGCTGGTGCGTGCTTTGATACTGGAATTGCGTCGAGCCGTAAGCACCGAACGCGCGGTTGGCGCGAAAGTTCAGACGGTCGACCTGGTCGTCAATGATGCGGTCGGCACCACGCCCCTGAAAATGCGCGCGCGAAGCATCGATGTTCATCGGCACCGGCGTGACCGGCGCGAGCAGTGAAAAATCGAACCCGTAGCGCGTGTTCTCCTGTGTGAGCACCTGCCCCGGCGCCACGCTTACGGTCGGATTCAGATGGTCCAGAAACACCGAGCCGCGATAGGGCTTGTCGCGCAGAAAGGTCGCGCGGCCGGTGAAGTTATAGAGCGCGCCCTGCGACTGCGAATCGCCGGCATCGTTGGCAAATGTCTGGCGCTGCAGGATCGGCCCGCCGCCGATATCGAGGCTCACAAGGTTCGGATGGTAAGCGTAGCTGTGCGTCATGAAAAACAGCTCCTGCCGCAGATCGGATTGCGACTGGCGCGATTGCGCCCCCGACCCTGGCTGGCCGCTGATGATCTCATCGCGCAGAAAACGCGTCGTTGCACTGCCCTCGACGCCGGTGACGCGAAACGGCACGATATCTTCGGCGCAGGCAGGCACCGCGAAGGAAAATATCGCGATGAATACCACCGGGATACAGGCGCCGCCGTGCATCGACCACGCCGCGCGGCTGTGCCACTCCCGCATTTCCGTTCCGCGCTGCTTTCGCTGCGATACATGTTCAAAACGCTTGCCGTTCAAGATGTATCAATGCGCCGGTTGTACGGATTGCGCGGCATTGACTTTGGCATCGGGCGGATACTGCATGCCCTGCATGCGGCCGAAACCGAAGACATCGACCTTGTTCGGGCCGAACTGGCTCGCCACCAGGATCAGATACTCGATCGCAAACCGCGGATCGGCATACCGTTTGAATAAAGCGATGTTGTCGTAGTCGATGCTGACGCCGGCCGGCAGGTTAAGCCCTTCGGCCTTGTCGCCGGGCTGACCGAAATAGAGCAGCAGCTTGCCGCTGACATCGAAGATCTGCACGTTCTCGAAGGCGGCGTCGCCGACGTAAAGACGCCCGGCGCGGTCGATCGCGATGCCCTTGGGGCGGCTGAAGGTGCCGAATTCGGATCCGGACTCGCCATAGATGCGCACCGGCTTGCCCTCTGCGCTGAAACGCTGCACGCGAAAATTGCTGGTCTCGACGATGTAAACATCGCCATCGGGCCCGATCGAGATATTGGTTGGATGAAAAAGCTCTCCCGGCGCCGAACCGGCCGAACCGAACTTGAAGAGAAATTTTCCCGAGCGTTTGTCGAGCACCTGCACCTGATGGTTGCGGATATCGACGACGTAGAGGCGCTCGCCGGCGATCGCCGTGTCGACCGGGCGGAACTGGCCGGCTGTGCCATAGGCCGTGACGAAGCGGTCGTTGCGGTCGAACACCAGCACCTGGTCGCGCCCGGTGTCGGTGACGTATTTGCTGCCGTCGCTGTCGATGGTGACGTTGATCGGCCGCTTCATCCGCCCGTTGCCTGACCCGGTGACCAGCGAGAATTTGCGCTGCACCAGATCGAACACGGCGAGCCCCGGCGCCTTGCTGTCGGCGACATAGAGCTTGCCTTCGAACATGGCGACACCGTAGGGCTGGCGCAGCCGCTGCTCGCGCTGATCGTCGCCGGCAATGAATTTTGCGAAACCACCGGCCGGCGCGCTGATGTCCAGGTCGCTCGCAATCGTCGTCAGATGCTGCACGCGCGGCGGATTCGGCAGCGGCGGATAAAACACCGCGGCAGGCCGGGCAGGCACATTCGAAACATTGGTCGAAGGCGCCGCGCAGGCCGCCAGCAACACCACGGCGAACCATGCCGCCAGCCTGTGCATGCGGTTGGCCGGCGGTCTCACAACTGGCCCCGCAACGCCGTCTTCTGCGGTGCATCGGCGAGTTCGCCCAGATCGCACCCGCCGACCGCTTTGCGCCCGGTGCTTTCATCGACTGCGTGCAGGCGCGAGCGTGCCTTCCAGAAACCGATCTTGACCTCCTGCCAGACGTAATACGATTTCCCCGGTTCCGTTTGCAGCGTCAGCGTCGCGGTGTCTTCGGCGTACGAGGCGATCGCGTGCGAACCCGGCTCGACATCCCACATCAGATAAGTCTGGCCGGCGGTGCGCCCCGCTGCGCGCCCGTCCAGCGCCAGTGTCATCGGCACTGCGAAGCCAATGGTTTCGTCGCGGTAAACATAGATGCGCGCCTTGTCCGGCCTTGCGGTGAAACTCTTGGCCTGCAGATCGGCCTGCCGTGACGCCAGCGGTATCGATCCGCAGCCGGCGAGCAAACTGACGGCGAGCAGCACCGTCATGGTCAAAGCAGATGTGATTTTTCTCATCGGATGTTCCTTTATGTGCATGGCAGGCCGCGGCCGCTGGCGTTCGGGAAATAACAGGCGCGCTCCAGTCCATCGCGGAACTGGGGCCGCACCGTCTCTTTGGCCACTTTGACGGCGGGCACCGGCGGTTTTGCTTCTTCAATCGTCGCAACCGCGGTTTCGTTGTCGAAGGCATTGCGCAGCGCGCCCAGCGTGCTACCGCCCATGATCGAACCGTGCGAAACGCCGCCCGCCACCGTTGCCGCCATTGAAATTTTTGCCAGCGGCGACAACGCAACGCCGCCGCATCCCTGCATGACAACAAGCATTGCGACAACCGGCACGCGGCAGAGAAACCGCTGGATTTTCAGCGCGGGCAAACCCGCCCTGTCCCGCCGCTGACCGGCAGTGCCGTATGCAATAGTGTCTGGTTTCATTTTTTTCGGAGCATCCGGGAAGGCGGACGACACAGTCCACACTGCAGCCGCAGGCCGGGTTCAGGTGTGACGAACACACCACCCCATTCCGCGCCACCCGCAAACAAACTTGCACCGAGATCATCCGGCCGTATCAAAGCCGTGCCTATCTCTAAAAAGTCCGCTCGCAGAAGCAGTGCTGCGTCCGCCACTGGCACAGGGGCCACGCCCATGCCGGTGTGCTTCCCGGTTATGCCCTACTTGTTATGGCAGGCCAGACAGATCTGGCTGCCGGCTTCCGGCAGTTTCACCAGATGGCTCGTTCCCACCGTGAACGTGTTGTGCACGTCATGACAGGAGGAACATTCCATTTTGCCGTTGTAGAGCAACATCGAGGCGATCGTCCCCGTCTTGGTCTGACTGCCGGAACCGATCGTCACGTTCTTCGTACTGGGGTCGAACAGCGCCCCGTCTGCCGTCGCCAGCGCCGAGTTGTAGATAAACCCGATCGGATGATCGTCCGCCAGCGATGTGCCGAGGTTGTTCACGGCGGAAATCGGCGTGGTGCCGGTGACACCGCCGAAACTGTCGACCGCGACGGTGCCGTCGTGGCAGGACATGCACAGCTTCGACAGGCCGCTCGGTTGCGCCATCGGCCCGGCATTCAGCGTCGGGCTACTGTAGAGCGTATAAGTCTGCGTCGAATTGGCGTGTCCCCACAGCGGTGCGTCGGTCACCGAGGTGTCCGATTTGTGCGCAACGTGGCAGGCAATGCAGATGCGCCCGCCGGACCAGTTCTTCGATGTGAAGTCATGCTGCGATCCGGTGATCGTCGCTGCCGAACAGCATTGCGCCACCAGCCATAACAAGGCGCCCGCCCACGATACAAGAACAGTGCGTGTCAGTTTCATAAATCCCTCCGCTACATTGATATGCGAACAATGCCCCTCTCTCCAAGGACACTTGCGTGCAAGGCATAACACCTGCACGAAGCGAGCGCAGTATTGTTTGCGATTGCAAATGACGTCACGTGCAAAAGTCACGCTCAACAATGTTTTTTGATTCGAATGTGTGATTGATCACGAAACAATGTTCGTTGTTCATCGAATGAACAACACTTCATCATGTTCGCAAAGTCGATTTATTTATTCGTCAGAAAATATTATTTTGATATCGGTCAATTTGACTCAACACAACTTCAGCGCGCACACAGCGCTGTGATTGCCGCTCATTGAGTTCAAACAAGCGTTGCACAAACACAACAACGCAATGCTCACAACCACCAAACGTGCGAAATGTCATAACAACATCGCAGCCGGCACATTATTCTTGTCCGCGCATTGCATGATGCATGCGGAAATTTTTGGCGATGCATATATTGCGCATATATTGTTTACCGCGACGGGCATTGAACACGGCCCGCAACGACCGCACACGTTGCTACCGCCGCCTCGACCGTCACGCGCGATCCGCGCACCACGCCGGCAACAACGCGAAGTGCCGCAACCATTGACCACCCCAACCGTGCCAAAGAATATTTGACGCCATGAGTCTTCAGGCCACCATCAAATCCAGCGCCCCCGTCACGGTTGAGCCGTCGCTCGCGGCGCGCCTCTCCGCGCTCATGCGTTTCGCCATGTGGATCGCAGCAGCGGTCTGCCTGTTTGCCGCGATCTGGTACGTGATCCGGTTTCGCCCCTATGACTCCGGCAGGGACATTGGCTACGCACTGGGTCTGACCGGCGGCACCACGATGCTCGGCCTGCTGCTGTATCCGATGCGCAAACGTCTGCGCATCATGCAGGACTGGGGGGCGCTGAAGTACTGGTTCCGCTTTCACATGATCGGCGGCATCGCCGGACCGCTGCTGGTGATGTTCCATTCAACTTTTAGGATCGGCTCGCCAAACGCGGCGGTGGCGCTGGTCTGCATGTTGCTGGTGGTCGGCAGCGGCCTGGTCGGACGCTTTCTCTACCGGAAAATCCACCGCGGCCTTTACGGCAGCCAATTAACACTGAAGGAACTGCAGCAGGACCTGGAAAAAAATCTTGATGCGCTCGAACCGCAGTTGCAATGGTCGCCGGAAATACGGGCCGGCGTGCGTGGATTTATTGCCTATGCCGCAAGTCCGGCAGCCGTTTGGACAACCGGCGCGAAGCGGTTTTGCCTGATCGGCTGGAAACGTCGCGCCACGCTGCGCTGCATCGCCGCCGCCTTCGCAAACGCAGGTGCAAACGGCGCACGCGTGCTCCCCGGCATCGACAGCACACTGCGCGCCGCGCAGCAGGCCGCCCAGTTGTCGGCTTACGAGCGTCTGTTCTCGCTCTGGCATGTCGTGCACATTCCGTTTCTTTGCATGCTGGCGATAACGGCCGTCATCCATGTCGTGGCTGTCCACGTTTATTAGAACCTTTGGTACCGTTGTGGCGGCGTTCGTCGCACTCGTTATTGCAGCTGGCACCGCCGGCGCGCAAAACATCGAATCGGCGATCATGCCCGGCCGCGTCATTCAGGGCCACGCGAAACTCGAAACCGAGTGCAGCAACTGCCACGTGCGCATGGACCGGCAGGCGCAGCCGCGACTGTGCCTGGACTGTCACAAGGATGTCGCAGCCGACGTGCGCAACGGCAGTGGCCATCACGGCCGCCTCAAGGACCGCGAGTGCAGGCGTTGCCACACCGAACACAAGGGGCGCGACGCGCGCACGGTGATCCTGAACGAACGCAGCTTCGACCACACGCAGACCGACTTTGCACTGCACGGCAAACACGGCGCGATCGTCTGCGCGAGTTGTCACCGCGCCGGCAGCAAACACCGCGCCGCGCCATCGCAGTGCATCGACTGTCACCGCAAGGATGACAAGCACAACGGCGGCCTTGGCGCCAAATGCGCCGGCTGCCACAATGAAACCGGTTGGAAGGACACGCGCTTCGACCACGCCGGCACGCGTTTTCCGCTGCTGCTGCGTCACGCGCAGGTGAAGTGTGCCGACTGCCACGTCAATCAGAAATACGCGAACACGCCAAAAGACTGCCTTTCCTGTCACCGCAAGGACGACGCGCACAAAGGCCACTTCGGCGCGCGCTGCGAATCCTGCCACGAGCCGGAAAAATGGAAAGCGCCTTCGTTCAGGCACGACACGGACACGCGGTTTTTGCTGCGCGACAGGCACCGCACGGTGAAATGCGACAGCTGTCATCGCAAACCGCTCTATCAGGCAAAGCTGGCGGTCAATTGCCTGTCCTGCCACCGCAAGGACGATCCTCACAAGGGCTCACTGGGCGAAAAATGCGAAAGCTGCCATAACGAGCGCGGCTGGAAGACGTCCAGTTTCGATCACGACCGTGATTCGCATTTTGCCCTGCGCGGCAAACACCGGACGGCGAAATGCGACAGTTGCCACAAGGACAGCGGCTTTCGCGAAAAGCCGCCGGCGCTCTGCAACGGCTGCCACGAACGCGACGATCGCGAGAAAGGGCACCGCGGGCAACTGGGCAGTCAATGTAACGACTGTCATAACGAACGCGGCTGGCGCGACACGGGTTTTGATCACGCCCGATCGCGCTTTCCATTGCGCGGCCGTCACGCCGACGCCAAATGCAAACAATGCCACCAGACGCTGGCATTCAAGGATGCAAAAAGCGACTGCCTGTCCTGCCATGCCGCCGACGACCGCCACAAACAGGGGCTCGGTCCGCGCTGCGACAACTGCCATGAGGCCAGCTCATGGAAGAAGACCAGCTTCGATCACAATCAGCGCAGCCACTTCAAATTGAATGACGCCCACGCGCGAGCCACCTGCCAGGCCTGCCACAACGCGCCGGTTACCGAAAAAATCGTGCTCGCTGCGGAATGCGCAAGCTGCCATGCCAGGGATGATTATCACAAGCAGCGTCTCGGGCCGCTCTGCGCCGACTGCCACGACGCACGCGGGTGGAAAGGCGCAAAGTTCGACCACAATCAAAAGAGCCGCTTCAAACTCGACGGCGTGCACGTGAAGATCAGCTGTCAGTCCTGCCATACCGCACCGGTGACAGACCGCTTCACTCTGGGCACCGATTGCGCAACCTGCCATGGCAAAAAAGACGATGTGCATTTCGGCAGCTACGGCCAGCAGTGCGAGCGTTGCCACGTGCCGGACAACTGGCGCAAGATCATCAAGCGGGATCCACTGCAAAGCCAGCCGCCCACCAATTCCGAAGGACGCAGGCCATGATCGATATTCCGTTATGGTCGGCCTACGGGCTGCCGCTGCTGCTCATACTGCTCTACTACCTGCGCCATCTGCGACAGCGCGAGGCACGCTCGCTCGCCACGCTGCAGCGCTCGGCCGAAACCGGGCTGACCGATCCGCCCAGCCTGCATCCTGTGGTCGATCACAACATCTGCATGGGTTCCGGTGCCTGCGTCAGGGCCTGCCCGGAGGGAACGCTGGGCATCGTCAACGGCAAGGCGCACCTGATCAATCCGACGGTATGCATCGGCCACGGCGCCTGCGCCGCGGCCTGCCCGGTGGAGGCGATCAAGCTGGTGTTCGGCACCGAGCGCCGCGGCGTCGATATTCCCTATGTCAAACCGGATTTCGAAACCAATGTGCCAGGCATTTATATCGCCGGCGAACTGGGCGGCATGGGCCTCATCCGCAAAGCCGCCGAACAGGGGCGGCAGGCGATTGCCTCAATCGCGAAGAACCGTGCACAGGGCGATCAACTCGACGTGCTGATCGTCGGCGCGGGCCCTGCAGGCCTCTCGGCAACGCTTGCCGCGATGGAACAAAAACTGAAATTTGTCACCGTCGAACAGGAAGACAGCCTCGGCGGCACCGTCTACCACTATCCGCGCAACAAAATCGTGCTGACCCAGCCGATCACGCTGCCGATCATCGGCAAGACCAAACTCGGTGAAATCTCGAAGGAATCCCTGCTGCAGTTCTGGCAGGGCATCGTCGAACGTGTGCGCATTCCCATCAGCTACGGCGAACGCGTCGAAAAAATCATGGCGGCCGAACACGGCATCCGGGTAAACACCGGCCGCCGCGAGTATTACGCGCGTTCGGTGCTGCTGGCGATCGGCCGTCGCGGCACGCCGCGCAAACTCGGCGTGCCCGGCGAGGATCTGCCGAAAGTGGTCTATCGGCTGATCGATGCCGAACAGTACCGTGGCAAACGCGTGCTGGTGGTTGGTGGCGGCGACAGCGCCATCGAAGCGGCAATGGCGATTGCCGGTGAAGACGGCACCACGGTCGCCTTGTCCTACCGTGGCGTTGCGTTCGGCCGCATCAAGACGAAAAACCGCGAGCGGCTCGAGGAAACGCTGCTGCACAGGAAGCTGCAGGTACTCCTCGACTCGAACGTCGTCAGCGTCACTGGCGAAGCGGTTCAGCTTGAGCAGAAAGGCCGGCAGATTTCTCTTGAGAACGATGCGGTGATCGTCTGCGCCGGCGGCATCCTGCCGACCCCCATGCTGAAAGAAGTCGGCATCAAAGTCGAAACAAAATTCGGCACCGCGTGAAACTCGCCGTGTCGGCGGCCTAGGCGACGCGCAGCTTCGCAATCATCGCCGGATCGGGATCAAGGCCAAGGCCCGGCCCTTGCGGCACATTGATGCGGCCGTTGCTGCCCGGATTGATCGCATCATGCAGCGGGTTCTCCGCAAAGTCGGCGTCGTAGCGCTCGACCAGCGTTTCCTTCGGCATCGCCGCAATACAGTGAATTGAAGCCAGCAAGCCAGGGCCGAAATAGGCGGAATGCGGCACCACATTGACGCCGAATGCCTCCGCCAGCGCTGTGACCTTGCGCATCTGTGTCACACCGCCGACTTTGGTAACGCTGGGCTGCGCATAGGTGATCGCACCGTGTTCGAACATACTCTTGAATTCCGGCAACATCGCGTTC
>JANXSE010000263.1 GCA_025356695.1 Betaproteobacteria bacterium
GTCGATGGTGCGCAGACCCGCGCCCGATACGCGCATGCGCACCCAGCGGTTCTCGCTCTCGACCCAGAAACGACGCGACTGCAGGTTCGGCAGAAAGCGGCGGTGTGTCTTGTTATTGGCGTGGGAAACATGGTTCCCGTATTGCGGCTTCTTGCCGGTTATTTGACATACGCGCGACATGATGCGACTCCGGAAATTCGAAAGAGGCGCGATTCTACACTATTTTTTCGACTTTTCCCATCCGGAATCAGATGGGCAAATACTGTTAAATCAATGATTTGGGCACGGTGCCGCCAATTTAACACCGGCGCGCAACCGGTTTGGCGCCCCCCGCCCCGCCGCGAACACCCGGCCGGGCCCTGCGGATCAGAAACGCATTTCCATATCCTGCGCCATCAACCAGAGGTTTATCGCGGTTATTGCCGCAACAAAGGCCAGCATCGGCAACAGCCGCCATCCGCGTAATCCGCCGGGCCCGACCAAGCGCTCGTCGCGCCCGCGATGGCGAAGAATCTGCATGGCCAGCCAGAAGCCGAACACCATCAACGCCGTCTGCAGCGCAAACATCACGTCGTCGGGAAACAGTGGCGCCATCATCTGCCCGTGAATTTCCGCCATCGTGCGTCGCACCGCGTCATTGCCAAGCGGATTGGACAACAGCGAAAACACGTCGATGCTTTCACGCGACAGATGATCAAGGTTGTGCGCAAGGTGGTAGGTAAAAGCCAGTGGCAGTGCCGCAAACGAAAACGCCGCAAACTGCGTCTTGTACGAGCCGGCTTTTCCGGCAACCATGTGCAGTACGCCGACACACAGGCCGTAGACCAGCACCGGCAGTACAAGGCTGCCGATCATGCCGAGGGTGAATCCGAACAATGGACGGCCGCTTGCGTCAAATGCCGTGGAAATCGCACCCGCCCAATCAGCCCAGAACGGCATCATGGTCAGACCGTGGAACGTCGTAATACCAAGCAGCGCCAGCATGAACCATGCGCCGTCCCACTGCGGTCGCGCAAGGCTCTTCGCCTCGCTGCCCGGCGAACGCAGCCACCAGCTGACGTTTTTCTGCGCGCAGCTCTGCACGCAATTCCCGCAGGACAGGCAATTCGTGTTCTCGCTGAAACGACCGACCACCAGGTGGGTCGGGCACGGCTCGATCTCGCGTGAACCGTTGTAACAGTCCAGTGACTTGCACGCATCGCAGGTCGCCTGCACAACCGGTCGCACTGCGACAGTCGCGAGACGCGCGTAATAACCGAGCGTGCGGCCGACCGGACAGGCGTAACGGCAAAACGCCTTGCGTTCGAACAACAGCAGAAAAACCGCCGACAGTACCAGCATCGCGAGCGCCATCGCCGCGGTTGCCGCCGGCAGTGTGGTGACACCGAAGCCGATTTCCAGCCAGGTCAGCACCAGGAACATCAGCAGCGCCAGCCAACTGTTGTGCAGGTAACGCGGCACCCTCAGGTTAAGTCCGGGATGCGGATCGGCGCGGCGCCACCAGCGGCGGCGCACCAGCCAGTTCGCCAGCGCATCCCAGGGACAGATCGCGCACCATGCGGTGCCCAGAAACAGCACCGACACCACCACCAGCGGCCACCACAGGTTCCACACGAACGCCGTCGCAAAATTGCGCTCTGGATACGCCGTACCAAAAAAGCCGGCGGCAAGCACCAGCAGGAATATCACGACCGACAGTATTTTGCCGGCCAGCAACGGATAAGGTCCGCGGATCAGAGAACGCACCACACTGCCGGCAACGGGAACCGCCGCGAGATCAATCGCGCGCGCCGTGGTTGCGCGCGGCACAGGCGCCATCAGGCTCCAGATCGCCATCGAAAACATCGCCATTGCGGCGACAGCAAGCCAGGTTTCCGGAAGCCCCGGATGCAGCATGACCATGTCGTCATCATCGTCGGTCGCAGATTCTGCGTGTGCATCATGCGCGGCGTGCGGCGACGTTGCGACCGGCGAAGCCGCCGCATCCGTCGATGCGTTGTGCGCGGGCATTTCATGGGCCGATACCTGCGCGGTGCCGGCAAGCACCAGACACAATATTCCGGCAAACAAAAATTGCTTCGTCATGCCCGTGCAAACTCCCGTGCCAATATGCAAACAGTAATCGTTTGCGATTGGAAAATCAGCGTACCCGATGCATGGTAAACCGCGGCACCACGAATCGCTACCGGGCGGGGGCAAAACATTGTGTTTCGCCCTTGATGGAGCCGGTGCAATCGGACTAAGCTTTGTGTGCCCGCCCGGCGCAGGCACAATGAAACAAGAAACGATGACCGGCCAACGACAGGTGCCGGCACACCAACCGAGGAGAGATCCCCATGGCCGCACCAGCGCAGTCTTTGCTTTCCATTGTTTGCAGCAGCCTGCTTGCCGCCGTCGTATGCACTGCGATGCTGGTTGCCGAGGCCGGCGCACAGGGCGCGGGAGGCCGATCGGTGACGCAAGGGGTCGGCAAAAAGGTCATCGACAATCTGTATCAATGCCCGGTCAATGTCGCCAATCATCGCATCAGCGCGGTCGGCACGATTACTTCGCTGGACGGCAAGACATGGACCGTGCCGGCCGAGACCGCCTTCCAGACCGGCCCCAAGGGCGCCGACCTGTTCAACGAGTGCACCAGCGTCACGCCGTCGAAGACGAGCGAGGTGTCGACCGCCAACGTGCCGGTGACCGTGATCGACGCCGATGGCGAAGTCATCACCGGCTATATTGTGGCCGACAATTATTTCGAGTTTTACGTCAATGGCAAGCTCGTCGCGGTCGACCCGGGCCCCTACACGCCGTTCAATTCGGTGGTCGTCAAATTCAAGGCCAAGCGGCCGATCACCTATGCGTTCAAAGTGGTCGACTGGGAAGAAGACCTCGGCCTCGGCACCGAAATCAATTTCGGCAACAAATCGAAGTTCTACCAGGGCGATGGCGGGCTCATCGCGCGCTTTTCCGACGGTACCGTGACCGACAGTTCATGGAAGGCGCAGGCGTTCTACATCGCTCCCCTGAAAAGCCCGGACGACGTCATCGAAAAAGGCAACGAACACGACACCACCAAACTCGGCCGCATCCACCCGCATGCGCCGAAGCCCGGCTGCGAAGACAAATGTTATGCCGTGCATTACCCGATGCCGGCGAACTGGGCCGCGCCTTCGTTCGACGACAGCAAATGGCCGCGCGCCTATGAATACACCGACGAGGACATCGGTGTGACTTCGGTCAAGGGCTATACGAACTTTCCGGAGCTGTTCGAAGGCTCGCGCTGGATCTGGTCGCTGAACCTCGTCTTCGACAATCTGGTGCTCACGCGCAAAACGGTGCGCTAATCACCGCATGAGCGGCGGTGCCACGCCGCCGCTCAGTCGATCTCGTGTGCCAGCATAAGCGCGATCACCAGCGCGCCAAAACAAATTTGCCAGTACCAAAGGGGCATGTCCATTTTTCCTCCGCCGGCGAAATTGAGCGTAGTGCGACGATTGAAGTCTCGCACGCCGGCCCCGGCAACCATCGCTGAAACACCTCAGGAAAAACCCATGAATTCCTGCAAACGCGCAGCATGCCGCACCACCGTTGCCGCCTGCGCCGCGGCCATCCTGTCAACATTGACCGTAGCGCATGCGCAAAGCGGCAAACCGGCGGGCTACGCCGCCAAGCCGGTGCGCATGCTGGTCGCCTATCCGGCCGGCGGCTCGGCCGATCTGATGACGCGTGTGCTGGCGCAGAAACTCGGCGAACGCATCGGCCAGCAGGTGGTGGTCGATAACCGTCCGGGTGCCGCAGGCAACATCGGCGTTGAAGTCGTCGCCAAGTCGCCGGCCGACGGTTACACGCTGCTGCTGGGCGCGCTCGGCTCGCATGCGGTGGCGATGTCGTACTACGCGAAAATCAATTTCGATTTGCGCAGCGATTTCGCGGCGGTGTCGATGGCCGGCACCACGACCAACATCGTGGTCGTGCATCCGGCGCTGCCGGTTAAAAACATCAAGGACCTCATCGCGCTCGCGAAGCTGCGCCCGGGCGAGCTGAATTTCGCCTCCTCCGGCACCGGCGGGCTTATTCACCTGACCGGTGAAATGTTCAATCAGGCGGCAAAGGTGAAATTGGTGCATGTGCCCTACAAAGG
>JANXSE010000431.1 GCA_025356695.1 Betaproteobacteria bacterium
AATCTGCCGGCGTACCGCGCTCATGATCGTGGACTGGATGCGCGTCGGCTTTGTGCACGGCGTGATGAACACCGACAACATGTCGATCCTCGGGCTTACGATCGACTACGGTCCTTACGGCTGGCTTGAAGGGTACGATCCCGGGTGGACGCCGAACACGACCGACGCGCAGGGGCGGCGCTACGCCTATGGCAACCAGCCGCAGATTGCCCACTGGAATTTGCTCCAGCTTGCCAACGCACTGTATCCGCTGCTGGAAGATAAAGCGCCGTTCGAGCACGCGCTTGGCGTTTATGAGGAAGTGTTTCAAAGCGCGTGGCACTCTGCCCTTTGCGCCAAGCTGGGTTTAACGCCTTCCACGGACCCGGCAGATACGCAATTGCACAACGACTTATTTGACTTGCTCGCCGCGGCCGAAACCGATTTCACGATTTTTTTCCGACTGCTGGCGCAGGTGCCGATGGATGCGACGCTTCCTGACAGCGCACTCGTCACGCCGCTGCGCCGCGCTTTTTATAGCGATGGCGAACTCGCGAACGAACATGCCGCCCGAATTGCGGCGTGGCTACGGCGCTACATCGGGCGAGTGTTGGCCGATACGGCGGCCCATGAGACTCGCAGCGAGCGCATGAATCGAGTCAATCCGAAATACGTGCTGCGCAATTACCTCGCCCAGCTCGCCATTGATGCGCTGGCACAGGACGACGCGTCGGTCATGGAGCGCCTGCTGATGGTGTTGCAGCACCCGTACGACGAGCAACCCACGCATGACGAACTCGCCGAGCGGCGTCCCGAATGGGCGCGCAATCGCGCCGGCTGCTCGGCGCTGTCGTGCAGTTCGTGAGCCAGCAGCGGTTTTAACGCAAAGGTGTCTTTAATCCGCCTCGCTGAATCTGGTCAACCAGATCACGCCGCGGATGCATGCAATGACTCAAAACGCATTTGAATTTTTTAACGGCTTTAACAGCCCATCCCGGTGCAGCCAGTATCAGCGGCGACGCGAGTCCAAAAAAAGGGAGCAGCCATGGTCAGCTTGAAATACCTATCGATGTCAGTCTATGGAGTCGCGTTTGCATTGAGTGTCGGAAGTTTCCCGCATTTGGCCGTGGCCCAATCGCCGCCGGGCGCCCGCGAGGTGCCGGCGCGCACCCTCCCGGTCCCGACGACCGTCAGCCCGCAGATGCAGAAGATCATCGGCGCGCCGCTGAGTCCGACCTGGAACGTGCTGCCGAAAACAAAAGAGGAATGGAAAGAGCAGGTCGCCAAAACTGCTGAAGCCGCCGTGCGCGGTCTGCCGGCGATGCGCGAAGCAATGAAAGTAAAAATCGAGCCCATGACCATCGACGGCGTTAAAGCGTTCATGCTCACGCCGGCAGTCATCCCGCCGCAAAACGTCAACCGTCTGCTGATCCACGTTCATGGCGGTTGTTATGTGAACGGCCCTGGCGAATCGGGCACCAGCGAAGCCACCATGATGGCGGGGTTCGGCGGATTTAAAGTGCTGTCGGTCGATTACCGTATGCCGCCCGACCACCCGTACCCCGCAGCACTCGACGACGCAATGACCGTCTGGAAAGCTGCGCAAAAAATGGCGCCCGCCAAAAACATGGGCATCATTGGTTCGTCCGCCGGCGGCGGGCTGACGCTTTCAATGGTGCTCAAAGCGAAGATGGATAAACTGCCACTGCCGGGCGCGATCGCGCCAGGAACACCGATGTCCGATCTAACGGGCGCAGGCGACTCGTTTCAGACCAATGCAATGGTCGATAACGTACTGGTCGCTTACGGTGCGAGTTGCGATGTGCGCGCTGCAATGTATGCGAACGGGCGCGATCTTAAAGATCCCCTGCTGTCGCCCGTCTATGGCGACATGGCCGGCTTTCCGCCGACGATACTCAACACCGGCACGCGCGATCTGCTGTTAAGCAAC
Organism: Betaproteobacteria bacterium; assembly: GCA_025356695.1. Next base: position 1,931 of record JANXSE010000431.1, read on the forward strand.
ACCGTGCGCGTACACCGCAAACTGCGGCAAGCCGGCGTCGAAGCAGCGCTGTATGTGCACGAAGGCCAGGCCCACGGCGGGTGGTACCGCGACTACACCGCGCCTGAAGCGAAAGAAGCGTTTGAGGAAATTGCCCGGTTTTTCGATAAGCATCTGGGAAAGTGAAGGCAGATACATAAAAAAGGAAGCCGCTATGAAGCAGTGGAGATTCGAATTATTGATGAAGCCGCCAGCGAAGCCGCTGACCGAAGGCCCGGTCTGGGATGGCGAACATATTTACTTCACGCACATACAAGCGAGCCGCATCATGCGCTACGACTTGCAGAGCGGCGATATCACCGTCGCGCGCGAAAATACTGACCGCACCAACGGGCTTTGCTACGACGCCAAAGGCCAGTTGTTCGGCTGCTGCTCGGGCGGTCGTTCAATCGTGCGCTTTGACGCTGACGGCAAAAATACCGTCATCGCCGACCGCCTCGATGGCAAACGCCTTAACACGCCCAACGATCTCGCCGTCGACCGTAAAGGCCGCATCTGGTTTACCAACCCGGTCAACAGTGGCAACTGGGACAAAGACTCCAAAATGGAAGTCGATCATCAATCGGTTCTGCGCTGCGATCCGCAAGCCGACGGCAGCTACACCGTCACGCGCGCCACGTTCGATACGACGCAGCCGAACGGCGTTCTCGTGTCGCAGGATCAGACCACCTTGTACGTCGCGGAGAGCGGTTATACGAAAGGCATCGCGCGCGAACTGCGGGCCTATCCGATCAAAGACGACGGCAGCCTCGGCATTTACACGACGCTTTTTACCTGGGGCGAGGATTACAGAGGCATACATCGCGGCATCGACGGCATGTGCCTCGACATCGAGGGCAACATTGTCGCGACCCACGGCTGGGAAGTAGCCGGGCCGGGGCCCATGATTTCCGTGTTCTCACCGACCGGGCGCGTACTCGAAACACATCCGGTGCCCGCGATACGGCCGACTAATTGCGCCTTTGGCGGGCCGGATATGACGACCCTGTTTGTTACGACAACTCAGGGGCATTTCTTTAAAGCGCAGACGGATCGGGTGGGCTGGGCGATGTGGCCGTAGCTCGCATGTTTCCGCTTGAGCGCTTTACATGAGAGGTAATCCATGCGTTTAAATCAATTCGCTTTAATGGCGTTCGCCTGTTCGACTCCTGCATTCGCTGACGAGCCGAAAATCTCGGCGGCATCTTTTCTTGAACGTCTATACGGCGTTCTCAAATGACTATCTCGGCGTTGCTAAATGACCCGAATTGGGACAAGCCATTTTTTAAGGTCTTAGCTTCCAATGACACGGGAAACTCAGTCGGCCATCAAGGCGGAATGGTAATTCCTCAAGCGCTACGGCCGTTCTTTCCGGGACTTTCAGGACTAACGTCCGCACGAAAGCCAACCATTGACCGAAATATCTTTGCCGACCTTTTCGATGGCGACAAGTTTATCTCTCGAGTTATCACGCGATACCAGTTCCAAACGTGGGGCGGTGAGCGGTCTCCGGAGTCGAGACTAACAAGCAATTTGATAGCGATTCGCAACAAAGCGACCGCTGGAGACGTGCTTGTGATGCAGCGAAATATGCTAGATCTTGAGCTTTACCGCCTTATCCTTGTTAGAACAGACGCACAAGGTTACAAACTGCTTTTACCAGCCATCGGGCATCGCCGATGGGGGCCTCTTGGCGCTGATGCTCCGATGTCTGAAAGCGACTTTCAGATTGC